>CAJQLD010000068.1 GCA_905479095.1 uncultured Flavobacteriaceae bacterium
GGATCTAACTTTAAATATTTTCTTAATTTGGCAATATAAACATCCATACTTCGAGAAGTGAAATAATTGTCATCTCTCCATATTTTGGTCAGTGCAATTTCTCTCGGCATTAAATCATTTTCATGTAAAATCAATAACCGTAGTAATTCATTTTCTTTCGGAGATAACTTTGCAGGTTTATCACCCTTGTGACTTAGAAAACGAAGCTTCGAATTAAGACTAAATTCGCCGATAGTAAACTCAAACTGCTTACTATCCGCTAGGGTGTCTACGGTTTTGCGTTGAATAATGGCTTTGATCTTCATTAGCAATACTTCGCTATCAAAAGGTTTGTTCAAATAATCATCTGCTCCCACTTTATATCCTTTTAAAACATCTTCCTTAAGCGCTTTAGCAGTGAGGAAAATAATAGGAATTTCTGTGTTCTTTTCACGGATTTCTTTGGCAAGCGTAAACCCATCTTTGTACGGCATCATTACATCCAAAATACACAAATGGTAATCGGTTTTTTTAAACTTCTCGTAGCCTTCCATTCCATTCTTGGTGTGCGTTACTTCGTAGCCATTGATTGACAAATACTCTTTTAGAACCGTTCCAAAATTTGGGTCATCTTCAACTAGTAATATTTTTTTTAAACTTTCTTCCATGATATTAAGCTATTAATGGTAATTTTATAATAAAAGTACTTCCTCTGCCTTTTTCACTATCGACAGAAACAATTCCTTGGTGATTTTCTACAATACGTTTCACATTTGCTAAGCCAAGCCCATGCCCTTTTACATTATGAACATCGCCTGTATATTCTCTATAAAACTCTTCAAATATACGTTTTTGTACGGCTTTATTCATACCCTTTCCTTGATCTTTAATACTTAGAATAATATTGTTACCGACATTTTCTGTGTACACATCAATTTTGGGAGCATCGTCAGAATATTTTATGGCATTGTCCAAAACATTAACAATCACATTTGTGAAATAGGTTTCATTGGCTAGTATCGAGGATTTAGGGGCATTAAAATGAGTATTGATATAGCCATTTCGATCTTCTACAATAAGCTCTACATGTGTGATTGCATCTTCAATTAGATCGTGTAACTTAAGTCGTTCTTTACTAATATTGAGTTGCTTTTTTTGAAGCTGAGAAATTCGTAAAACATTTTCAACTTGAGCGTTCATTCGCTTATTTTCTTCTTTAATCATTCGAAGATAGCGTTTAACTTTTTCCTGATCATTGATTATTTTGGGGTTTTTAATCGCATCTAAAGCAAGATTAATCGTCGCAATAGGGGTTTTAAATTCATGCGTCATATTGTTAATGAAATCTGATTTCATTTGAGATATTTTACGCTGTTTAATCAATTGATACAAAGCACTAGTATACGCAATAATGATAATCAGGGTGAATAAGACCGATAAAAGAGTGACCCCAATAATGGAGGAAATGATGAATTTTTTTCGTTCTGGGAAATTAATATAAAGTTTAAAATCACTCTCATCATTATCATCTAAAAAAATGGGAGCCCCAATGGTTGGGATCAACGTTTGTACGAAATTTTGAGATTGAATCTTGGTTCCAAGATCATGATGGAAAATGGCAAATTCAAACTCAATATCAATGTTGTTTTCTCCTAATTTATTACTCAATAATTTCTGGATACCTTCGACCGAAACGCGTTGATGAATGGGCGTGTTTTTAATTTCAGAGTTGTATTGAGATTCAAAGGTGGCCTTTTGTAGTTTGTCCATATTAAGAACTTTCTCAAAAGACTGTTCAGTCGTAGAAATCAAATCACCACCTAAAACATTGTTATCATAAATTTTGGTGGTAGTTTTTCCTCTAAAATTACTCAGACCTAAACTATCGATGTTTAGATCGATAAGCGAGGGAACTTTAAAGTTTTCTTCGAGGACACCCGTGTTATAAATAATAATTTGATTGGTGGTATTGTCCTGCTTGTAGACGGTAATATTACGGATCGCAGTGGTATCAGGCTCTTTGCCGTCTGAAATGATTTTATTGAGTGCTTTGACATATTTCTTGTACTCAGTGTCAGCAACTTGATTCGTAGTATACGTCAATGCTTTTTTTACGTTGAAAGTGAATTGTTCTTCTTTTGTTTCTAGCGCATTATTAATGTAATACGCTTGAACAAAAATAATTCCGATGAGTGATAGACTCATCAAAATAACCAATAAGGCGAATAATCGTTTATTCATTACTCAAAATTAAGACTTTAATTGATGTTAAAATTGGTTTTAACCTTAGCTTAACACAAATGTTAAATTTTTACGAATTCTTGATTTTATTCAAAATTTCCTTGTGAATATTTTGAATATTTATTTCTGTTTCTAAAAGTGAGTTGTTATGAATAACAAAATCAGATTGACTCATTTTTTGAGACTCTGGCAGCTGGTTATCAATAATAGATTCGATGTCCTTTTTCGTTTTTTGATCTCTATTGATCACCCGTTGGATACGCGTTTCTGTGGGTGCCGTCACCGTGAGAATAAAATCAAATTTATTTTGAGATTTCGTCTCAAAGAGAATTGCCACTTCTTTGATGACATAGGGGGCGTGTTGTTTGGTCAACCAACGTTCAAAATGAGCGGCTACTTTTGGATGAACGATCGCATTTATTTGGTGTAATAACGATTTGTCATTAAATACTTTAGAGGCAATAAAAGATCTGTTTAGCTGACCATCTACATAACACGATTCGCCTAATAACTGAATTAATTCTCGTTGTATCATTTCAGAATTCTGCATCAAGGTTTTGGCTTCCTCGTCCGCTATATAAATTGGCACTCCCAATGCTTCAAATAGCCGAGCCACAGTGGTTTTCCCACTACCAATACCACCCGTAAGTCCTACAATTTTAGTCATTCTTAGGCGTGATTACATATTCTAACTGCGTTACTTTTAGTTTGGCCGTTTTTATATTAATGGGTTGGTTTACTAAAACAGGGTTCAAATAATTGTTATCTATATTCAAGGAATTAAAATCACATTCCACAGAAAAATCACCCGCATCGATGCTGTTATACGCCTTTAAAGTTGCATAAAAAATAACGGGGATTTCTTTAGGGAAAAAGTTAATATTAACAGCTTTGGGGACGTTGATAATAGTGACAGGTACATTGACGCTACCTTCAGTGAATTTAGCAACCTCAGCACTTAAAGAAACCGTTTGATGGGAATATTTAAGTTGATTTGATAGTATAGGTAGTTCCAAGTCGACATCCTGATCAATATTGGAGTTCAAAGCACTTAAATTTAGAAGTTTTGTACGAACCGTTGTCATTGATTTTAATATTGATTCAGGCCCAATAACAGTGATTGAATCGGGCACAGACCGATACGAATCAACCAAATCATAGCCCACTGCAAAGCTTGGGTTTATCAAAACCGTGACGGGTATTTTTTTAATAAATTGATGGTCATAGGCAAATAAAACGGTATCTGGGTTAATAGCCTTTACCGTAATTTTAGCATCAAAATGATTAATAATTTTTTCAAGCTGATTTCGTTCCGTCCAATAATAATGAGTTTTATCTTTATTTAATTGTGAAAAATCAACGTCGATTACAGGCTCCGAAATATAATATTTCAAAAGCTCAAAGCCGCGTCCAGAAAGTGTGACATTTATGGCTTTTGATCTCTTAGACACAATCAGTTCATTGGATTCGATCTGCGTTGGTTGCAATTCAAATTGAAGCGTTTGTGTATACGTATTTGATAGTTTTGAGAGTAATGAAATCAAAAAAGACAAGGACAAAAACAAGACAAAAACATTCAAACGTTTGCCTTGTATTAGATTAGATTTTATGTTTTTAATTTTTTTTATCATTGGGCTCTGAAAAATAAATTAGGAAATAAGAGCGTCTCATCTTTCGTAGAAAGCCCCAGTTTTAGAGTCGCCTTTAGAAAGCCAAACCCATAGCCAAAAAACTGAATACAAATAGCGGGAAGTACTAAAAAAGCTACAATGATATTGTTTGAGGTGCGAAAAGCACCGATCATAGCGGCTAAAAAATACAATCCATAAATGATTAAAAACTCGTAAAACCCAATAAAGGCCACTAGGCTACTTATCACAAAACCTAGAGTAAACACTGTTGGAAACCAATAGGTCAAACGTTTGGATTGTGGGTGCCATTTATTAAGGATGGGGCGGGCTTGTCCAAATTTATGAACTTGTGTATAAAAACTTTCTAATGAAATGCGGCGCTTATGAAATACAAAAGCTTCAGGGATAAGATGTAACTGGTAACCCATTTCTTTGAGTCGAATGGACAAATCGGGATCTTCTCCTGGGTGAATTCGTCCAAACCCACCTGTAGCTTGAAAGGCTTCTTTAGAAATCCCCATATTAAAACTTCGGGGTTCATAATTTTCGACCGAGATTTTTCCGCCACGAATACCGCCAGTGGTCATATAAGACGTCATCGAAAAATTAATTGCTTTTTGGAGGTCTGTAAAAGTATCTTTGGCAGCATCTGGCCCTCCAAACCCATCAACATAGCAGGTGTTTAGTTTGGAAAGAACGGCTTCCAAATAAGGCGGTGGCAGAATACAATCTGAATCTAAAATAATAAAATAACGGCCTTTGGCACGTTCCATACCGTAGTTTCTGGAATGTCCAGGCCCTGTATTTTCTTTGGCGTAATAGCTAATTTTGAGAGCGTCTTGAAATTGATCGACAATGCGTTTTGCGTCTAAAGTAGAGCCATCTTCAATGATGACAATTTCAAAGGTCTTTGGCGATTCTAAAGCACAAAAGCTTTCTAGAAGTTCTCTAATTTCTTCTGGACGGTTAAAAACTGGAATGATAAACGAAAAATCACTTGCAATCATAGTGACAAAGTTACACAAAGTGATTGAATTGTAGTGAGTTGATGTGGTATAAAAAAGCCTCGCTAATAAACTAGCGAGGCTTGATATATCTTAAAAACTTAATTTTTAATCACTCGTACAGTTTCTATACTGTTGTTGATGGCTACTTGAACAAAGTAAGCGCCTGACTGAAACCCAGACATGTCAACAGCAGTTGTTGTTGTGTTTGGTGTTGATCTCACAACCGTTTGCCCTAACATATTGTAAATAGTAATACCATCTATACTTGCGGACGCATTGATGGACAACACATGGCTTACAGGGTTCGGGAAATAGGTGAAACTAGACTTTGATACGGCATCGATTCCTAAAGAGGAATCAACCGTGATTTTATAATCTTCGGCTTCTGCTCTCGTTGAAATGAAAGCACAGGCATCTTCATTAGGGGCTTCATCTTCAAAATCAATGATTAGTCGCATTCTATAATCACCATCTGGAAGTGTTGCCGGTAACGTTATTGTTGTCGTAAACGGCCCATTTCCATAACTTTCGGTACTGAAAACAACTTCAGTTGAAGGGTCAAATATTGAATTGTTGTCATAATCAATCCACGCTGAAAATCCAACGGTTCCTCCTACAATAGTTGCAGTCAAATCAAACGAACCTCCTGCTAAAGATTGGATCGCATGCGTACTAAAGTAATCTCCATAACCATTATTCGTATATCCATCAGCACCATTATTTAAATTTAAAGGTGCTCCAGTTGTAGTTACACTATCGATAAAAGTTGAAGCGTCTGAAGATGAGGGTACACAATACCCTGTAAAAATAGCTAGTGGCCCTATCCACACACTCGTCCCACTTGTTCCACAGTCCGCTTGCACATAGATGTCATAGTTTGTATTTGGAGTGAGATCCATAAGTGAATAAGGATTTTCTGAAGCAGCAACCGTAGTTGCTGAACCATCGCCTTGCGTAAAACCAGAAACTCCATATTCTATGTTCCAAGCCGCTTCTGATGCTCCTGCTGTCCAACCTATATTAACAGACGTAGTAGTGATGTTAGTGTCTGTTAAATTAACAGGTTCTGGACATAATGGAATCGTTTCAAGAGTAAAATCATCAACGAATAAAGCATAACCATCAAGACTATTAGCTGGAACATGAATAGCTATAAAAACAGTTTCTGAATAGTCACTTAAATCAATCAGCTGTTGTGTATAGGTTCCAGGCGCTTGAGTTAAAGTCATTAAGGTTTGGTCAAAACTTGAGGGGTCAGTATTAGACGTTGACAACACAACTCTATATTCATTTATTCCAGCAGGGATTATAGATTTTACACTGAATTTTAGACGCTCATTTCCTGTTAATGTAAATGGAGGGAGTATTAAATAGTCATCATTGTCTCCTTCATTATAATACGTATCGATAAATGCTGCACTACTGGCAAGTCCATAACCATCAGTTGTTACCCAAAAATCTTCATCGGAATTATAATTGTTTTCAGACCAGCATGAGGGTAAGTTTGGTATTGTAACGTCTTCAAAATCCTCAGTCCACGGGAACGTTGTTACCGCATCACATGTGGTTGTAAATGTAAAAGGCCCTCCCCATGTACTCATATCCCCTGACCCACAGTCCGCTTGCACATAAAAGTCATAGATTGTGTTTGCTGTGAGCTCCGAAAGTGCATATTCAGAAGATGAAGTAACAGTCGTAGTTGCTTCTCCTTGCGCAAAGCCTTGAGCTCCATATTTAATGTTCCAAGTCTCTGCATTATTGACTATATTCCATAAAAACGTAGCCGATGTAGACGTGATTTGACTTACTGATGCAGTGCTTGGTGCTAGACACGTTTGCGCAAAAGTATTGATAGCAAAACAAATAGCAACTGATATAAAAGTTGTTTTTTTCATGAAAGGTTATTATTAGTTGTGATAGGTTACAAATATAATGTTTAATTATTTTATTAAAATATTAAACATTATAGTATTTAGCACAAAAAAACCCACAGCAAATCTATGGGTTTAGGTATATTATAATTATGAGTTACTTACTTATCTTCTGTAAATGTATCCATCACTGCATCACTAACGCCCATATTGCTAAAACCACCATCATTAAACAAGTTTTGAAGGGTTACACGTTTGGTTAAATCGCTAAATAGAGATACGGTATAATTGGCGCAATCCAAAGCGGTTGCATTTCCTAAAGGCGACATTTTATCAGCATAAGCAATAAAGCCATCAAATCCTTTTACTCCTTTACCAGCAGTGGTGGGCGTTGGCGATTGTGAGATGGTATTAACACGAACGTTTTTGTCGCGCCCAAAGAAGTATCCAAAGCTTCTGGCAATACTTTCTAAATAGGCTTTGTTATCTGCCATGTCGTTATAATCTGGAAACACCCGTTGTGCTGCCATATACGTAAGCGCTACAATACTTCCCCATTCGTTCATCGCGTCGTGTTTGTAAAGCGTTTGCATCACTTTGTGAAAGGACATTGCAGAAACATCGGTTCCTTTTTGCGTCCAGTCGTATTTTTGATCGGTATAGGCACGGCCTTTTCGTACGTTAATTGACATTCCAATAGAGTGCAATACAAAATCGAGCTTACCGCCTAAAATTTCTGTAGCTTGTTGTACTAAATTTTCTAAATCTTCAATAGAAGTCGCGTCTGCCGCAATCACTTGTGAACCTGTTTTTTTAGCCAATTCATCTATTTTACCCATACGCATTGCAATGGGTGCGTTGGACAATACAAACGTACCACCTTCTTCATGAACCCGTTCGGCTGTGATCCATGCGATTGAATTGGGGTCTAAAGCGCCAAAAATAATTCCACGTTTTCCTTTTAGTAAATTGTAAGACATAATTATATATTTAAGTGTCGGTGTTTATTTAATTTCTGGGGCAAATATAACATTAATTCAATAACTGATTCGCATGGGCGATTGCCGATGCCGATAATTCTTTCCCGCCAAGCATTTGTGCAATTTCTTCGACACGTTCCTCTTTTGATAATTTTTTAAGAGAGGTGACAGTCGTCTCCTGAATATCTTGTTTAAAAACTTTAAAATGTGACTGCCCTTTGGCCGCAATTTGTGGTAAGTGGGTAATTGAAAACACTTGCATATAGGCACTCATTTGCGCCATTATATCGCCCATTTTATGCGCAATTTCTCCAGAAACACCGGTGTCAATTTCATCGAACATAATAGTGGGTAACTGTTGGTATTTAGATAATACCGATTTGATGGCCAACATAATTCTTGAAAGCTCGCCACCAGAAGCTGCTTTTTTAAGTGGTAAAAATGAAGCCCCTTTATTGGCCGTAAATAAAAATTCTAAATGATCTTTTCCGTTGTATAGATAGGTTTCCGAGGGGTTTAATAGCAATTTAAAACGGGCGTTTGGCATTCCCAAATCCGTCAAAATTGTTTCTAATTGCTCTATTAAATCCGGAAGTACCTGAAGGCGTTGTTTGTGTATCGTTTTGGCACAGCTATCAAGCTGTTTTACGATCGATTCTAGTGTTTTTTCGACGGTGGCAATGGAATCGTCTAAAGAAGCTAAGGTATCCAACTGCGACGCTAAATGGGCTTCAATATCAATCAATGCCTCCACAGAATTCACGGAATGTTTGGCAAATAAATTATGAACGGTTTGAAGAATGAGATCAATTTCACTTAAACGTGATGGATTGACCTCAATTTTTGATTGCTCGGTTTCAATATCACTAAAAATATCATCCAATTCAATCGCCACACTTTGAATGCGATCTGATAAAGCTTGATAGATAGAAGAAATATCTGCCAATTTATGAAACAGTTGTTTAAGCGTCCTAAGATTGGAAGCCACGCCTAGATCTTCCGTACTTATGAGTTGATTGGCTAAAGTAAGTTCGGATTGAATAAGCTCTACATTATTTAGAGTGTTGTATTCAATTTCGAGCGCCTCTAAATGAATGGTTTGGAGTTTTGCTTCAGATAATTCATTTAAAAGAAAGGATTGATAATCCTGATCTTTTTCAGATTGTAATTTTGAGGTTTTTAAGTCGTTTAATTGTTTTTGAGTCGTTTTGTACGATTTCAAAAGTTGTTGATAGTCCAAAACTGTGGTGCTGTTGTTCGCTAGGGCATCAATGATTTGAAATTGAAAATCGTCACTTGTTAACTCTTGTGTTTGTTGTTGCGAATGAATATCGATTAATTGCTCACCCAGATTTGCTAAAACAGAAAGATTCACGGGGGAATCATTGATAAATGCTCTAGACTTTCCAGATGGTAACACTTCTCTTCGTAGGATGGTATGCGAATCAAAATCGAGATCGTTGTCTTCGAAAAATTGATTTAAATTAAAATTATCAATATTAAAACTGGCTTCAATAATACACTTTTTAGAAGCGTCATTAATATTTGAGAAATCGACTCGTTTGCCAAGAACCAAAGCCAAGCCTCCTAACAAAACAGATTTACCAGCCCCTGTTTCTCCAGTAATGCTAGTGAATCCGGCCTCAAAATGAACCTGAAGAGACTCAATTAATGCATAATTTTTTATGGATAGTTCTGAAAGCAATATGTTGATTATTTAGCAACTAAGATAAACTATCTCTTAAACTAATTTGAAATGAAATCGAAAAATATTTAAAATTTTATGTTGCGCCACTTTGAAGAATGCATCGGGGCAATTTTGGATAACGTAGAGACTAAATCTGCAATATTAACCGTTGGCCCCCCAGAAAAAAGATCTGAGATTTCATCTGCTTTGGCATCAAAAAACACTCGAAGAAGAAACGAATTGGGTCGCCTTCTGTGTAAGGTCTCAAATTGAGTTAAGGCCTCTACAATTGCCGACTTTGCTTGTTTCACATCCGATGCCATCAAATCCAATCCTTGTAAGTGGTATCCAAATAGAACGGTTCGAAACTCTTTAAAGGTTGGAGACAATACATTATTAATTAAGGCGCTTCGAGTTTGAGCTCCTCCAGATGGTGGCTGCCAACCAATCGAATTACTTTGTTGTGAATAATTCACAATATCTTGTGCTTGTTTGTAATGCGCATCGCCACCATTTAGCTCAAATGTATCGGCATCCATCCCCAAAATCATATAAACATGAAAGGCAATCACAGACACTAAATTAGATTCAAACTGAGTGGAATTAAAATTAAGGTTTTGATACTGTAAGTAATTGAAATTAAAGTTTTTATCATTAAAATTATAAACTGAACTCGAGTAATAGGAATTGTGAACAGGTCGAGCCGATTGAATCTGAATCGTTCCTTGAAAGACATCCGATTGATTATCTTGTATGGTAATGACCATACTACATTCAATGCGTTCTTGAGGTTTGAAGGTTTGATCCGTCCAACGGGTCTTGTTTACAAATTCGTTGAGTTGTTTTTCGAGGGTTTTAAACAACTGATTGTTCTCATTTCCTGTTTGTTGTGCATTGACAATAACCGAGCAATTAAGCTCTTGCGAACCTCCGTACATAGAGGTTAAAATAGCCACTAAAACAATTAATTTACGCATTGATTTGTTTTAAAAGTTCATTCATTATATCAGTAGCAACGTCTGCTTTTGATTTTAAAGGAAACGCCGTTTGAGCTAGGTTTTTATCGATAAAAGTGACTTTATTTGAAGTGCCTCCAAATCCAGCCCCTTTATCATTTAACGAATTTAACACAATTAGGTCTAAATTTTTAAATTTTAACTTTTTAATCGCGTTGTCTACTTCGTCATTTGTTTCTAGGGCAAACCCAACTAAAATTTGATGGGATTTAATTTTGCCTAGCGATGCCAAAATATCTTTTGTTTTTTCTAATTCTAATGATAACGTAGATTCCGCCTTTTTTATTTTGGAGGTGGCAACATGTTTAGGTTTATAATCGGCCACTGCAGCCGATAAAATTGCAACATCAACAGATTGAAAGTGCGCGTGCACCTGTGTATACATTTCTTGGGCACTCACCACGGGAATGGTGGTAATACGGGAGTGATTAGAGCTGTAGTGTGTGGGACCTGTAATATAAATAACCTCAGCGCCTAGTTGAGCCGCCTTATTGGCAATTTCAAAGCCCATTAATCCACTGGAATGATTTCCAATAAACCGTACAGGATCAATGGCCTCATAGGTGGGACCCGCCGTTACAAGGATGGTTTTTCCAAACAGAGACAGTTCTTTTAAAATATGAGATTCAATATGACTGACAATCGCTTCGGGTTCCGCCATGCGTCCTTCACCAACAAGTCCACTGGCTAATTCTCCCGAAGTAGCTGGAATTAAAATATTTCCAAAGGATTGTAGGGTCTCTAAAGAAGCTTTAGTGGTGGGGTGTTTGTACATATCTAAATCCATTGCCGGTGCAAAATAAACAGGGCATTTAGCAGAAAGATAGGTTGCGACAAGAAAATTATCACTGCGACCAGAAGCCATTTTAGAAAGCGTATTTGCAGTCACTGGTGCCACCAAAAAAAGGTCGGCCCATAAGCCCAAATCGACGTGATTATTCCAAACTGCATTGTCATCAGTGTCTTGAGTAAACGATGAAATTACAGGGTTTTTAGAAAGTGTAGAAAGTGTAAGAGGGGTTATAAAGTCTTTCGCAGCAGGTGTCAAAATGACTTTGACATTCGCACCTGCTTTGACAAACAATCTAACGATGGATGCTGATTTGTACGCAGCAATACCGGCAGTAATTCCTAAAAGAATATTTTTACCGCGTAAAATTGACATCTGTTATTTTTCTTGAGAATCTTCATCTACACTACGGTAGTAAATTTTCTCATTTAACCATTCTTGAACTGCTAAAGCATGTGGCTTAGGAAGACGCTCATAGAACTTAGAAACTTCAATTTGTTCCTTATTTTCAAACACTTCTTCTAAGCTGTCATTATAAGTCGCAAATTCTTCAAGCTTATCAATCAATTCTTTACGAATATCGGTATTGATTTGCTCTGCTCTGCGAGAAATTACAGAAATCGCTTCATAGATATTTTGCGTTGGCGCATCAACCTTATTACGATCGTATGTTTCTGTATTAACGGGTGCATTTACTTTTTTTAAGTCCATAATGAAATATTAACCTTTAGTGGTTGTTGAATTATTTTGTATTGAATCTAAATCTTCAAACATTTTTTGAAGTTGTTTTGCGTTTTTGGGTTCTGGAAAAGAACGAAGTAACGAATTGTAATATGAAATCGCCTTTGAAACGCGTTCCTGTTCTTTCCAAGCAACACTATTAACCGCTAGTTTGTAGGCGGAATCAAATTTATAAAACATCGCATCTTCTTTGAAAGAAGTTCCAGGGAATTCGAGTAAAAAATTATCAAAAGCCTTAATCGCCGAATTATAATCTCTATGGTAAGGGCCTGTTTGGTTGTACTGTAATGCAATACTGTAGGCTTTCTTTTCCAGTTTATAATCTAGTTCTTTCACCAATTTGTTGGCTTCTACTAAATAAGGAGATGAAGGATAGCGATTGATAAATTCCTGAAGTTTTTCTAACCCTTGTGTTGTTTCGGTTTGATCTTTGGAAAATACAGGCGAAAGTTGGTAGTAACTTTTAGCCGCTAAAAAAGCAATTTCTTCTAATTTTTCACTTTTTGCATAGGCATCTACAAAGCGCTCCATTTGGTAGTTAGCAGTGTAATAATCGTTGGTTTCATAGTACGTTTTACAGTACATATACATCAGCTTCTCGGCTTGGGGCTTGCCTCTATACTTGGGAACAATTTGTACAAATATCCGATTGGCTTTATCAAACTTACCGGCATCAAAAAGCTCGGTTCCTAATTTGAACTTCGCAGCAATATCTTCGTTCTTTAACACCTTTTGATATTCGCTACACGAATTCATGGATAAAACTAAGACTAATATGTATATAAAATTCTTCATAAATATTTTAAGAATGAGGGCAAAATTACGGATTTATAACGGATTAAAAAAAACTATTATTACAACGAAACTAAAGCTATAAAAATTTCTTGCAATATGGTTTAAGGATTATTTAACTAAAAGTTAGCGATGAAGGTAGAAATTTTAGCTTTTAGAGCATCGGTTGCAGGCACTAATGGCAATCGAACCGTGTCTGCACAAAGTCCTAAAGACTCAAAAACTGCTTTGATTCCTGATGGATTATTTTCTTCAAAAATAAGACCAATCACTTCCATTAAACGCGCTTCTATTGCTTTGGCTTCACTCCTATTGCCTTGGAGTCCCAATTGAATCATCTGTGAAAACTCTTTTGGAAAGGCTTGTCCTATCACAGAAATCACTCCCGAACCGCCGGCTAAAGTAACCTCGGATACTAAATCGTCATCCCCAGAAATGATTAAAAAATCAGTAGGTTTATTTTGAATTAACTCCAAATATTGGTCCATATTATTACCAGCTTCCTTTATGGCTACGATCGAATCAAAGTCAGTGGCTAATCTTAGAGTCGTGCTAGCTTCCATGTTTTTGGCAGTTCGGCCAGGAACATTATATAAAATAACTGGAATAGAAGACGCTTCTGCTACATGCTTAAAATGTTGATATAAGCCTTCTTGCGTTGGTTTACTGTAATAAGGCGCCACCGAAAGAATCGCTGCAAACGGACTTAAGTCGGTCGACTTTAATTCTTCAACCACCGCTGCGGTATTATTACCCCCAATACCAATCACCAACGGAACACGTCCGTTATTTGCTTCAATGATTGTTTTGCAAATGGCCTTTTTTTCTTCGGGATTAATCGTCGCACTTTCGCCAGTAGTACCACTAATAACTAAGTAATTAATTCCGTTTGAAATGTTGAATTCTACGATGGCTGCTAGGGCCTGATGATCAATGCTTAAATCTGAATTGAAAGGTGTAATCAATGCGACACCTGTTCCTACTAATGCTTTCATTATAACCTATTTAGGGTAGTTAAATATTTAATTAATTCTGTTTTAAAAATAGCTGTTTTTAACGGATCGACTTCAATAATAAAATCATGTAAACGATCGTCTTCATTATTCAGTCCTATCTTGAAATTTGCTTTTGAAAGTGCGGTTATCAAGTTAAGTTCTAGTGTGTTTGTTTTATAATAACTAATCAGTACGTCAAATGGCTGATCTACAAATTCATCAATTTCTTTATTTTTATGTTTCCCTAACCAATCAAAATCTTCTAAACTATAGAATGAATCCCAACTGTTTGGATGTGTTTTCTTAGCGTCGATTTTTGCAATAAATCTGGTGTTGTTTTTCCTGATTCCTAAATCCTTTAATAAATCATGAAAAAAATCGTAATCATGAAACGCTTCATAATCAAAAATAATGCCAACAGACTGAACTTTACTGCTTTTAAAATCCCTAAGTCTTTGTTTAAGGATTAAAGCAATATTCTTTTTAATAGATACACTTTTCAATTGTTTAAAAAACATGTACTTTTATTGAATATACAAATGTACTATAAATGAAATATAAATTCATTCAAATTATCGGGTTTCTTTCGTTGTTTTTATCTTGTGACAATTCGAAACAGCTTACCAAAATTGAGACACAAAATATTTCTGTAAACGCCGAGCTTGCTTCAAACGCAGCCGTTGACGCCTATATGGAACCTTATAAAACCCACGTTGAGAGCGCCATGAACACCGTAATTAGCTATGCACCCAAAACGCATTCAAAAAAAAATGGTCAATATAACACCGCACTTGGAAATATGATGGCAGATGCCGTGATGGAACTTTCAAATCCCGTATTTAAGAGTCGAACTGGAAAAAACCTCGATATGGTTTTATTGAATCATGGTGGGATCCGCTCTATATTATCAAAAGGAGATGTGACCAATAAAACCGCTTTTGGAATCATGCCCTTTGAAAATAGTGTGGTAGTGACGGCGCTTAAAGGAAGTGTTGTTTTAGAACTCGCTTCCTATCTAAAGGATTTTGGAAAAGCACATCCCATTTCGGGCCTGGAAATAGTGCTCAATGCAGATCTCACTTTCCAATCTATTTTGATTAATGGTCAAGAAATTGAGCCTTCTAAAACGTATTATGTGGCCACCAACGATTACTTGTATAAAGGGGGTGATCGAATGGATTTTTTCAAAAAAAGTGATACTTTATATGATTTGAATTATAAGATCCGAAATGTATTGATCGACTATTTTACAAAATACGACACCATCAACCCAACAAAAGACCAACGCTTTATAAAGCTAAAAAACTAAGGTATGAAACGTAGAAATTTTATTCAAAAAACGGCTGCTTCCACCGCACTTCTTTCCATGAGCGGATTAGGATTGTCCTCGTTTTCTAACTCAAAAGCAAGTAAAATAACGATTCTTCATACCAATGATGTGCACAGTCATATAGAACCTTTTGGACCCAATGACGGAGACAATGCCAACAAAGGCGGTGTGGCCAGACGTGCCACACTGATTGAAAATGTGCGAAGCGAAAACCCAAACACCTTGCTTTTAGATGCCGGTGATATTTTTCAAGGAACCCCTTACTTTAATTTTTTTGGTGGTGAAGTTGAGTTTAAACTCATGAGCATGCTCAAATATGATGTTGCTACCATTGGAAACCATGATTTTGACAACGGCATTGAAGGACTTTACAAACAACTTCCACATGCAAATTTTGACTTTGTATCGGCCAATTACGATTTTTCAAACACCATCATGGACACCCATGTAAAACCGTATAAGCTATTCAATAAAGGAGGGGTCAAAATTGGCGTATTTGGATTGGGCATTGAACTCCTCGGACTGGTCAATAAAGAGGCTTTTAAAGAAACTGAGTATCTGGACCCGATTGAGATAGCGCAAGATATGAGTCGAATTCTTAAAGAAGACGAACAGTGTGACCTAATCATTTGCATCTCACATCTTGGATATGCGTATAAAAACGAGCCAAACAAAATATCCGATTTAAAACTCGCAAAAGCCACTAAAAATATCGATTTAATTATTGGAGGCCATACCCATACCTTTTTAGACAAACCAACCGTGGAAACCAATGCCGATGGCAAAAAAGTACTGGTCAATCAAGTAGGATGTTATGGCCTTTATGTAGGGAAAATAGACTTCTATTTTGATGAACATTCCAAGCAAGCTAGCTTTGATGAAGGGCCCTTAATTGTGTGAAACTCTAAAAACTAACACACACCACAAACTGTTAATAATCACGTATTTCTTTGGAGATCCGTGATTTTTTTATACATTTAACTCAGATTAAGACCCC
>CAJQLD010000069.1 GCA_905479095.1 uncultured Flavobacteriaceae bacterium
ATATTACCTATGAATCTGCAGAATTAAACTGGACCTCTAACGGTACGGAAACGGTCTGGGAAATAGAATATGGAGATGTTGGTTTTACACAAGGTAATGGGACCACGGTTTCTGTCTCAACAAATCCTTTTACATTAAATGGATTGTCACCTGTGACTAATTACGATATCTATGTTCGAGCCATTTGTGGTACAATTCCAGGCACAGATGATAGTTTTAGGGTTGGTCCTATTGCTATAGAAACACCTTGTGACGAATTCATAGCTCCTTATTTTTATGATGTTGAACAACAAACGAATGGAATTATTGAAGACTGTTGGACAAGCAATCCAACTTTCCAAACTGGAAATTATTTTTGGACTCCATTTTATGGCTATCAATACGATACCGAAACAGGGCCGTATCAAGCCAAAAGTGGAAATCTGTTTTTCGCATCTTATCCCTACAACGGAGCTTCTTCAGGGGATGTCACAGAATTATACACGCCTATCATTAATATTGCGTCTCTGAATGTTCCTGTTCTAGATTTTTACTCCTTTATGCATGGAGAGAATGTAGGAAGTCTACACGTAGATGTTTTAAATAACGGTGTTTGGACAGACGATATTTTAGTCATCAATGGCGAACAACAATCCGAAGCACGAGATTTATGGCAAGAACAAATCGTTGATTTAAGTGGTTTTGAAGAAAGAGTGCAAATACGATTTAGAGCGATTTCGGGTGGTTACGGCATTAATGAAATAGATCTTGATGACATTAGTGTTGTTGAAATGCCTTCATGCCCTAATCCATCAAACTTTGAAATTAGCAATATTACCTATGAATCTGCAGAATTAAACTGGACCTCTAACGGTACGGAAACGGTCTGGGAAATAGAATATGGAGATGTTGGTTTTACACAAGGTAATGGGACCACGGTTTCTGTCTCAACAAATCCATTTGTGTTGTCAAACTTAAATTCTCAAACAAATTATGATGTATATCTAAGAGCTACTTGTGGTGCAAGTCCAGGAACGGATGATAGCCAATGGATTGGACCTGTCTCAATCAAAACTCTTGCAGATTATTGTAATGGAGATCATTTTTATGACTCGGGTGGCGAAAATCAAAACTATCAAAATGGCGAAAATGAAATTACAGTAATTTCTCCAATTTCTAGCGATTATGTAATTGTTGAATTTTTAGATCTTAATTTAGAAAGTTGTTGTGATCAACTATCTATTTACGATGGGCCAGACATGAATGCTCCTTTTCTTGGTCGCCTTACAGGAAATTCGTTGCCAGAAACATTTACCTCCACACATTCAACAGGGACACTAACCTTTCACTTCACATCTGATAGTTCTGTTACAGGACGAGGATGGGATGCAAAAGTAAGCTGTATTTCAGAAAGTTGTCCAGCACCTTCCAATACAACTATTTCTAATATCGGAACAGATCAAGTAACCCTCAATTGGGAAGCTGGAAATACAGAAGATAAATGGGAAATAGAATATGGATTATCTAATTTCACACAAGGAAGTGGGACCAAAATAATAGCAACAAATACGACTCATTCTTTAACCAATTTAATCCCTGGTAAATCTTATCAGTATTATTTAAGAGCAATTTGTGGCAGCACTTCGGGCGAAGATGACAGCCATTGGACTGGTCCTTACACTTTCACAACCAACTGCGGAAACATAGTAGCTCCATTTTATGAGAATTTTAATCTGTATTCAAGACCAAATTGCTGGGATGAGCAGGGATTTGAGCCCTGGAACTTTAATATAAATGCAGAACACGAAGCCTCAACAGCTGGGGACAATTCTCCAGAGCAAAACACAAATTATGCTTGGGTCGATGGTTCATTACCAAATGGAGAGTTTCATTTAAGTAAATTAATAACTCCATGGATTGATATTTCAAATTTAACGAATCCTGCTATAAGTTTTTCTCTTTTTAGTGTTAACACCATAAGCAATACTTACAATACATTTAAAGTGATTATCTATGATGATAATGATAGACATGAATTATTAATGGTTAAAGAATCAACAGAAGGATGGAAGAACTATATTTTAGATTTAAGTAATTTAGAAATCACAAATACTATTTTAATTGAATTTATTGTTGTAGAAGACAGTCCTTGGTTATCAGAATTTAATGATATATTGATTGATGAAATAAAAGTAGATGAAATAGACAGACTTGATGTGATTACTAATACTATTTCTAGTTTTAAATATTATCCAAATCCAGTAAAAAACTCTTTATCAATCCAATCCAGTGAGTCAATTAATTTGGTAACAATTAAAAATATTTTAGGTCAAGAGGTCTATCGTCATAAACCAGAATCACTTCCAGAAATTGAGATAGATATATCAAAACTTAGTGACGGCACTTATATCGTAAAGGCCGTATCTGATAACAAACTCCATAATTTTAAAATTATAAAAGAATCTGAATAACTTTAAAATCTAGATAAACAAATGGAGTGAGTTACCCTGAGATCATTTCTTACAATAGAGCCACCAGTTCATGTCTCGGGTGTACTTATAACCTAATTTTTCATAGAGAGGAATTGCTGTATTTCCCTTATTGGTATGTAGAATAGGAAGTTTATTCTCTTTTAAAATCTCTTTTGTCGTATGTGCAATGAGTTGTTTTGCATAGCCTTTACGAGTATGATCTGGATGTGTCACCACAGAACTCACTTCAATGAAATCATTGGCTTGCATTCGTTGTCCAGCAATTGCAATTAGTTGCTCGTTTTTAAAGATGCCAAAAAACCGCCCCATTTCAAAGCCTCTTTTCCGATAGAAGCCCGGCATTACCAACCAAATTAAATCATAAATTTCATCTATATGTTTCTCAGTAAGCAGTACAATTTTTTCGGTCATTTCAACTGGAGTCAGATGTTCTAAAACCATTTGACACCCATCTATTTTTTTTTCTAAAACAGTCGTGCTAGGATCAATGACCGGGGTTTGGTTTTCAGTTACTAAGAAAAATTTCTCTACTGTTTTTGAATATTCATTTGAAGCTGTACTGATTTTAGAGGCATCGTAAAAAGAACCGAAAACACAAATGTCTGGATGGTAAAACAGAACGCCATCAAATTCAATCATAAACTTATGATGCGTCTCCTTTAAGGAATACCAAACAGGGTTTTTTAGTTTTTTTTCTAAAGAAGTCATTTTTAAGTATAAAAAAACTTGCAAAAAATGCAAGTGTATAAATATATACTTTTTTTTTAAAACCTAACGCTTACATAGTCGCTTGAATCTTTATAAAAATGGAATGCCAAAATTTCAAGGTAAATTTACCGTATGTTTACAACACTTAAATCCCCCTACAACCCATTGAAATAGTTGGAAACTATGAAAAATAAAAAAAAGACCGCATTAGGAGCCGCTTATGGAGTGACTTTTGGAATTATCGTTGGCGCACTAACAGATAACATTGGACTCTGGCTTAGTTTGGGCATTGCAATTGGTTGTGGAGTTGGAAGCTTATTAAATCAAAAAAAACCTGATAACAATTCCTAAGGACTCCAGCAAACCGAGATATGACTCCATGGTGATCTATCCATTTTAGTGCTGACTCTTGTAGAATATAATCACAATTAAAGTCCAAAAAATGATTGTACCTTTGCAAGCTTATATAATTAACCAATTTACAACTGGCTTGGCATGGCAAAACTTCCAAAACAATACCAATTTTTAGACCTATCGGACTATGGCCGTAGAGGAGGCCATTGGATTGCAAGCCAACTCAAACACACCCGTTTTACCCCAATTCATGTCACAACGCTATTTATTGTTGCGGGACTCATTGCTATTGGATGTATGCTCAATGGCTATTATAAAACAGCCGCCTTTTTTATCATTTTAAAATCTATTTTAGATGCCGCTGATGGTGAGTTATCGCGTCTAAAAAACACACCCTCTTATACTGGGAGGTATTATGATTCTATTGCCGATTTCTTGCTTAACTTTTGTTTTTTATTGGCTTTTTGGCACATTAGTGAAGGCTCTATTGTATTAATGTTAATCGCATTTTTTGGGATTCAACTTCAAGGGACAGTTTATAACTATTATTATGTCATTTTAAGAAATGCGGTCGAAGGCGATTCTACCAGTCGAATTTTTGAAGATGCAGCTCCAAAAGCACTCAAAGGCGAGAGCCAACGAACGGTAAATATATTTTATAAAATCTACGATATTTTATACATTACTTTTGATAAGATCATGTATTATATGGATAAAAACGCTAGTGACAGCCCACCCTTCCCGAAGTGGTTTATGACCCTCGTTTCTATGTATGGACTCGGGTTTCAGTTGTTGTTTATGGCTTTTATGTTAGCTTTCAAACTCGAAGCGTATGTCATTCCATTTTTTATTGGCTACTCCGCCTTAATTCTGGTATTTGTCGGCATCCGAAAATTAGTCCTTAAACCTTTATAAGCTTGGCGCAATTTTAGCGACTGCTGCAATCGTTTCATCCAAATCTTCATACGTTAAAGCATCTGTAATAAACCAAGTTTCAAAAGCGCTGGGAGCAATATAGATACCCGCATTCAGAAGTCCGTGAAAAAAAGTTTTAAAACGCTCATTATTTCCTTCTGCTGCGGTTTCAAAATCGACCACTGGGGACTCTGAGAAATGCACTGAAATCATAGATCCAACTCTGTTAATCGTATGCAAGACTTGATGCGCCTTTAAAGTTTTTGAAATTCCTTCGTGTAAATAGGCTGTTTTTTGAGCCAATCGCTCAAAAACCTCAGCATCCGATTCTAAGGCTTGAAGCATGGCATAGCCTGCCGCCATCGCTAAAGGATTCCCACTCAAGGTTCCTGCCTGATATACGGGTCCTAAAGGCGCTAAATGTGCCATAATTTCGTGACGTGCTGCAAAAGCCCCCACAGGCAAACCACCACCAATCACTTTTCCAAAACATACAATATCTGCATTCACCCCGTAGAGTTCTTGAACACCGCCTCGTGCCAATCGAAAACCAGTCATGACCTCATCAAAAATTAAAATTGCCTGATGGGCGTCACACAACGCTCTTAAACCTTCCAAAAATCCTGATTGTGGTGGAATACAGCCCATATTTCCCGCAACAGGTTCTACAATAATAGAGGCGATTTGAGACGGGTTTGCTTCAAAAATTTCAGCCACTGCAACTAAGTCGTTATAAGGCGCTAAAAGAGTGTCTTTAGCGGTCCCTTCCGTCACTCCAGGACTATTAGGACTCCCAAACGTGACTGCACCACTCCCCGCTTGAATCAAAAAAGAATCCGAATGCCCATGATAGCATCCTGCAAATTTGATGATTTTTTCTTTGCCTGTAAATCCACGTGCCAATCGCACGGCACTCATACAGGCCTCAGTTCCAGAGTTTACAAATCGAATTTGATCGATATTTGGAACCATCGAAACGGCCAATTCTGCAATTTTAGTTTCAATTTCTGTCGGCATACCAAACGAGGTTCCGAGTTGCGCTTTTTCGATAACGGCTTCAATAACTGGTGGATACGCATGACCTAAAATCATGGGGCCCCAAGAGTTAATGTAATCAATAAGACGATTGCCATCGGCATCATATAAATAAGCGCCCTTTGCTTTAGTTACAAAAACGGGGGTGCCTCCGACGGCTTTAAAAGCACGAACCGGTGAATTCACACCTCCAGGAATGACAGCCGAAGCGGCTTTAAATAATTGACTACTGCGTTGGTATCTCATGAAATTAGTTTGAAGAAATTTTAAGTTGTTGCCCGATGCTTAACTCTGTAGATCTTAGATTATTTTGTTGTTTAATTGAATCCACAGTGGTATTGTATAATTTTGAAAGAGAATACAGCGTATCTCCTTTTCGAACGGTGTGACGTTTTGTATTGGTTGACGATCGTTTGTTGGTGCGTCTATTTTTAGTTTTAGTATCAAATTTATAAAGCTCATAGCGCTCTATCAAACTAATCAGTTTTTGAGGGTATTTTGGATCAGTTGCATAGCCAGCTTTACGAAGGCCTTTGGCCCATCCTTTATAATCATCTTTTTTTAATTTAAACAAGCCCGCATAGCGTTTACGATTGGCTAAAAATTCCGAATGATCTCTAAAAGATTGGCTCGGGTCTTTATATTTTCTAAAACATTCTTGATCTTTATCGTCATCGTGATAAACGCGTGGGCCAGTCCATTCATGACACTTGATTCCAAAATGATTATTGGCATCACGCGCCAAACGGCCTTTTCCAGAGCCCGATTCTAAGATCCCTTGTGCCAAAGTAATACTCGCAGGAATATCATACAATCGCATTTCATTGACAGCTGATTCTTTAAAATATGAAATATAGTCGAATGTCGAATTGATAACTGGAGTCTTTTTTGAAGGTTTCGTCACCACTACTTTTGGAGTTGATTTGCGCTGCTTAGTCTTTCGTCTCGACCCACAACTCGTGACTAATAGTCCCAAGAAAATAAAAATAATAATACGTTTCATATCTAAACTATGGTTTGTAATTGTTTTTGTTTCAATCTTAAATTCATTCCCTCAATCCCTTGCAATCCTCCCGTGTGAATGGCCAATACTTTGGCTTCTTTTGGGATTTGCCCCGTTTGAATCGCATCAAAAATACCATACATCATTTTTGCGGTATACACGGGGTCTAATGGGATGTTATAAGTTGCTTTAAAATGGTTCATAAATGTGATTAATTTCGAATCCACTTTGGCATACCCACCAAAATGATACGCTTCCCACAACTCCCAATTGGACTGTGTTGCAAATTTACAAATATCTTCGTTTAAAAAACCGCCTTTCAGGGCTGGAAATCCAATAATTTTTTGGGATGGTAAACTTGAATTTATAAGCCCCGTTAGGGTTCCACCAGTCCCAACTGAGCAACAGATCACATCAAACTGTTGGTCTGTTTCAGTAAGGATTTCTTGACAGCCTTTAATGGCGAGAGCATTGGTACCGCCTTCTGGGATGATATAAAAATCTTTAAAGATTTCCAAAAGGGTCTTTAAATATTCTGGGGTGGTTTTATCTTTATAGGTAGATCGCGATACAAATTCTAAATGCATTCCACAGGATTTCGCATAGCGAAGTGTTGGGTTTTGATCGATTTTAGAGGCTAATTCCTCTCCTCTAATAACTCCAACGGTTGGGATGTTTAAGGCCTGTCCTGCGGCGGCGGTCGCTGCAATATGATTTGAAAAGGCACCTCCAAACGTGAGAATTCCTTTATAATTTTCAGATTGTGCTTTCTGTAAATTGTATTTTAATTTTCTGAATTTATTACCAGACACCCTTGGATGTATCAAATACTCCGGCTTCAAATAAACCTGAGCATTTAAACGAATATTTTCTAACGTATTAATCGTGAGCATTGGCGTAAAAACTAAAATGTAAAAATACTAAATACTTAATTGATTATAGAGTCGATAATTGCGATAAAGCTCAAACTAAAGATTAATTTGTATATGGAAAATTACATTATCTTTGTTAAGCATGAAAAAATACGTTCCAATAGAGGAAGGCGATTACTACATAACAGGAGATGGATACCGTTGTTTCACCGAACAATACCACCTCAAACGTGGCTATTGTTGTGAAAGTGGATGTAAGCATTGTCCGTATGGTTACAATGCCCGGACTCATACTCAAAACTCAATAAAGTGAATTCAATAAACATTACATTCGAAAGTGAAATTCGAGAAGGTATACCATCAGAGCTTCCCGAAATACGACCCTACGATAAAAGCTACAACCATGCGCCCAAGCGAAAATCGATTTTAAGTTTTGAGGAGACTAAATTGGCCTTAAAAAATGCGTTGCGGTATTTTGATAAAAAACACCATGCAATCCTTATTAAAGAATTCAAAAAAGAATTGGACGCGTATGGTCGAATATATATGTATCGCTTTCGACCTACTCATAAAATTGTGGCTCGCCCCATAGATGACTATCCCGCAAAAAGCAAACAAGCGGCCGCAATCATGTTAATGATTCAAAATAATTTGGATGATGCAATCGCGCAGCACCCTCATGAATTAATTACGTACGGAGGAAATGGGAGTGTGTTTTCAAATTGGGCACAATACCGCCTCACGATGCAGTATTTATCTCAAATGACCGACACACAAACTTTGGTCATGTATTCCGGACATCCGATGGGTCTTTTTCCATCTCACAAAGAAGCTCCTAGAGTGGTGGTCACCAATGGGATGGTCATTCCTAATTATTCAAAACCCGATGATTGGGAAAAATTCAATGCCTTAGGCGTCTCTCAATATGGACAAATGACTGCTGGCAGTTATATGTATATTGGACCGCAGGGTATTGTTCATGGAACCACAATTACCGTGCTCAATGCCTTTAGAAAAATAAAAAAACCGCCTTTAGGGAATGTCTTTTTAACAGCAGGTTTGGGCGGTATGAGTGGCGCGCAACCAAAAGCAGGAAATATTGCAGGCTGTATAACTGTTTGTGCCGAAGTCAACGAAAAAGCGCTATACACGCGCCATTCACAAGGCTGGGTTGATGAAATATTTACCGATTTAGAATCGCTTGTGAATCGCGTACGAAAAGCAAAAATAGAAAAAGAAGTGGTATCCATCGCTTACCTAGGAAACGTCATCGATGTGTGGGAAGAATTTTACAAGGCTGAGATTCATATAGATTTAGGAAGCGATCAAACCTCCCTTCACAATCCATGGGCCGGTGGTTATTATCCCGCTGGAATGAGCTACGAAGATGCCAATACCATGATGGGATCTGATCCAGAACTATTTAAAGAAAATGTAAAAATATCTTTGCGACGTCATGCAGCGATTGTTGAAAAACACACTGAAAAAGGCACCTATTTTTTTGATTATGGAAATGCTTTTCTACTAGAAGCTTCGCGAGCTGGAGCCGATATTATGGCAGAAAATGGAATTGATTTCAAATACCCAAGTTACGTTCAAGATATTATGGGACCTATGTGTTTTGACTATGGATTTGGTCCATTTCGATGGGTATGTGCTTCTGGGAACACAGAAGATCTCGATAAAACAGATGCAATCGCCTGCAAGGTTTTAGAGGTGCTAAAAAAAGAAGCCCCTCAGGAAATTCAGCAACAGATGAGTGATAATATTCAATGGATAAAAGGCGCAAAAGAACACCAATTGGTGGTTGGCTCCCAAGCTCGGATTTTATATGCCGATGCGGAAGGTCGGATGAAAATTGCAGAAGCATTTAATAAAGCCATTGAAAACAAAGAAATTGGCCTTGTCATCTTAGGTAGAGATCACCACGATGTATCAGGAACAGACTCCCCATACAGAGAAACCAGCAATATCTATGATGGCTCTCAATTTACAGCAGACATGGCCATTCAAAATGTGATTGGAGACAGCTTTCGAGGCGCTACTTGGGTAAGCATCCATAATGGCGGCGGTGTTGGCTGGGGTGAAGTCATAAATGGGGGCTTTGGTATGGTTATTGATGGTACACCAGAAGCTGAAAGACGTTTAAAATCCATGTTGTTCTGGGATGTCAATAATGGCATTGCCCGACGTAATTGGGCTCGAAATGAAGGGGCTATATTTGCCATCAAACGTGCGATGGATTCCGAACCGCTTCTTAAAATAACAATCCCAAACAGCGTTGACGAAACGCTTTTAAAAAAACTATAAACACAAGAAAAAAATAACCGATATACATAAAGAAATGAAAACTAAAATACTCTCATTAATAATTGCCCTTCTTTTTTTAACGTCCTGTCAATCCGTAAGAGTTGTAACAGACTATGACAAAACTGCTCAATTTAAAACTTACAAAACGTTTGGATTCTTGAAAGACGGTGTCGATCGTGCAGAAATTAGTGACCTAGATAAGCGTCGTATTTTACGCGCCCTTGAAACTACACTCCTTGAAAAAGGATTCACGAAATCTGAGACACCAGATTTACTTGTCAACTTCTTTACCAAAGAAAAACAACAAGTCAATGTGTATAATAATAGCTATGGTGGTTTTGGATATGGCTACGGATGGGGTTGGGGTGGAGGTCCGTTTTTTGGCGCTCAATTTAATGTGTCAAACTCCACTCAAGGAACGTTATATATTGATTTGATTGATGCAAAACGAAAAGAACTTATTTGGCAAGGAATTGGCGCAGGCTATTTAACGAAATCCGTCAAACATAAAGACGAAAGAATCAACACCTTTGTATCCTCTATTTTATGTAAATATCCGCCAGAAATAACGCCTTAATTTTTCACATCTAGAGCATCTCTTAAGGTATTCCCAATAAGCATGAATGCCATCACCAAACTCATAATACAAAGGCCAGGAATGAGTGCTAAGTAGGGTTTCCCTAAAATGATATAATTGTAGTGGTCTTTAATCATTGCTCCCCAACTAGACATTGGTGGTTGTGCGCCAATCCCTAAAAAACTAAGCCCACTTTCGATAAGAATTGCCGCAGCAAAATTTGCGGCGGAAATCACGATAACTGGAGCTAAAATGTTTGGTAAAATATGTTTACTAATGATTCTAAAATCTGAAAAACCCAAGGCTTCAGCGGCGGTAACGTACTGCATTTCTTTGACACTCATCACCTGCCCTCTCACAACTCTGGCGACTTCAACCCACATGGTAAGTCCAACCGCAATAAAGACTTGCCAAAACCCTTTTCCAAGAGCCAAAGTGATCGCTATTACCAAAAGTAGTGTTGGTATGGACCAAGTTACGTTAATAAGCCACATGATAAGTGTGTCCCATTTGCCTCCAAAATAGCCCGCAATACTTCCCAAAAGCACCCCTATCAATAGTGAAATAAAAACCGCTACAAAACCAATCGAAAATGAAATTCGAGCCCCTACTAAAATTCGACTGAGAAGATCTCTTCCGTATTTATCGGTTCCAAAATAAAATGTTTTTGGAATCACAAAAGGGCGCTGAGATGGCTCTAACCCTGTAGGGATCTCTAGTGTTTTTTCTAAGCCTTTAAGACCCTCTGAGGCATATTCAGAATATTTGATTTGATGTGATTCAGGCTGATAACTAGTAATCGGAATTTCCGATGGGGGATTTAAGTTTCCAAAAAATAAACGATTAAAAAAATTTTGGTCCGTTGTTAAGGCGTTTGGAATCACCAACATTTGAACTGTAAATCCTGGTTGTTTCGAATGAATTGACACATGCATTTGATTGGCAAATTGAGAATCATCGGGTGCTAAAACATAGGCAAAAACGGAGATAAAAGCCATGAAAATAATAAACCAAAAGCTGAAAACACCCCAGAAGTTTTTTTTAAATTTTTGGAGCGCTAAGGTCGTTAATCCCTGTTTGTGCATTTTGAATTAATCTTTTATCTGAGCTGTTTTATTAATCTGATACGAACTTTTCAAATCATTTAAAACATTCACAGCTTCTTCCATATAGATGTCTTTACTGAGATTTTCATGCCAACGCGTTCTGTTAATTTTGAAAACAGAATCTTGTTCCATTATTGGTAATTCATACGGCAACGACTCAAATGTTAAATCGGTTTGATAGTCCGACAATACATCAAAACGTTTTGATTCCGATTCTTTCATCTCTAGATTTTGAGAATATTTTTCAAAATTAAGCTGGAAGGATGTTTCATCTCTGATGGTTTTTATCCAACGTGCATTGTCGTCAA
The DNA here is from genome assembly GCA_905479095.1 of uncultured Flavobacteriaceae bacterium. GTDB lineage: Bacteria > Bacteroidota > Bacteroidia > Flavobacteriales > Flavobacteriaceae > Hel1-33-131. Next base: position 11,660 of record CAJQLD010000069.1, read on the forward strand.
TGAGCTTAATTTCATCGCTATTACTCATGCGGTCTTTACTGTTTTGAATTGTGGTTTTATAATCAAAAGTACTCTCCCAAACATTGTAATTTGCTGGTGCAATTTCATCCCAAGCAAGCGGATTGTCTTGATCTTTTTCACCAATATCAATATAACTATAACGGTCTGGAACTACGACATCACTTTTAACGCCTTCTAACTGTGTTGAACCGCCGTTGATACGGTAGTATTTTTGAGTGGTAAATTTAAAGGCCCCCATATCGCCATTGGTATTACTTCTAATCATACGATTTAAGTCTACAATATTTTGAACGGTTCCTTTACCATAAGTTTGCTTACTTCCAATCACAATAGCACGCTTATAGTCTTGCATTGCAGCCGCTAAGATTTCGGAGGCTGAGGCCGATAATTCATTTACTAAAATCACCAACGGCCCGGCCCATTCAATCCCTCGGTCAGTATCTTTTAAAACTTCTTTATCTTCTCCTGTAGAACGCACTTGTACAATCGGGCCTTCATCAATAAATAAGCCGCCCATTTCAACAACTGTTTTTAAAGAACCACCGCCGTTATTTCGGAGATCTAATACAAGACCTTCCATACCTTCAGCTTTTAAACGCTCAATTTCTTTTTTGACATCCCCAGCAGCATTTCGACTGTTATAGTCCTCAAAATCAATGTAAAATTTAGGAAGATTTATCACACCAAATGTGGTGCCTTCTTTTTTAACAATGGTTGATTTTGCATAGGTTTCTTCAAGCTCAATTTCGTCTCTAGGAATGCTTAAATCTTCGATCGTTCCATCGACTTTTTTAAGCGTCAAAATCACATTGGTTCCTTTTGGACCTTTAATAAGTTTCACAGCATCCGACAGACGCATGCCAACAACATTCACCGCTTCAATTTCTTCTTCTTGTCGTACTTTCATGATGATATCTCCAACTTCTAACTTGTTTTGACGCCATGCAGAGCCGCCAGAAATGAGTTCGGTAATACTAATTTCATCCATTCGTTTTTGGAGACGTGCCCCAATTCCTTCGTACTTTCCAGACATTTGGGCATCAAAATTATCCTTATCATTTGGTGCGAAATAAAATGTATGTGGATCAAATTCTTCGGCAATGGCATTGATATACATAGACATCCAATCGTCGCGTCTTAGATCATCATATACAGATGAATTTTCAGTCATTGTTTTCAAGATTGAAGCTCTCGCTTCACTTTGTAATGAATCCAGTGATTTCGAAACATACTCCGGATCTTCTTCTTTTAGTTTGTTTTCTGATTCAATTAAGTCATGATAATTTGAAATTGTATAAAATTTCAATTGTTTACGCCACTTATCTAATAACTCTGATTTTGAATTGGCGTAACTGCTGTTTTCATAGTCTGTAGAATACACCTCTTCAATGTCAAAATCAAATGGCTGCTCCAAAACTTTTGAATAAAATCCCTTAGACGCTTCAATTCGTTTTAATAATCGTTCATAAACAAGATTAAAGAAACTGACATCATGCTTTAAAATTTGATCGTCTAATTGTGTTTCAAAACGCTGAAAATCATCAATATCAGATTGATAGAAATAATTTTTAAACTGATCTATTTGTGTTAAAAAACTAGTGTAAACACCTTCTGAAAAATCATCGTTTATATCTTTAGGTTGAAAATGACCTTGTTCCAACAAATAGGTAACGAGTTGCATTAAAAGTTTATCTTTATCAGGGTCGTCAAATGACTTCGAAGTAAAACTACAGGATGCAAAAGCAACCAATATTGAGAGTAAAAAAATATTAAAATTTCGTTTCATAAAAATGAGGAATATTTGAACTAATAAATAATAATCTAAAATATAAGAAAAAATTATGCCAACCTTAATGAATGGTAATAATTTTTTGTTAAAGCGTCGTAAATCAACAAATACGCTACAAATTACTTACTTTTGTAGGAACTTAAACAAACCAGAAATGACAAAAAGACCTCTAATTTTGGTCACTAATGATGATGGCATCACAGCGCCAGGAATTCGTACTTTGATTAAGGTGATGAATACCATTGGGGATGTGGTCGTTGTTGCTCCTGATAGCCCTCAAAGTGCCATGGGTCATGCGATAACTATAAATGATACTTTATACTGCAAAAAAGAACACATTGATGATGGCTCTCAAACCGAATACAGTTGCTCGGGGACTCCAGCAGACTGTGTGAAGTTAGCCGTTCATGAGCTATTAGATCGCAAGCCAGACCTATGTGTTTCCGGAGTGAATCACGGGTCAAACTCATCTGTCAATGTGATTTATTCTGGAACAATGAGTGCTGCCATTGAGGCCGGAATGGAAGGTGTTCCTGCCATTGGATTTTCGCTTCTGGATTACAATTGGGAAGCCGATTTTAGTCAAATTGAATCGTTTATCAAAACCATCACTTTACAGGTTTTAACTCAAGGTTTACAAAAAGGAATTATTCTAAATGTTAACTTTCCAAAGCTTGTAGAATCGGACATAAAAGGCATTCGCGTTAGCCGACAAGCCAATGCCAATTGGATTGAAAAATTTGACAAACGTCAAACGCCCTTAGGGCGTGATTATTATTGGCTAACAGGCCAATTTAACAATCTAGACAAAGGAGAAGATACCGACGAATGGGCCCTTGAAAACGGATATGTGTCTGTCGTTCCTGTGCAGTACGACCTAACCGCACATCACTACATTCAAGAATTAAATAAATGGGGTTTTAATGAATAATAAAAAAGTTTTACAAGGGTTTTTAATAGGCCTTTTAGCAACAATCATTGGAGTCTTTTTGTCCTCCATTTTTTTAGGTAAATTATCGGGACGTTCGGATAGTATTCTAGAAGTTTTGGAAGCTGCTCAATTTGAAGGTTTTCTGGGAAAACTAATAAGTTTAGGAGCCATTCTAAATTTGATTTGTTTCTTTTACTTTATTCGAAAAAAACAAGATTCACGTGCTGCAGGTGTTTTAACAGCGACCATTATAATTGCAGTTTCAACGTTTTTAATTAAATTATAAATGAAGTATTATATTATTGTTGGAGAAGCCTCGGGAGATTTACATGCTTCAAACCTGATGAAAGCCCTTTTAAAAACAGACTCTGAAGCTGAATTTAGATTTTGGGGAGGTGACTTGATGCAAGCAGTCGGCGGAACCTTAGTGAAACATTATAAAGAATTGGCCTTTATGGGGTTTTTGGAAGTGATTATGAACCTAAGAACAATCACCAAAAACCTAGCGTACTGTAAAAAGGATATTAAAGACTACCAACCCGATTGTTTGATTTTTATCGATTACCCAGGTTTCAATATGCGCATTGCAAAGTGGGCAAAAATTGAAGGCTTTAAAACGCAATATTATATTTCTCCACAAATTTGGGCCTGGAAAGAGAATCGCATCACTGCGATCAAGCGCGACGTTGATAAAATGTATGTCATACTTCCATTCGAAAAAGAGTTTTATGAAAATAAACACGCCATGCCGGTTGAATTTGTAGGGCATCCACTTATAGATGCGATTGAGAATCGCCCCCCAATAGATGAAGTCGCATTTCGTAAAGCACATCAATTAGATGACACCCCTATTATAGCACTTCTTCCTGGGAGTCGCAAACAAGAAATTAATAAGATGCTTACTGTGATGTTGAGTGTCGTAAAAACATTTCCTGACTATCAATTTGTAATTGCAGGCGCTCCGAGTCAGAGTTCAGAATTTTACAAACCGTTCATAAAAAAAGAGAAAATTCATTTTGTTGAAAACTGTACCTATGATTTACTGAGTGTATCCCATGCGGCGCTGGTTACTTCAGGAACTGCTACCCTAGAAACAGCCTTATTTAAAGTTCCCGAAGTGGTGTGCTATAAAACGAGCTGGATTTCATATCTAATTGGACGGCAACTTGTAAAACTAAAGTTTATTTCCTTAGTCAATTTGATTTTAAATAAAGAAGAAGTTACCGAGTTGATTCAAGGGGATTTTAATACAAATCGCTTAACAAAAGAACTCACTTACATATTAAAAGGCCCTAAGCGTGAAGCACAATTAGTGGCTTATCAAACGCTTGAAACACAATTGGGTGGATCAGGTGCAAGTAAAAAAGTTGCAGAATTAATCTATAATTCTTTAAATTAGAGGTTTATTAAGAACCCCTAACCTAAACCTGCTTCGAATCCATTGTAAAATGGTTCGGCTTTTCCCCCAATGAAAGCCTTCTCTTATCCCATACTAAAACTGACTATTTCTCTTGCGATAGGCATCATTGCTAGTGATTATATAGAGCTATCTCTACGTGCACTTTTGGGCTGTATTGGCCTTGGTCTTGGGACGTTAATCCTAACAAATAACTATTGTAGAAAGCGAAAGAAGATCCTTTTCTGGCCCTCGTTGGTCGTCCTATTTGTGATGGGGATTCTAGGCTTGTTTAGCTCTAAAATTAACGCTCCCGAGTTTTCAAAATCCCATTATTCACATCAAATAAAATCAACGACTGACACATTACACGAACTAGAATTTGTAGTCCAAAAACGATTAAAGTCAAACCCCTACAATCACCGTTACTATGTTGAACTTATTAGAGCTGACTCGGTTTCTGTATCTGGAATGCTGTTATTAAATTTAAGTAAAGAATCAAATGTAGATACTTTTAAAATTAACAGACGCGTGATAACCTCAACATCTTTTAAAGAAATTAAAGGCCCCTTAAATCCGTTTCAATTTGATTATAAAAATTACCTCAAACGTCATGGAATTTACCATCAAATCTCGATAGGAGATGAAGCTGTTTTAGTCTTTGAATACCCTACAAAAACAATTCGATCCTGTGCCGAAAAAATTCGTGAACATCTTATTGAGCAGCTCCAACAACAGTCGTTTAACCCTACGGAAAGCGCCATTTTGAAAGCGCTACTTTTAGGTCAGCGCCAAGATATCTCATCTGATATCTATGAAGATTACACCAAGGCAGGCGCCATTCACATTCTTGCAATTTCTGGACTTCATGTCGGAATTATCTTATTAATACTTCAATTTTTATTGAAACCTTTAGGGTTTTTTAGATACGGAAAATTTCTGCAAACCGTTCTTATCCTCTGTGTTTTATGGGGGTTTGCGATGGTGGCTGGCCTGTCTCCTTCGGTGGTCAGAGCGGTTACAATGTTTAGTTTATTTGCAATTGCGAAGGGCTTGAAGCGAACCACAAATGCATTAAATACATTAGCTGTTTCGGCATTTATACTCCTACTCATACGGCCTGGATTTTGTTTTGATGTCGGATTTCAACTAAGTTATACCGCAGTTGCTTCTATTGTGATTGTTAAACCAATTTTAGATTCGTGGTGGGTCGTTAAAAATCGAATTGCTAATTGGGTGCTTGATTTATTAAAAGTATCCATCGCTGCCCAAATTGGAGTGTTACCTTTGAGTCTTTTCTATTTCCATCAATTTCCAGGCTTATTTTTTGTGACCAATCTCATCATTATTCCTTGTTTGATCCTCGTGTTAACCCTAGGGATTTTAGTATTGGTATTAATGGGGATTGACAAACTACCTGAACTTTTAGTTGAAATTTTAGGAAAACTGATTCAGTTTATGAATGGATTTGTGGAATGGGTTGCTTCCAAAGAATCCTTTCTTTTTGATCAGATTTCGTTCAATGTAAAAGCGCTTCTATTGAGTTATCTCATCTTATTCTTTGGAGGTGTTTTTTATCATAAAAGATCGTTTAAAAATTTGATGATTTTAGGGATAGCTGTTCTGAGTTTTCAAGTGTTTGCAAGACAACTTCCTTCGCTGATTCCAAAAAAAACCTTCATCATTTTTCACCAATCTAAACAAAGCTTGATTGGATTTCAAACAGATCAATATTTAGAAATTCACCATGATCTAGACTCGATCAAAAAAAATCGAACAGTCAACAATTTTAAAATTGGTGCAGCGATTAAAACTCAAACTTCAGAAAGTATTCGACGCTTATATCAAGTGAATAACAAGCTTCTTTTGGTGGTTGACAGTCTCGGAATTTACAATCTAAAAAGTGTGCGTCCAAACTGGATTTTATTAAGGCAGTCGCCAAAAATCAACTTAAATCGATTGATTGAAAGTCTTCATCCTGAGCTTATAATTTGGGATGGCAGTAATTATAACAGCTATCAAAAACGCTGGAAATTGACTTGTATAGCAAAAAAAATCCCGTTCCACCAGACAAGTGAAAAGGGCGCTTTTTTGTTAAACTTTTAGTTAGGGTGTAAACGTCGGTACAAACGCTTTGTAATACCCATTAAACGCTTCTTGATTGTTCATCTCTTTATAGGTGTCGTCTTTAAATAGCCTCAAGTATAATTCGAGTTGCTGCGGGGTTTGATAGCCAGGAATGGGTGCTAACACTTCTGCTTCTAGCCCTAAAAACACCATAGTTGGATAGGCTCTTACGCCTAAATATTGAGAAAATTGATGCGAGCTATTGCGCCGTTTGGCCATTTCGGGATTGTAATTTGGATTTGAAAAGACTTGATCTTTATAATGAACTGTTTCATTCCCTTCTGCATTAAATTTAACTGCGTAATAATGTGTATTCACAAACGCAATCAAATCGGTATTTGTAAAGGTGTTTCTATCCAACATTTTACACGGCCCACACCAGGACGTATACATATCAATAAGGATTTTTTTAGGTGCTTTTTCTTGAAGCGAAAGTGCTTCATCCATCGTGACCCAATTAATTTTTTGGGCATGGATCATGGTTGAACCCAACACGAAAATTACGACTATTATATACGGCTTCATTCTGTTTTTTTTTACTAATTAACAAAAATTATGCCTTATTAACGAACACCGTGCATTAATTTTTTAATAATTGGATAAAATAAAGCGGAGAAGACTCCGAGACCAACAGCTACAGCGGTTAATATCCAAAAGAAATAACTCAATCCTTGCGTTTCGGCGATCCCCTCTGAAGCTTCTCCAAAAACGCCTGCTAATTTCATACCGATAGCAATGGCTAAATACCAAATTCCAAACATCATGGCAATCATTCGTCCGGGTACTAATTTACTAACATAGGACAGGGCCACTGGCGATATACACAATTCGCCCATGGTATGAAAAAAGTAAACTAATATCAACCAAATCATACTCACAGAAGCGGTTTTAGCCCCTGGCTCAATAGATGAAGCTCCAATGGCAACGCAGGCCATTCCAATGCCTAATAACACCATCCCAATGGCGTATTTCATATTGGCATTTGGATTGTATTTACTTTCCCACCATCTCGAAAACAGGGGCGCAAATGCAATGATAAATAGGGAATTTAGAACGCCAAACCAAGAGGCGGGTACTTCTGCAATTTCTTTTCCGAATTCCATCGACAACATCCAAATAGCAATGCCCCAAATGATGATAAAACTGATGGCTAAAAAGATATTTGAGAGTGCGTATTTTGAAAATGTTTTTTTGAATAATAACCATAATACCCAGGTAATGATCCCTAGTGGAATAACGGTCATCATAGAGTTTACAATTTTAAACATAAATGCTGCATTTCCCTCGAGAACCCGTTGGGTATAATCGCGTGCGAAAATGGTTAATGAACTTGGTGCTTGTTCAAAAATAGCCCAAAAGAAAATGGTAATAAAAGCAAAAAAGATCACGGCGAGCATTCGGTCGCGAGTAATTCGGTCATACTTTGGAATTCGAATCGCTAACAATACGACAAACAGCCCTAAAGCAGTAAGAATTGCCAAATTAGAACCTTCGATTCCAAACATACTGAAGTCAAATAAATTGTAAGCACCTTCTGAAATTTTAGAAATTGGATCATTAAAAATCCATGAAATTCCCAAAATTCCTGCCACTGCGATCAATCCTAAATGAAGTGAGGTGAACGGATTTAATTTGGGCTCATCTGCGCTTAGTTCGATTTCGGCCGCCTCTACTTTTACAGGCTTTTTACCAATGTCTCCAAAAATATTTTGAGCAAACCAAAATTGAAGTAATCCAAACAACATAAAAATTCCAGCTAAACCAAAACCCCAACGCCAGCCTACTTGCTCTCCAAGATACCCACATAGCAAAATTCCTAGGAATGCGCCCGCGTTAACGCCCATGTAAAAAATCGTATAAGCGCCATCTTTTTTCTCATCCTTACCTTTATACATTTCAGAGATGATAGACGTCATATTTGGTTTAAAAAATCCACTTCCAAAAACTAATAAGGTCAAGCCTAAATAAATGAAAAAGGGAGTTTCAACAGCCATCGCACCATGCCCAAGGGTCATTAGTAATGCACCAATGACAACCGCATAGCGATACCCAATTTTTTTATCGGCAAAATAGCCTCCTACGAGGGTTGATAAGTATACTAATGAGGTGTATGTTCCAAAAATGGCATAGGCATGTTCTCTAGGCCAACCCCAGCCGCCATCGAGGAGTGACGCGGTAAAAAACATGACGAGCAAGGCCCGCATTCCGTAGTAGGAAAAACGCTCCCACATCTCCGTGAAAAATAATACAAAAAGTCCGGCGGGATGCCCTAAAACTTTATCTTTGAACATGTCATTAATATCTATACTCATTATTGGTTAGTTTACTAAATTCGGAAAAAATTTGAGACTTTAAAGTATTGTATCAATCTGTTATTCTGTAGGGGAAGTATCTTATCGTTGTTCGATATCTTCCGCTCCATGTGTTAAACGCTTTAGGGGTTTTAGAATTGCTAAAATTAGTATTCCAAAAAGAATACAAAATATTGCTATTCCAGAAAAAACTTGAAACTCACCTGCACCTTCTGACATTCCGCCCACAAAACCTGCGACTTTATTCCCTAATCCAGTCGCTGCAAAATAGGCTCCCATCATAAAAGCTGCGTATTTAACAGGTGCTAATTTAGTAATAAATGATAATGCCACTGGCGATGCACATAGCTCTCCAATCGTATGAAACAAGTATGCTAACACAAGCCATACCATTGCAGATTTTTCAACTACATTATCACCATCCATTATAACTTCTGTAGAAGCTTTACTCATAAAGAAGAAACCAAATGCCATAATGATTAATCCGATCGCCATTTTAAATAACGAAGAAGATTCTTTTCCTTTTTTTGCCCAACGGAACCAAAAACGTCCAATAAAAGTCGCTAATACTATAATAAAGAGGGCATTAATTGATTGAAAAACAGCAGCAGGAATTTCATTCCCAATAAGAGGAAGCGAAAAAGATAACAATCGATCGGTTTTTTGTTCTGTGTAGAGGCTCATCAATCCACCAGCTTGCTCAAATGCGCCCCAAAAAACAATTATAATTAAGAATGACAAAAACATCACTAACATTCTATCTTTTTCGACTTTGCTTAAGGGTTTTTTTAACAACTCTTTATCTGGAGAGTCTTTTGCACCAATGAAATCGCCAACTCCTTCAAGATGTTTTAGTCCAAGCACATACATAACTTGACCAACTGCCATTCCTATTCCAGCTAATCCGAAACCATAATGCCATCCATATTTTGCAGCAACAGCTCCAACGATTAATGCGCCTAAAAATGCCCCTACATTAATTCCCATATAAAAAATATAAAAACCTATATCGCGCTTTCCATCGCCTTGCTTATATAACCCACCTACCATTGTTGAAATATTTGGCTTTAAAAACCCAACCCCAAAAACAATAAGTAGTAAGCCTGTGAAAAATGCCCATTGTGCATTAATAGCCAAAATACCATGTCCGAAACAAAGGAGTAGCCCCCCCAACATTACGGCTTTCTTTTGACCTATATATTTATCTGCAATCCACCCCCCTGGAATAGAAGTAAGATATACGAACATTGTATAAGTCCCATAAAATGAAAGTGTTTCAGCATTGGACCAACCATAACCAGACTGTGGATCGCCCATTATAACTGGTGCTGCAAGAAAAAGAGTTAAAATGGCGCGCATTCCATAGTAAGAAAAACGCTCCCACATTTCTACAAAAAACAAAACATATAGTCCTGATGGATGTCCAAAAATTAGTTTTTGATTATTCAATTGAATTGTCGTTGACATAAATTTAATATTAGTTAGTAAATTAGTATTGGTTAGTTTTAATTGTTTCGTTTGTCACCCAATTTTTCATGTAAAAAATTAGTCATTTTAGTATATAAATGCATGGTGGTATTTCCGCCATAAATGCCATGAGTTTTATCGGGATAGATTGCCCAATCAAATTGTTTATCCGCTTGAATTAAGGCTTCAACCATACGCATGGTGTGTTGTACATGAACGTTGTCATCCCCAGATCCGTGCACTAAAAGGTAATCGCCTTTTAGTAATTCTGGATAATTAAAGGGAGAGTTATCATCGTATCCGTTTGGATTTTCTTGAGGCGTACGCATAAAACGCTCGGTATAAATAGTGTCATAAAAACGCCAGCTCGTTACCGGTGCAACTGCAATGGCCATTTTGAAAACATCATTCCCTTTGAGTAAACAGTTGGTACTCATATGGGCTCCAAAACTCCAGCCCCAAATACCAATTCGACTGGCATCGATATAAGGTAATCTACTGATTTGTTTAGCCGCTTGGATTTGATCTTCGGTTTCGTATTTAACGAGGTTTAAGTACGTTATTTTTTTAAAATCTGCGCCTTTAAACCCAGTCCCTCGACCGTCAACACAAGCCACAATATAGCCTTGTTGCGCTAAGTATTGGTGCCAATAATCACGAGAACTAAACCATGAGTTTGCTACTTTTTGTGAACCAGGCCCTGAATATTGAAACATCAAAAGGGGATAAGTTTTAGCCGCCTCAAAATCGGCGGGTTTAAGCATCCACATATTCAAATCGTTTCCATTGACATTGAGGGTGCTAAATTCTTTATTTGAGAATTTATAGTTTGATAAGGTTTTTAAAAGTGCCGAATTGTCTTTGATGTTTTTTAGCAATCGACCGGTCTTAGAATCGTTTAATGTATATTTTGGTGGGGTGCTTGCATTCGAATACGTTTTGATAAAATAGGTGAAGTCCGCACTAAAAGAAGCATCACTGGTTCCTTCTGCTAATGACAATCGTTTTTTTCTTTTGCCATTTAAACGAATTGAATACACATCACGATTGGTTGAGCCGTTCTCTACCGATTGGTAATAAATCGAATGCGCAGATTCATTATAGCCATAATAGTTAGTAACCTCCCAATTGCCTTTTGTAATTTGATTTTTAAGCTCCCCTTCTTTAGTGTAATGATAAATATGATTGAACCCATCTTTTTCACTGGTCCAAATAAAGCTATGATCGTCTAAAAAAGTTAGGTTGTCGGTGACTTCTACATAGGCATCATCTTGTTCAGAAAGCACTAAATCTGCTTTGCTTTCTTTTGGATTTATCAACCAAAGATCTAATGTATTTTGGTGTCTATTTAGGTATTGAGCAGACAAAATAGCTGAATCTTTCGTCCATTTTATTCTTGGGATATAAAAATCTTGATAGTTTTTAGAAAGAGTAACTGTTGAAATCTGATCTGCATTTAGATCGTAAAAATGAAGCGAAACGATTGCATTTTTCTCTCCTGCTTTTGGATACTTAAAGACTTCTTGGGTTTGATATAAATCCGTTCCATAAATATCCATTGAAAACTCGGGCACCTCTGTTTCGTCAAATCGAATAAAAGCGATGGTATCACTACCTGCATTCCATTCAAACGCTCTAACAAATGCAAATTCTTCTTCGTAAACCCAGTCTGTAATCCCGTTAATGATTTTGTTTTTTTCGCCATCAAAGGTAATTTGTTTGGTGGTCCCAGTGCGTAAGTCTTTTATAAATAAGTTATTATTAAGGCCGTAAGCAACTTTTGTCCCATCAGGCGAAAAGGTTGGTTCTTGGATTTTGTCTTCTGAAATCATTTCTAGACTTTCAGAATTGACGTCGTACACATAATAATGCCCCAACACAGAATGACGGTATATGGGCTCTGTATTTGTTTCTAAAATAGCTTTACGCTCATCTTTGCTAAAGATGTAATTTGAAAAATATGGAATTGCGTCCATAGTTTTAGAACTGGCAATTGTCTTTACTTTAGACAAGGTTTTGTAATCATACAAATCAATGGACGTGGATCGAGTCGATCTATCAAAATTTAATACAGAATACTGCTGGCCGTTATTCATAGAATGCAGAGCAGTTAGTCCTTGTGTTCGAAAGGAACCATCCCATATTTGATCTAGAGTAAAGGAGGTTGTTTGGGAAGTTGCTGTTAAAACGAACAAACAACTAAATAGGCAGATTAATGGAGTTTTCATTTAAAATCGAATTATTCAATAATATTACTCCAAGTTTAGTGAAAATTTAGCAGAAAATGGCCAATATTAACAGTTAAATACGGATTTAGAAAAATTGAAGTTCCATAATAATTTGGATAATAGTATCTTTGTCTTTCAAAAATAGATACACATGGTGAATTCCGTTTCTGGATTTTCAAAGTTTACAAAAGCTGAAAAAATTGATTGGTTAATCTCGAATCATTTTTTAAATAATGCCAAAGCAAAAGCCAATTTGGAACGGTACTGGAATGCCAATGAAGGGCTTCAAAAGCTGCATGATGAATTTACTGAAAACACGATTTCAAATTTCTACCTTCCTTTTGGAATTGCACCTAATTTTTTAATTAACGATAAAATTCATGTCATTCCGATGACTATTGAAGAAAGTTCGGTAATAGCTGCAGCGAGTAATGCTGCAAAATTTTGGATGCAAAGAGGCGGCTTCAAAGCAGAAGTCCTATCGACAACCAAAGTAGGGCAAGTTCATTTTATGTTTCACGGGGCTTCATCTGAAATAGACGCTGTTTTCAACGAAATTAAGCCTCAGTTTTTTGAGCAAACAAAAGCCATCACCAAAAACATGGACGCCAGGGGCGGCGGTATTTTAGATATAGAATTAGTTAACAAAACAGCCAAGATTTCTGGGTATTATCAACTACAAGTTACGTTCGAGACGATGGATGCCATGGGGGCCAACTTCATTAATTCATGCTTAGAACAAATTGCAACAACGTTTAAGACGTGTTCTGACGACCTACAGGTTGTTATGAGTATTTTATCTAATTACGTTCCTAATTGTCTGGTCCGCGCCGAAGTGAGTTGCAAGGTTGAGGATCTTGCCATCGATGCGTCTATTTCTGGGCAAGAATTTGCAGATACGTTTATTCAAGCCGTTCGCATCGCTGAAGTAGAACCTTACCGCGCGGTAACTCACAACAAAGGGATTATGAATGGTGTAGATGCTGTGGTTTTAGCAACAGGAAATGATTTTAGAGCCGTGGAAGCTGGGGTGCATGCCTATGCAGCACGAGGTGGTAGTTATTCAAGCTTATCGCATGCATCTATCGAAAATGGCGTGTTTAAATTCTGGATTGAATTACCACTTGCTTTGGGAACTGTTGGTGGACTGACAGGCTTACACCCAATGGTAAAAACAGCTTTAGAACTTCTTGGGAATCCATCGGCAAAAGAATTAATGGAAATTGTTGCAGTGGCTGGATTGGCACAAAATTTCGCGGCTTTAAAATCGCTTACAACGACCGGCATTCAGCAAGGCCATATGAAAATGCATCTCTTTAATATTTTGAATCAATTTGAAGCGACTGAGTCTGAAAAACTAATTTTGGTGGCGCATTTCAAAACCAATACCGTAACCCATAGCGCTGTCGTTGAAGCTATTGAAAATTTAAGAGCCTAATGCAAACGTTTTATAGTCACGGAAAATTATTAATTAGTGCCGAATATGCGGTTTTAGATGGTGCATTGGCATTGGCATTACCCACAAAATTTGGGCAATCCTTACAGGTTGAATCGACACCAAATCAAAAAATAGTTTGGAAAAGTATTTCGAATAAAGGCACTGTTTGGTTTGAAACCGAATTCATAATAGATACCACCCTAAAATTCATTTCGAAAGACACGTCCGATATTGCACTTCGTTTAGTACAAATTTTGGAAGCGATACAACGTTTAAATCCTGGACATTTCAAAGCAGATGCAGGCTTTTCAATCACCTCTACGCTCGAATTTCCTGAAAATTGGGGGCTTGGATCCTCCTCCACTTTGATTACTAATTTAGCAGAATGGGCAACAGTTGATGCGTTTAAACTCCTCGAATTAACCTTTGGGGGTAGTGGATTTGACATTGCGTGTGCACAACACGACTCGGCTATTTTATATCAATTAAAGTCTGGAAAACCAACCATTAAATCGGTCGTATTTTCGCCGCCTTTTTTAGACGCTTTATTTTTTGTGCATCGCAATCAAAAACAAAACAGTAGAGAAGGCATTAAATCTTATAAAACTCGTACAGCGAATCAAACACTTGATTTTTCAGTAGTAAATAAAATGACTTTAGACCTTTTAAATTGTCTCGATTTAAAAACGTTTGAATCCCTCATTGAACAGCATGAGCGTTACATCTCTAATCTCATTCAACAACCGCCTTTAAAGGAGGTCCTTTTTTCGGATTATGAGGGTGCTATTAAGAGTTTAGGCGCTTGGGGTGGGGACTTTTTCTTAGCGAGTGGCAGCACTGCTTCTATGGCCTATTTTGAGGCAAAAGGGTTTGAGACCATCGTTCCTTATTCAGAAATGATTTTATAAAAAAAAGGATCCATTTCTGAATCCTTTTTTATCTAGTATTTTAATTTATTTGTTAGTAAAACGTCGCTCTGTAATCTTCGATCTCAGAAGCATCTTTTAATGCATTATATAATTGTGAATTCACAGCATTTGATTTTGTCTGACCAACACGATTTGCTGCCGCTTGGTAATTTGGCAACGCATCTGCTGGCGTTGATTTGATCAACTGAACTGCATACACGCCATTGGCACCTACAATTAATTGAGAAGTAGCTCCTTCTTCCAATCCAAAAGCGGTTCCAATAACTCTAGGTTCTCTTCCTGCTCCTGATAATGTTGGGTTTTTCATATTAACCGCCGAAGCCGTTTTTACGGTTTGATTTTCTGCCGATGCAATCGCCTCTAAAGTCGTTGCAGTTACACGGCTCTTAATTAATGCCGCTTTCATTTCTTTTCTGATTTCTGGAAGTGCTGTCACAGAAGCATTTTCTGTACTCATAAGTCCAGCTTCATTCACTGCTGTAATTTTAGCAACGACAAAACCACCACCAGATGTATTGAAACTTTTAAAATCTCCTGCTTCAACACCATCATCAAATGCCCATCTCACAATGGATCTTTGAACTCCAAGGCCAGGAATCGTTTCATCCAATTCTTTTATACTGCTTACAGGAACTGTAGTATAGTTGTTCTCTTTTGCGACTTCGTTGAAATCGGCGTTTGCAACCGCAATCTCAAATTTAGATTTGTTCTTAAACACATCATCAATGGTTTTGATTGATGGCTCAATATCTTGAACGATTGTAGCTACTTTATAGGCTTGTTGTTTTTTACCTTGGCTAAGAACTTCAATAATATGGTATCCGAAATCTGTTTTCACAACGCCTAAACTTCCTTTAGGATTTTCAAAAGCATAAGCTTTAAATTCTTTTGCAAATCCATCAGCATAAGCAAATTCAATTTCCCCGTCTTTTTCATTACTTACTTTATCAGATGATAAAGACAATAAGCTTTTAAATTTTGAGCGCTTAGATCTAATTGCATTATAAATACTATCCGCAGTGGTTTTCGCTTGAGCATCTGTTTTAGTCACTGTAGCATCAGCACGAGTAGACCCAATAAAAGGAATCAGTATGTGACGTACTTTGGTTGAATCAGCAATCATTTTTTTAGATACCAATTTTGATAATTTATAAGATGTACCATCTTTATAAGGTCCGTAAACCTCATTTAAACTTAAACCTATGAGTGCTTGTGCATTTGGTAGTTTAGACTCAAACACATACTCATCGTTAAATTTAGATGAAGAGTTCGCATTTACAAAAGCCTTTGAATCAGAAGTGTTCTTAAAACCAACCACTGTTTCATTTGCTTTGGCAGCTTCATTAAACTCTACTTTGTCTTCAATTAAGGCCGTTAGATCTGCTTGAATTGTTTGCTCATCTTCTAAAGAGGCTGTCTCTTTAAACTGAACATACACCAAGTTTCTTGATGCTTCTACTTCGTATTTTTTTGGAAACTTCTTAATGTAGTTTGTGATGTCCGATTTTTTAACGGTCAACACACTATCCGGAATTGAAGAAAAAGGAATTTGAACATACTTCAAATCTACTTTATCATTTTCAAGTTGATATTCTAATTCACCTTCCGTTAGTGTTCCAACAACGCCTGCTTTCACAAGATTAAAATACGTTTGTTGAACGCCGGTTTGAGAAATGTTTTGCTCAAAATCGGTCCAGGCTTTATAATTCACAGGACTTCCATTTAAAGTCGTCGATTCTGGTGCGATGGCTTTTAGATTTGCGATAAACTCATTGAGCTTATCTTCATCAAATAAACCTGCTTCATTTTTAAACTCCTCGAAAGTGCCTAAATTTTGTTTTAACAATTGACGCATATAATCTCTTTCGATGGAGATTCCAACGGCATCATATTGTGTTTTCATCACTTTATTTCTTACTTCCTGGTCCCAAACACGGTTCATTGCTTGTGTATTGGTTACGGAACCTCCAGATTGACGTTGTACATTTTCAACTTGATTCATGAAAGCATCTCTTTCGATGTCTTCGCCGTTGATCGTTGCTACAACGGTTTGAGATTTTGAGGACGAACCTAAGTTTTGAAAAATATCTCCAATGATGAATGAAAACAACGCCAATGCGATGATAATGATTAAGAATATAGAACGTTGTCTAATTTTATTTAAAACTGCCATTTGTAGTGTGTGTTATTTTTTTAAATATAGTGGACGAAAATACCAATTTCTTTGAAATAATGAAAGGAGAAAAGAATATAATTCTGAGCAACTGCTTTATTTAAGACACTTCTACGATTTTGAGCGTCACTAATTCGATTTTGGTATTAGAAACTTCCTTGATTGTCACATGAAATTGATGGATTCTTATTTCTTGATTTTGTTCTGGAATTTCTTCGGTATGGTTCACAATAAACCCACCGAGGGTTTCGTAATTTTCACTTTCGGGAAGTTGAAGCCTGTAAGTTTCGTTAATATAATCCACCTCTAACCTAGCTGAAAACAAATAGGTATTGTCTTTTAATTTTTCTTCAATAAAATCCATCGTATCGTGTTCATCTTCAATTTCACCAACAAGTTCTTCAACAATATCTTCGACGGTCATAATACCCGAGGTGCCACCATATTCATCCAAAACAACCGCTAAACTTTTACGCTTTTTAATGAGAACATTCAAGACATCTTTTGCCAACATCGTTTCGGGCACATATTCTACAGGCCTTAACATTGATTTTATATTTTTAGGATGTTTAAATAAATCAAACGAATGGACATACCCTAAAATATCATCGATAGTAGTTTTATAAACGAGTATTTTTGAATGGCCTGTTTGGGTGAAGGATTCATTGAGACTCTGGATCGTCTCGTGAATTTCAATGGCTGTCAACTCTGTTCGAGGCACCATTACTTCTCTTGATTTTACTTCCGAGAATTCGAGTGCATTTTGAAAAATCTGAATTTCACTATCGATGGTGTCGTGAGCTTCCACAGATTCCATTTGTTCGCTTATGTAATTTCCTAGCTCAACTTTCGAAAAAGCAAGCTGAACCTCATCTCCTTCTGTTTTAAATAATGTTTTTAAAACTACATCTGAAATCCAAATGACAAAATCAGAAACTAATGAAAATAAAATATAAAATATGTAAACAGGAACTGCAAACAGTTTGAGCAATGAATTGGCATAAATCTGAAAAAAAACTTTTGGCAAAAATTCGGCAGTTACCAGTATTACAAGCGTCGAGATTACGGTTTGTGTAAGTAATGACAATTCGTTAAGCAGGTAATTAATAAGTATGTTAGAAGACGGTAAATGCGCTGCAAACCAATCTACCAGTATATCCCCCATATAAAACCCGTAAATCACAAGAGCAATATTATTCCCGATGAGCATAGTTGCGATGAACTTGGAGGGTTTTGCAGTTATTTTAGTGAGTAAATTTGATAAAAGGTCGCCTTGTTTTTTTTCAATTTCAATATGAATTTTATTTGAGGACACATAAGCAATCTCCATCCCAGAAAAAAATGCAGATAAAATCAAACTTAAAATAATGACAATAATATCTATGGTCATGATTATAGTTTACCGCGATCTTCAAAACGCTTTCTGAATTTTTTACGGAAAAAAAACATAAAAACGGCAAGAACTGCAAAAAACAAAGATAAGTAAGCAGCATTTCGGTCACTGTCCCATTTACTAGACATGTCTACTACAAAAAGGGCTGCAAATACTAAATATAAATATTGTAAAAGCGAAAGAATTTTCATTTTTTAAATTTCAATTAAATTACAAAGTAAAGATACAAATTATTCGTCAACAAAAATTCGTCCCTTCACTTTTAGCACTTGTGCGTTGGTGAAATTTTTATTTGAATCAAATCCATTTCCATTAGTAATATAGTCTTTGGTTCTGAATTTTACGGGGTGATTGGTAAATAGCCATTCCTTTTTTTGGTCATAAAAAAGTTGTTCTGTGAATAAGGTATCATTAGTGGAGGTAGTCAAAACCACATTGCCTTGTAGGTCAATAATATCTGTTTTATTGAATACAATTGCAAAGTCTGATTTGATGGTGCTTTTTTGATCCTTTTCATCAAACATAGTAAGGTTTACGCCTTCTGGGAATTCATAAAACGGAAAATCTCTGTTAGAAAAATTTAGCATTTTTGGGCTAATTAGAATCGAGGTTAAACGCCCAGAATCCGTGTATTTTGTATTGATGTTTTCTGCAACAGACATAGGTACATAGGTCTCTATTCCTACGTTCTGAACTTCTTTTAGTGTATTATTACAAGAAAAAAACATCGCTACCGCAAATAGGATAACGATGTTTTTTAATGATATGTTAGTGTTTATAGTCATTAAAGAGCTGGGACTGAAACACTACGTTGAATCCAACACCCAACATTAATCACTTGACCTGCGCGTCCTGAAGAAAATATTTCACTTTTCTGAGGGGCTTTGGCAGTGTAATTAGCAATTGATTTACCTGCATTTTTTTTCATAGTTGGATCGACTCTCCCTGCTTTTGCGGCTTCTTTTGCCGCTAACCAATAGACCGCGCGTTTGGAAAAATTATCCGTTCCACAATCATTAGCACTTTTAGCATACATCGCTGCAATGGCTAAATAGGCTTTTCCCATACTTGGGTTTGTTTTTAGCGTTTTCATGTAGTAAGTTCTTGCTTGACTGAAGCGTCCTTTCTTTTTGAAATTGGTCGCAATCTTATATAGGATTTTAGATTTTTCAAAACTATCAACTTCCAATTCAACCGCTTGGTTATAGAAACTAAGTGCTTCCGAATTTTTCCCTGCTTTTTCTTTTAATATTCCTAAATAAAAGGCCGTATCTGCATTCGGTTCGAGTGCGTTTTTTTGTTCCACAATTTGAACAAATAAAACATCGTCATTACATCCTTTTGCATACATTCTGTTCATGGCTCTTTGTAACCAAACTCCATCATTTTTGTACGCTTCAAAATCTCTAGAGTATAATGGAATTAAGTTTTCACAATTAGCTCTTGAGCCTAGTTTCGTATCAATACTTCCTGCAATTTGATCGTAGGCTTTTAAATAGCTGTTGTAGGATTTAAGACGTGAAGCGTCTTTTCTATCTAACTCCTTAACTTCTCCTTCTTCATCTAAAAATGCGTTCCTTTTATTGGTGTAATTTTTAACTTCAAAATCTACTTTTTCACTGATATCATCGTACTTATTAAATAGCTCTTGTGCTGTTTTTGATGAAGCATCATACAAATCAACCATTAAAGAGAAATAAGTATATAAACTTTTTGGATTTGTAAACGTTTTGGGATCAGAAGTATAAGCTGTATCAAATGCTGCATATAGCTCCTCATCTGACTTGTTTAACAATTCTCTGTTGTTATATTGTAACTGGGATGCTTTCGCAAGATAGGAACCTTGTGGTGTAATGTTAGGAAACACCTCGCTTCGTTCTTTCCAAAGTTTCAATAAATCATTAATAAATGCAATTTTCTCTTCCCCCTCTGTGTTCTTTATCTTAGAGGCCAAAATACGTTCTCCATATACAAACACTGCTTTATTGAATTTTGGGTTACGGTTACGTAATTCCATCCAAGGCGTATAGGCTGCATCGTAGTTTTTAGATTTCGCATACTCACTAAAAATAGACAGCGTTTCCATGTCTTTTTCATTTTGAGCTATAGATATAAAGCTAAAAAAAATAAGTGTTATGACTAAAGTGATTTTTGTTTTCATCTTAAATGATTTAATTGATTTCAAATAGTTGATACTGTATTATTATTCCGAATAGTGGTCCTTAATTAAACTTTCTTTTCTCAAACCAGCGATCGTTTAAAGACAAACTAATTTGGAAGTTTACAAAATTTTCTTGTACTAAATTCGCATTGGTGGTTCCTCGTTTTCCGATCTCAACTCCAAGGTTGGCATTGGAAAAAACGCGTCCCACTGGTAACCCCATACCAAAAGATATGCCAAACTCCTTAATAGCTTGATCGTTCACAATCAATCCTGTGTTTTCAAAACGGAGTCCTGCTCTGTAAACCACCCGTTTTAAATAATTGTTAAACGAATCGTATCTTGGAATGTAAAAACCTCCCAATGAAATGGTAGAAGCATCTTCAAAAACAGCATTATCAATCGTCACTAATCGATTTGTGTACTGACTGGCCTTTAGAAGCGTGTATTCTACGCCGGCAAACCATTTTCTAGGATTCCCAACACCAACCCCTATTGAGGATTTAGTAGGGATTTTAAGGGTCGTGTTTTTTAAATTTTGAGATGCTAAATCAACATCAATTGTATTAATAGCAAAATCTTGATCGGTAGAGGGGTTTATCACAATGGATGAAAATGAACGTTCATTTTCAGAAGACAAATTAGACGTTGGTGAAAACGTTGCAGATGCCATCAATTCTAAATTGTCCTTCAATAACTTAGAATATATAATTCCAAAATTAAATGAAATTCCTCCTAAATCGGAACGATTGACCTCACGACTATGGTATTGTAAAAAATCGCCGTCATCGTTATATCCGTATGCAATATTTGTATTGGTGATGTTTCCAAAATTATAATGTGTATCAATACCAACCCGAAGGTCTTTAGTAAGCTGATATCCGACCCCTACAAATACTTTATTTAATCCACCTTCGCCTCTGTACTTGTACTGAAGGACATCGTTCGCATCTATCGACTGCAATTTATAACCTACTGAAGAGTAAGGAATGATTCCAAAACCAGCACCAAACTTACCTAACGGAATCGCGATCGCTAAATAATCAAAGGTGGTCGTATTAGCATTATCATTCGCCGATTCTGTTTTGAGGTTAACTGAAGATTGACTTCCTCCTACCGTATACTTTATAGGTCGAGCTTCGTTGTTGTAAAATTTTAAATTATTACCAGCATAGGAAGCCGGATTTCTTAAATTCAAATGTATACTATCGGAATAGACACTTAAGCCTCCCATAGATTGATTTTCTACAGTTCCTTTAAATTTTAAACTTCCTAACCCATAAAATGAGTATGGAGAACTAGTCCCTTGTTGCGCAAAAGAATTGCATGTAAAAACAACAGTGATGAGTACTATAAACTTTTTTATCATTCGTTTGAATTAAATTCTAGTAAAAAATTAAGTCCTTCTAAAAGAAAATTTGAATTCGCAAATATGCTAATTTTAAATTGCTTACACAAGAAATCTGCATCTCCTCCTGTTAAAATAACTGTTAAATCTGAATATTTATTTTGATATGCCTCAATAGTTCCTTCGATTTCAAGTAAAACACCATAAACGATTCCCGAATGAATTGACGCTTCAGTCGATGTTCCCACCAAGGCTTCTGGCGCTTTGGGAGATACAAGCGGCAAACGGGACGTAAACGTATTTAAGGATTTATAGCGCATATTTAACCCTGGAGAAATGGCGCCTCCCAAGTACTGTTGTTGTGCATCTAGAAAGTCATATGTTATACAACTTCCGGCATCAATTACTAAAACATTTTTATTTGGAAAATGTTTGACGGCCGCCGCCATAAGTGCTAAACGATCTACGCCCAAGGTCTGAGGGGTATCATACCTATTTTCAAAAGGCATCTTAAACGTTGGGACCAAAACTTTAATTGGCAGTAATTTTTGAAGCAAATTAACGTCCGAAGTCTCTAATTTCATAACTGATGATAGGACTCCTTGTTTAATTTCAGGAAAAATAGCAAGAAGTTTCTCAACTTCTTCAACCAATACTGTGGTTGCTACTCTTTGTGTTTTTTTTATTTTACCTGCTTGAAAAACAGCTAGTTTAGTCGCTGTATTTCCAATGTCTATTATTAAATTCATCTCTCCCATTTAGATTGTAAATTTACAAAACCATTTTTTATAAAAATTTACTTTGCGAATATTAAAATTCCACTATATTTGCAACCGCATTATGCGAGGAGGTGCCTTAGCTCAGTTGGTAGAGCAATGGACTGAAAATCCATGTGTCCCTGGTTCGATTCCTGGAGGCACCACTTTAAAAAAAACCACTCATTTGAGTGGTTTTTTCATTTTTAATGCAATCGATACCAAAAATTAACCAAAAATTAAAATGTCTTTACTTAATCATAATTTTTTTGGTGGTAGAAGCTCCATTAATTTCGATGTTCAAGAAGTAAAATCCTCGATCCATAAAAGAGACATCCAATACGTCTGACCCTAATTGTGTGGATAAAACAGCCCGTGCATTCACATCAAATACATTGATAGTTTTTAAACCCACAATACGTGATTGTATATTTATAACACCATTTTCGACTGGATTAGGGAACACTGAAAATTCAGGTTTATAAAATTGATCTGAAGACAAGGTAAAACTTGAAATTTTCCATGCTAATGGCACTCCATTATCTCCTTTCCAATTGGCAACATTTCCAACCAAAGCTAATATTTCCGCTTTCGTTTTTCCTGCTAATGGGTTTGTGACGGCATCAAAATAGATATTGTCATATTCATCGCCTGAACCTGTGCCCGAACCAGCAGCTACAGCGGTTGATCCATTGGTTAGACCCGTAGGAATCGCTGTACTATTTGTGCTCGTTGCATCGTGCCAAGCAGAACTGTGGCTAGTGATCGCAAAAATAAAATTTGGCGCTGGAAAAGGATTGGTTCCTGACCCATCCCAATCTGCTGGTGGTGTGCCCTGAAAGGCAATAATTTGATCGCCAGCCCCTGAGAGTGAAAAACTACCTCCATAATTAGAAATACTAACGGATCCATCTGTTGGAAGATTAATTTGACCATTGGTATTGGCATCTTCTTCAATCGAAATGACGGTACCTCTAGTAATTGCTGTTGGTGCCGTGTATTGGACCACACCTTCAGTCAAGTCATCACTTCGCCATGAACTAGTCGCTGCGTTCCAACCTGTTTCTGTAAAATAAATAACCGTACCTGCACTAAGGTCTACTAATGGAATGAATTCAAATCGATCATTTCCATCCGCTATTAAGGACGTCACAATCAAATCTCCAGATGAAAGAGTAGTTTGTCCAAAAGTAACGAGGGTCGTAATTAAAAAAATAAAAAAGTAATGTGTTTTCATAATATAAATTTAGGTGTTTAAATATACAAATATTTTTTTCATTTTTCCAAACTATAAACTCAAAAAAAGACTCTCTTGCCTACTCACCCAATTGTATCGTGTGGTTGTCAAGTCTGAAAGACGTAGCTAGAGTTTTACACGTTTTTCAGATTTTTCTATCCGGTAATTATTTGCTAAATTCGTAGCTAAACCAACTGCCTATTGGCAGGCAGCCCAACTAATCAAACACTAATACATTGCTACTCATTTAAAAAAAACCTAAATTCTAAAACAAATCACTATGAAACCTTTCATTTTAAAACCGCTCCTTATTTTAAGTATTTCTTTATTGATTGTTTCTTGTAAAGAAAAAAGTGCAAACGTATATACGGAAGCAGAAATTGCTTCAGAATCAAAAAAAGTCAGTGACTTTTTTCAGAAAAGCTTTGATGAAGGCGTCGATATGTATCCAGAATTTCAAACCCGACTTGGCATCAAAAAAGATTACGGAAAGCTGAATGACAACTCGCCAACTTTAGAAGAAAAGAATTTAAAAATAAACAAAGAAGAATTGGCATGGTTAACCGACTCTGTCAATGTAGCCGCACTCTCTAAAGAAGTGCTCTTGAGTTATAATCTCTTTAAACAAGATCTCGAAAACAGTATTGAGGATTATAAATACCGACTTCACGACTACCCTGTCAATCAAATGTTTGGCGCCCAGTCTGGAAAACCTGCGTTTATGATCAACATGCACCGTATTGATGATGTGAAAGATGCAGAAGCTTATATTTCTAGACTAAATGGTTTTAAGACCTATTTCGATCAATTAGTAGAAAACCTAAAAGCCCGTGAAGCGATTGGCGTTGTGCCTCCAAAATTTGTGTTTGACAAAGTCGTCCAAGATTCAGAAAATATCTTGATTGGACAACCTTTTGATTCTTCTAAAAAGCAAAGTACTTTATTAAAAGATTTCTTGAAAAAAGTAAATGAATTAGAGATCGATGCCAAAACAAAAACACGTTTAGAAACACAAGCAAAACAAGCGCTCTTAACATCTGTAAAACCCGCTTACAACGGCTTAATTTCTTTTATGAAAGCACAAAAGAAACGCGCAAATTCTGATCATGGTGCGTGGAAATTCCCTGATGGCGAAGCCTTTTTTAATACTGCTTTAAAAAGAACCACCACGACCGATTTAACTGCTGATGAAATCCATGAAATAGGATTAAGGGAAGTGGCTCGAATTCATGGAGAAATGGATGCGATTCGCAAAAACGTTGGTTTTGAAGGCAACTTACAAGCCTTTTTTCAGTTTATGAAAACGGATAAACAATTCTATTACAGTGAAGATAAACAAGGAAAAGAGGCCTATTTAAAAGAAGCCGTGCATTTGATTGACAGCATGAAAACACGACTCGATGAACTCTTTATCACAAAGCCCAAAGCAGATATCATTGTAAAAGCTGTAGAGTCTTTTAGAGAAAAATCGGCTGGAAAAGCCTTTTACAACCGTCCTGCTGCCGATGGCTCTCGACCCGGAATTTATTACGCCAACTTATATGACATGGAATCCATGCCAACCTACCAAATGGAAGCCTTAGCATATCACGAAGGAATCCCAGGACATCACATGCAATTGGCCATTCAACAAGAGTTAGAAGACGTTCCAATGTTTAGAAAATTTAGTGGGTATACCGCCTATACCGAAGGTTGGGGATTATACTCAGAATTTATCCCAAAAGAAATGGGCTTTTACGCCGATCCTTATTCGGATTTTGGACGTTTGGCAATGGAACTATGGAGAGCCTGTAGACTGGTAGTCGATACTGGGATACACACCAAAAAATGGACCCGAGAGACCGGTATTAAATATTATACCGACAACACTCCAAATGCGGAGTTAGACGCCATTAAAATGGTCGAAAGACACATTGTAATGCCAAGTCAAGCAACCGCCTATAAAATTGGAATGCTAAAGATTCTAGAACTGCGTTCAAAAGCAAAAGATGCGTTGGGAGACCAATTCGATCTTCGTGAGTTTCACGAAGTGGTCATTTCTCATGGTGCCATTCCTTTAAACGTTTTGGAAAATTTTGTAAACGAATACATTGCGTCTAAAATTTAATAAAAAACCACATTCAAACAAGGTTCTAAACTGCTGAAAAATGAAACAAACAATTTATCAAGTTGATTCGTTTACAAAAAAAGCCTTTAAGGGCAATCCTGCTGGGGTGATGATTCTCAAAGAAGATCTTGAAGACGCGTTGATGCAGAATATTGCCATGGAAATGAATTTGTCTGAAACGGCTTTTGTAAACATTTCGGAGACGCCTTTTAGTATTCGATTTTTTACGCCTACATCCGAAATTGAGTTGTGTGGACATGCAACTCTTGCCGCTGCCCACCTGTTGTATGATAACAAAACGATCGCAGAAAATGAACGTATTGAATTTAAATCCAAAGGCGGCCTTTTAAAAATTTCGAAAGAGATTAATGGAATTAAAATGGTATTTCCTATCTATAAAATCAAAAAAATAGAAACGCCCAAGAATTTTAAAGAACTCATTGGCTTTACGCCTATGGAGGTGTATAAATGTTCAAGTGATTGGACCATTGCCATTGCCAACAATGAAAAAGACATTAAAGACGCAAAACCTGTTTTTAATAAAATGATTGAAAATGGACTTGGCCATTTGATGATCACCGCGCTTTCAGAAAGGGACTCCATCGATTTTGTAGTCCGTTGTTTTGTCACCATCTATGGAATTGATGAAGATCCTGTGACCGGGTCTGCTCAATGTGGCTTGGTCCCTGTTTGGAATTTAAGAACTGGAAAAAGTGAGTTTATTGCCGAACAAATTTCCGAAAGAACGGGACGATTACACGTGAAATTAGTGGATGATAAGGTTGAAATTATTGGAAACGCGGTGACCATTTTTGAGGCGCAAATAAATCTGTAAGCAAGGCAAGCACTGATTTCGTGTTGATTTCAATGCTATTATTAGGAAACTCATTTTATTTTGTTACTTTTATCTCAGATGATGACCCCAAGTCAAAATCTTCACAACCAATTGATCTAATATTTAGATATTGTTTTACTGAATAACGTATCGGAACCATTCCGATAGGCTGCATTTTTAGCAATAGATAAACGACATAAATACAACAGTGCGTTTATACAGTAGTTAGACACAAACATAATGAACAACATGAACAACATGAACAACATGAACAAAATAAGAAACAAATATGAAATTAGAAAAGATATTAGATAAACTTGGCTCATTAGAAAAGAACTCGTTTATAAAAATTATTGACAATATCATT
>CAJQLD010000070.1 GCA_905479095.1 uncultured Flavobacteriaceae bacterium
TTAAAAAACTCACAAATAATACTATGCATGCATAACTTTTTCGCATTTTACTATGCGTGCATACTATATTTTCATATATTTGAGACAAGATATTAGAGACACTATGAAAGAGAAAACAATAGACTATGTTCTGAGAACGACTTGGTTAGCCGTTCAAAGGATGTATAATGAGGAAGCATCCGATTATGGAATCACAATGGCAACAGGGTTTACCCTCCTAAGTGTGGATCCACAAAATGGGACACCGTCAACCTCACTAGGTCCAAAAATGGGCATGGAAGCGACCAGTCTATCAAGAATTTTAAAAACATTGGAAAGCATGCGTTTAATAGAACGGTTACCAAATCCCAATGATGGTCGTGGCGTGCTTATCCATTTAACGGATTCGGGACTCAAAAACAGAGAAGAAGTCAAACAAAATGTATTAAAGTTTAACAATGTCATCAAAAATGAAATTTCGGAAGAAAAGCTCGACCACTTTTATGAAGTATCCGATTGTATCATGAATCTGATCTCAAACAAAAAAATATTCTAACAACCCTATTTATACTTAGATGAAAACACGAAGAATAAAAAAAATTGCAATTATCGGATCTGGGATCATGGGCAGCGGAATCGCTTGTCACTTTGCCAATATTGGAGTCGATGTATTACTTTTAGACATTGTACCCAGAGAACTTAACGATAAAGAAAAAGCCAAAGGGCTGACCTTAGAAGATAAAATTGTTCGGAATCGATTGGTTAATGAAGCCCTTGCAGCTTCTTTAAAATCGAAGCCCTCCCCTATTTACCATCAAAAATTTGCACAGCGAATCACCACGGGTAACTTGGAAGATGACATTGCAAAAGTAGCCGATGTCGATTGGATTATGGAAGTGGTTGTAGAGCGATTGGACATTAAAAAAATGGTATTCGAAAACTTAGAAAAACACCGAACACCTGGGACTTTAATCACGTCTAATACTTCTGGAATTCCTATAAAATTCATGAGTGAAGGTCGCAGTGAAGATTTTCAGAAACATTTTTGTGGGACCCACTTTTTTAACCCTGCGCGTTATCTAAAATTATTTGAGATTATTCCAGGACCCAAAACGGCTCCTGAAGTTCTCGATTTTTTAGCAGGTTATGGCGAACAGTTTTTAGGAAAAACCTCTGTCATCGCTAAAGACACGCCAGCATTTATTGGAAATAGAGTTGGTATTTTTAGCATACAAAGTTTATTTCACGCGGTCAAAGAGTTAGATCTAACGATTGAAGAAGTGGATAAATTATCGGGGCCAGTCATTGGTCGCCCAAAATCGGCCACCTTTAGAACAGTCGATGTTGTGGGCTTAGATACTTTGGTTCACGTTGCAAACGGCATTCGAGAAAATTGCCTTAAAGATGAGCGTTTAGAGTTGTTTGAGTTACCAGATTTCGTCAATACAATGATGGAAAATAAATGGCTTGGAAGTAAAACAGGTCAAGGGTTTTATAAAAAAAATGTGTCAGCAGATGGTAAAAAAGAAATTTTAAGTTTAGACTTAAATACCTTGGAATACCGTTCTGCTAAGCGTGCAAAATTTGCCACATTAGAACTCACAAAAACGATTGATAAAGTCGTCGACCGATTTAAAGTCTTAGTTTTAGGAAAAGACAAAGCAGGTGATTTTTACCGTAAAAGTTTTACCGCCCTATTTGCATACGTTTCAAATCGAATTCCTGAAATAACCGATGAACTTTATAAAATTGATGATGCCATGAAAGCAGGATTTGGTTGGGAGCACGGCCCTTTCCAAATTTGGGATGCGATTGGTGTTGAAAAAGGAATTGAACTTATGAAAGCGGAAGGCTTAGAACCCGCCGCTTGGGTCCATGAGATGTTAGCTGCAGGGAGTTCTTCATTTTATAGTGTTAAAAATGGCGCGTCCTATGCCTATGATATTCCAGGAAAAATACAAGAAAAAATTCCGGGTCAAGATAGTTTCATCATCCTAGATAACATTCGAAAATCAAACGAAGTATTTAAAAATTCGGGAGTGGTTGTTGAAGATTTAGGCGACGGCATCCTCAACTTAGAATTTCAATCTAAAATGAACACCATTGGTGGAGATGTGTTAGCAGGTTTAAATAAAGCCATTGATTTGGCTGAAAAAGATTTTGCAGGTTTAGTGGTTGGTAACCAAGGTGCGAATTTTTCGGTGGGTGCCAATATTGGAATGATTTTCATGATGGCTGCAGAGCAAGAATATGAAGAGCTTAATATGGCGATCAAATATTTTCAAGATTCAATGATGCGCATGCGATATTCATCAATCCCTACCATTTCGGCGCCGCATGGCATGGCCTTAGGTGGTGGATGCGAATTGTCCTTACATGCTGATAAAGTTGTTGCAGCAGCAGAAACTTACATGGGGCTTGTTGAGTTTGGTGTTGGAGTCATCCCTGGTGGTGGTGGGTCAAAAGAAATGGCCTTAAGAGCGCAAGATAAGTTCCAAAAAGGCGATGTTCAATTAAATGTATTACAAGAACATTTCTTAACCATTGGAATGGCAAAAGTATCGACATCTGCTTACGAAGCATTTGATTTAAACCTTTTACAAAAAGGAAAAGATGTGGTGGTGGTAAATAAAGACCGACAAATTGCCGTTGCAAAACAACACGCAAAATTAATGGCAGATTCTGGATATACCCAACCTATAAAAAGAACCGACGTTAAAGTATTGGGTAAACAAGCCTTGGGAATGTTTTTAGTCGGTACCGATTCGATGCAAGATAGTAACTACATTTCGGCGCATGATATGAAAATCGCTAATAAATTAGCCTATGTAATGGCGGGAGGCGATTTGTCTGAGCCAACGCTCGTATCAGAACAATATTTATTGGATTTAGAACGCGAAGCGTTTTTGAGTTTATGTACCGAACGTAAAACCTTAGAACGGATTCAACATATGTTAAAAACAGGGAAACCGCTTCGTAATTAGAAAATGAAATAAAGAGGATAGAAAAGAGACCCAAAACGACACTACTTAGAGACAAATTTGAAAGTTTTTTCTCTCTACTCTATCCTCTTTGCTCTCATTTCAAAATAAAAAACATAACTATGAACAAACAAGCATACATTGTAAAAGCATACAGAACCGCCGTAGGAAAAGCTCCAAAAGGCGTCTTTCGTTTTAAAAGAACCGATGAATTAGCCGCAGAAACCATCAAATATATGATGAAAGAACTGCCCGATTTAGATCCAAAACGGATTGATGATGTAATTGTTGGTAATGCGATGCCAGAAGGCTCACAAGGATTAAATATGGCGCGTTTAATCTCGTTAATGGGCTTAGAAGTTATCGATGTCCCAGGAGTCACGGTCAATCGATTTTGTTCCTCTGGAATAGAAACAATTGGGATGGCAACCGCAAAAATTCAATCTGGAATGGCTGATTGTATCATCGCAGGTGGCGCAGAAAGCATGAGTAGCGTTCCGATGACAGGATATAAACCAGAACTGAATTATGACCTTATAAAAGCGGGACATGAAGATTATTATTGGGGGATGGGAAATACCGCTGAAGCCGTTGCAAATCAGTTTAAAGTCTCTCGGGAAGACCAAGATGAATTTGCCTTTAACTCTCATATGAAAGCATTAAAAGCGCAAGCAGAAAACCGGTTTCAAGATCAGATAGTTCCTATTAAAGTTGAACAAAATTATATTGATGCATCTGGAAAAAAAGCAACTAAATCATACACGGTTACTAAAGATGAAGGCCCAAGAGCGGGAACTAGTAAAGAAGCTTTAGCAAAATTAAGAGCCGTATTTGCTGCTGGCGGAAGTGTCACTGCAGGAAACTCATCACAAATGAGTGATGGAGCTGCTTTTGTAATGGTCATGAGTGAAGATATGGTCAAAGAACTAAACCTTGAACCCATTGCACGATTGGTAAACTATGCTGCGGCTGGTGTTGAACCTCGAATTATGGGTATTGGGCCCGTAAAAGCCATTCCAAAAGCATTAAAACAAGCAGGATTAAAGCAAGATGATTTGTCATTAATTGAATTGAATGAAGCCTTTGCTTCGCAATCCTTAGCAGTAATACGTGAATTAGACCTTAACCCAGAGATTATTAATCCAAATGGCGGTGCAATCGCGTTAGGACACCCTCTAGGATGTACGGGGGCAAAATTATCGGTACAGTTGTTTGATGAAATGCGTAAGCAAAATATGAATGGGAAATATGGAGCCGTTACCATGTGTGTGGGGACTGGACAAGGGGCATGTGGAATTTTTGAATTTCTTAAATAGAAAATAGAGAGACTAGAGGAAAGAGGAAAGAGACTAGAGGAAAGAGGAAAGAGACTAGAGGAAAGAGGAAAGAGACTAGAGGAAAGAGGAAAGAGACTAGAGGAAAGAGGAAAGAGACTAGAGGAAAGAGGAAAGAGACTAGAGGAAAGA
>CAJQLD010000071.1 GCA_905479095.1 uncultured Flavobacteriaceae bacterium
ACTTGACTTTTAAAACATATTATGCTAAACTTCTTAAATCATGAAAATTAATACAAGAGAGTTGATCAAAGGTTCTGACTCCTACTTTGTCGTAACACGAAGAGGAAGACGTATCGAAGATAGGAATTATAAAGTTAAAGCTGACGCCGAATACAGGGCTAATTGCCTTTACACAACGCTAAAAGAGTGGGACCCAAAAGATATCAATCATATTGCTATCACTCACACTTCAAAGCCATACAAAGTTTACTAAAAATGAAGGTTAAATTTCAAAAATTAAATTCTTTAGCCAAGGCTCCTGAGCAGGCAAATCCTAGCGACGCTGGGTTTGACCTTACAGCCTCGGCGGTAACCTATCCTGCTGGCTCTGCAGGGGTTTTCATAGAGGTCTGCACAGGCTTATCTCTTGAAATACCAAAAGGTTACGTAGGTTTAGTGTTTCCTCGCTCAAGTATCAGCAACACAAGGCATTTTCTACGAAACTCTGTGGGTGTTATCGATAGTGGTTACAGAGGGGAAGTAAAGTTGAGATTTTCTGTTGATGATACAAATAGCGCTTATCAAATCGGCGATAAAGTTGGACAGATTGTTTTTGTTAAACTACCAGCTATCCAAATGATCGAATCAAAAGATTTATCTGATTCTGTTAGAGGCTCTGGTGGGTTTGGAAGTAGTGGGAGATAATAAAATGGTATTTTTTAATTATATGTTGAATAAGTTTTGCCCATATGCAGCGATCAGCTTTACCCTCTTTAGTTACATGTCTTTTGCGGCTTGGCAGCCATACTTAGTAATGGCTATGGTTTTCTTTATAGATAAGTTTAGCTTCAAGGCTGGGTATAGCGTTGCTTACTGTGAATCAAAAGGAATCAATCTAAACGATGAATAAACTAAAAAGATTTTACTTTAAAACTAAGAAAAAACTCTTCGGCAATGAATATTATGTTGTTTATAAAAATAGCGACAACAAAATAAAGACTTACCTCATAGGAGATATTGATTTATATAAATCCTTTGGTAATTTTGGCGAGAAAAGAGATAATGCAGGGTTCAAAGCTTATTGTTTTGCCCGAAAGTCGGTCAGATCATTTAGGCACGACAGAATAGTTTCTATAACTAAAAAGTAGCTGTGGATATTTTTCTTGCTCTTTTATTCTCGGGCATTCTTGGCGGCATTATATTTTATAATGTATTTGAAGGTAAGCTTCCTAAAAAAACACAAGAAAAACCAATTGAGCCACCCAAGCAACAAGAAAACCCTTTATCTAAAGAAATAGATAAACTTATTGAAAAAGAAAAAGAAAAAGATATAATACATTCAACAAGTGTAAATACTTTAACACAAGAAATAACTAAATTAAAAGAAAAACAGTCAGAATTATTATTAACTAATAAAAATTGGCAAACATCTTATAATCAATTAAACGCCGAGCAACTATCCAAGATAGGCTCACTAGAAAACAAAATATCAGAGGTATCCGCAGAAAAACAAAAAGTAACTTCACAAAAAAAGAGTAGCGAAGTAAGACTTGGACATATAGCAGAAACCTTAGCCCCATTTTTAGATCAATTTGAATTTGACCCAGAGACTTGTACTTTCATGGGGCGCCCTATAGATTACATTTCCTTTGGCGACGACGAAATCACCTTTATAGAAGTTAAAAGCGGCAAAAGCCAACTCTCCTCAAAACAAAGACTAATAAGAGATCTAGTTAACGATAAAAAAGTAGCCTGGAAAGAAGTAAGAATTAAATAAATTTATTAATCCCTAATAAAAATACATGAAAACGAAAATCGTATCATTACTGTTGGCCTTCGGGTCTTTTACTAACGCCGCCTTAGCTGCAAACACAGCAGAGATTGGATATACATCCGATTATTTCTACAGAGGCTCCCAACAATCCCAGGAAGCAGTTCAAGCTGCAATTGGTTTTGAGCAAAACGTTGCCGGCTTAAATGCTAGCCTTGGATTGTTCACAAATCAGTCTGTTGATTCAAGCGCCGATAGCTATATCGTTTCCGCTGGAGTTACAGAGTCCTTCCTGGACGGATTATTAGGAGCTTACGTTGGTCTTAATCATGTGGAAGATGTCCCGGGAGCCGCTTTTTCGGAAGTCCAGGTTTCAGTCTCTATTGCCTGCTTGCTTAGCCCGACCTTATCTGCGTATCGAGATCTTGATGATTCTCTTTATACATTTGAGTTGTCCGCTTCTCACGATGTTGAGCTTGGTTTTGCTGACTTAGGCTTAGGAGCCTCAATTGGTAACACTGATGTTTCAAATAGTGATTCCAGAACTTACTATTCTGTTGGAGCTGACCTTACTAAAGGTTTAAGTGACTCTGCTTCTGCTTCTTTGTCTGTCGATTATGTCGATGCAGATGACATCGAAAGAGAATTTGTATTCGCTACGGCATTAACATTTCAATTCTAATTAACCCCCTAATATAATATATGAAAAATACATTAGACACAATCAAAGCCTATGCTGGAGGTATTACCAGCGTTTTATTATCATTCATTGGATTACTCGTAATCTCTCAAGTAGTGTTTGGAGCTTCTGCTCCACTCGATGTTATCGCAAACCTTCAAGGCATTGTCTCAGGATTTGTCGGAGAAGGAGCTAGCTTAGCTGGAGTAATTACATTGCTTCTCTTGGTCTCCCTTTTGGGAGGATGTGGCTCTTGCTCTAAGAAATAGTTTTTTATTTCTTAACCCACTCAAAGGGTGACCCTTCGGGGTCGCCCTTTTTTTTACTCAAAACAACAAGATTGAAAAAATTTTCGAAAAGGGTGTTGACTTATAGTGGACTATATATTATTATAGAATAATGGACGAAGACGAAAACGAAGAATTTTACGAGCCAACAGGGCCAAGCGATTATGACGAACAAACTGATGCGTTCCGCTTTGATTTAGATAACTTAGTCTATAGATATATAGATGAGTTTGACATTAATACCTTCGTAATGGTTGGCGCCCTTCAAGAAAAAATACAAGAATTATTAGAAATAGGAAATGGAGAAATGGATCTAGATTTAGACGACGATGACTTTAACGATGAACAATAAGAAAATAATAGGATTAACAGGTTTTGCGAGAACAGGCAAAGATACTTTTCAAGCGCGCAGCGAAGTTCTACTTAAGCTTATGGATGAAAATTTCATAGCTCACAGATATGCTTTTGCTGACGCTCTCAAAGAGGAGTGTGACGAATTCTTGACAAAGAATATGGGCATATCTTCTTTTACTGATTTTACGCCCGATAAAGAGGTTATCAGACCATTTCTGGTCACCTATGGCACTCACCTCAGGCGAAAGATGGATCCAAATTGCTGGATCAAGAAGGTTGAGCCTTTAGTTGCTTCGATTAATTCTGGCGCCAACAAGTCAGACTTTATATTTGTTACAGATGTTCGCTTTGAAAACGAGGCTCAATGGATCAAATCAATAGGCGGTCAAATCGTCAACGTGTCTAGAGACGGTTACGGCCCAGCAAACATAGAAGAAGAGGAGCAGTCTAAATTGATAGAAAATTTCATTGACCATCGCGCTTCTTGGCCTACCTTTGGTGACGATCATATCGATCAATGCGATAAGGCAATTTTACCCATATTGAAAAAAATTTCCGCGTGAACCCTCAACTATAGTGGACTATATATGAAAAACGAAAGTCAGAAGAAATACAGAAACACAGAAAAAGGCAAGAAAGCTTCGTCTAAAGCTCAAAAGAAGTATGACGAAGAAAACCTCGAGAAACGTCGCGCGCAAAAAAGAGAATACATGCGCAAAAAACGCGCCGAAAACCCGAATTACTGCAAATGGAGATGAATAAAAACAATAATAAATCGAACAACACAAAAAGAAACGGCAAAGGAGATTCGCCTAGAAACAACTCTTCTAAAAAGTTCAGGGACAATTATGATAAGATAAAATGGAAGAAGAAAAAGTCTTGACTTTGATGAGTGTTTCTGGTATCCTGCTTTAATGGAAATTACTGCTAAAAAAAAGAAACGAGGACGCCCAATTGGATCTACTGGAAAGAAATTCAACGAACATCTCTTTCAAAAAAAATCCCTTAAAACTCAATTCTCATATTCTCAATATTGGCTTATAGAATACAGCTTATTTGAACAAAATCGAGAAGAGTTTAATTTTAAAAGCATAATTATCGCAAGATCTTCCGACTTCTCGAAAGTTATCTTAACGAGAAAATGCAAAGAAGATTTTCCTAATTCTCAATTACTTATAAAGAAAATCTCGATGCTTCATAAAAACTTCAAGATAAATGAGCGAAAGCTTAACGTATTAGATTGGATGGATATTAAAAATTGCGCTTTCCCGAATGATTCTATCACATTATTCAAACATAATGAAAATTAAACCCGAACAAATAGAATTGTATAATGATTTATTGCTATCGATGCAAGACGACATTAAATACATAATTCTAAAATATAGGCGCAACACCCACTTCCTTTCTGTTGAAGAAATTGTGGCGGAAGTTAATTATGGCTTGATAAAATATAGAGATTCTGCAATTAAAAAGTCGAAAGAATGCCTGACTAAGGTTGGTTTTTCTAAACTGCTTTACGCATCTTGCTTAAACAGAATAAGGTGGACGTGCAAAGGAGTAACTCAAAGAGATGTAAAGTATTTCAACAATAGTTCATTGAATCATGTAGTTAACGAAAATGGAGATACCTTGTTTGACTTTTTATGCAATTCGAAAGGAGAAGAGGACGAATTATTCAAGAAAATGGATTCGTCCGATAAATACAAGAATATAATAAAATGGATCTATGAGTACAGCGACTTCTTGACGGAAAAAGAGTTGATTATCCTCAAGGAAAGAATGAAAGGGTTGACTCTTGCTGAAATAGGTAAAAATCAAGGCATCAGTCATCAGGCCATTTCTTGCTCTTTTGAGTCTATGCGGGAAAAAGTTAATTCATACGTCAAAGCTAACTTAAACTCATTCTCTCCTGCTGTTTCAATTAAAAAAGCAAGAAAATCAATGGATCGTTTATTCAGGTAGACAAATCCTTCTTTTTTTTGCGCTAAAAAATGTGTAATAAATTTTATGCGCGATAATAATGTTTTATATTTCCTGTTTTTTCTTTTGGCCTTGTCTGGTTATAACCTTTACAAAGAAAGCCAAGACAATGAGCGTCTTTACAAAATTTGCACAGATCAAGAAGGCGTAATTCAACTGCAATTAGAAGCAATTAATTCGCAAAAAGTATACATAAGCCAACTGCAATACAATTATAACAGTCTTTACTATAGTCAAGGTAGTTCTTACTATACCCCAAATAAAAAAGAAAATACCAATCCAATCCATTAACAGCCATGACGTTAAGAGAACTACTAAAAGAAACTCCTTATAAATCAGTATTCAATACTATATATAAACTATTTTACCAAGAAAAAAAATATTTAAATTCTAAAATAATAGAAGCCGATTTAGCTTACAGTAAAGTTTATGAAACACTACTCGATTTACCAGAAAAAGAAGCGGAAAATCACAAAATTTACATAGCAGGAATAGGCAGCATTTCTGAAGATGTTGACGTTTGCTTTTTAGATGAAATTGAAGATGAAATTTATTCCTTTGATTTTGTTTCGTGGTCAGACATTATCGATATGGAAATATTTAAAACTGCCAAGATTAGCGATCTCGAATGCTTGGCTCATATTTTATGGGAAATTACATTTTGGGGATTTTCTCAAGAAGAAATAGAAAAACAAAAGCAAACAACATTAGAAGCATCAAATGAAGAATGACGACTCAATCAGGCCGTGGGGTCACTATGAAATCTTGCTAGACGCAGAATACTGCAAAGTTAAGAGGATTTATGTTAAACCGGAACAGCGCCTTAGTTACCAATACCACCATAAGCGCCAAGAAGCGTGGACTGTAGTGTCTGGAGTAGCTCGTATAACCGTGGACGATGAGACCAACGACTATGGGCCTGGAGAAACAGTATTAATACCTCTTGGAGCTAAGCACAGGATGGCTAACCCTAAAAAGGACGAAGACATGATCCTTGTCGAGGTTCAAACTGGTACTTATTTCGGTGAAGACGACATTGTTCGCGTTCAAGACGATTATGATCGCCCAGAATCCCACAATGTAATTAATTTATGGAAACCAAAATGGGATATAACTGAAGATGAAGAAAGTAGCAATTAGTGGGTATTTTGACCCGATCCACATCGGGCATTTAGAATATATAAAAATGGCTCGAGAATTGGGCGATTATTTAGTGGTTATTGTCAACGGCGATAAACAGGCCACCCTAAAGAAGGGCAAGTCTTTTATGTGTGAAGATGATCGTCTCGCTATTGTTTCCCAAATCAAAGGTGTTGACGAAGCAATTCTATCAATAGATGAAGATAAAACTGTCTGCAAAACCTTAGATCTAATTAAGCCAGATGTTTTCGCAAACGGCGGGGATCGAAGTAATGGTGAAATTCCAGAATTCAAAATTTGTAAAGAAAATGGAACCGAAGTCGTGGATGGCTTGGGTGATAAAATCCGCTCATCTTCTGAGCTAACTGGAATTAAATGAATCTATACAACCTCCCAACACATAAAAAATCCCCCCGCATTGTTAACGCCGTAATCGAAATAGAAGAAGGGTCAAAGAATAAATACGAATACGACGGAGACTTAGGTGTTTTCATGTATGACAGATGTTTAAATTCCGCAATGAGCTACCCAGCAAGCTACGGGTTTATTCCTGGAACATGGTGTGAAGATGGCGACCCATTAGACATTTTAGTCGTTAGCCCTGAACCCATCAAACGAGCAACTGTCGTTGAAGCTAAAGTTTTAGGTTATCTTGACATGGTTGATGAAGGCGACAAAGATTACAAGATAGTCGCAGTTCCTAATTTTTATACTAAAAAATATACAGGATTAAAAGACATAGAAGATAGTTTCTTGCAAATTGCTAAAAATTTCTTTGCCCATTATAAGGATTTATCCATGAGTGGAGACAAAGTTAAAGTTGGAGCTTGGTACGATAAAGCTGCAGCTCACAAAATCATAAAAGATAGAATCATTGACTCATCAAGTGAATAAATTGAAAGATATTTTTGAATCAATAATCATTATTGCGCTTATAGCTATAGCTATACATTTAATACTAGGATAAAGACATGACAACCATATTGCTACTTGCCATATTATATACTTTTTGCGTTTGGGAGAAATACGACTGGAATAAATAATAGTGTAACCTAGTATGTGCTAAGGTTATTGCCGCTTATTATTCTGAGTGGTTGTGTTGTAAAATACGACCCCAAACCTATTGATACCAATTTTGACCCTTTGCACAGGGATTGGGTAAAAATTTACAGAGAAGAGATTGAAATAGCCATCAAAAATGACGACAGAGAGGCGTGGAGTTTTTTCTGGCGAGAATATTTACTAGAAAAAGCAAAAGTGAGCGTACACAATGAAAATAGCAAAAGATAAAAAGCTTCATTTTTTTGCAGGTCTAGTTCTGTCTAGTTTTGGTTTTATTTTTCCGACTTTATTCTCTCTTGGCTTCGTAGCTGGAGTTGCAAAAGAAATACATGATTACTTCTTCCCGAATCACAATGTAGAGATATTGGATTGCCTTTACACTTGGGCGGGAGCTTCGATACCCTTAATTTTATGGATAATTACAGTAAAATAGTTAAAGATTCCTGCTTTGTGGGTAATCCAGATAATAGCGTGCCAGATGCCGGCCAACCTTCCGGAAAAAGAGATGCTAGCGCATTAGGCTTTGCCTGGAGGCCAGGATGGAAGGAGGAGTCGATACTAATAGAAAACTGCGTTATAGATGCAAATGGAGTAGCGGAAGGATTAAAGCTATCTTATTGTCACGATGTTACGGTTAGAAAATGTACGATTATTGGCGGCTACGAAGACTGTGTTGATATAGTTCGGGGCGGAAGAATATTATTTGATGATTGCAAATTTATCGCCAACAACACAAAGCATCACTTTACTATAAAATGCATGGTTAACGATGTTACTATTATTAATAGTGTATTTGTTAATAATTTCAACAAAATATGGGACGGTGCATTTGTTGACATGGGCAATTGGGGAACTTACAACAAAGAAGACATACCCAAAACAAAAAACATTAAAATAATTAATTGTTCATTTGAAAATGTTTCATGGTGGAAGAGAATTCTCACGCGAAGGCTTTACGCAGAAAATTCAATAGTAAAAAATACAACAGGATTTAACCTAAAAATACCAAGCATATTTATAAAACTATTCTGGAACTTTAAAAGAAAACCTACAAAAACAATAAATAAATAAAATTGCATTAATAATGGTATAAAATCTTAGTCTAAGTGTGTACTATTAAGCATGGGAATTAATTACACTAAGGCATTATCTATTGTTTATGCATGCACTAAAGCTGAGTTCGACTCTGGAGAGCTCGAGAAGTCTATCAGTCGATATATTTCGCGCAAATCTTCCAAAACTTACTCTTTTGATCTTTTTATCATAGTTGACCAGGGCGACGAGGAACATTATGCGCCGCTTTTAGATTTTGAATCTGATA
>CAJQLD010000072.1 GCA_905479095.1 uncultured Flavobacteriaceae bacterium
GCTTTGGAATCTGCAGGCCATTTGTGGGTGAGGGCTGTTTTTTTAGCGGCCTCATACAAACAGATATCGCCAGTCGTACCCCGTTTTCCGGGGATGGCTTTGACCACATTCCCATTTTGATTCACATGAATTTCAACGACTACTGTGCCTTCTTCGTCACAGTCGGGAATGACTTTCGATTTGGACGGACGCCCACGGCCATTCAATCCATAGCCTACGCCGCCATTTCCACTGCCCGGAGATCCAAAATAACTCGATGCATAGGGATCGCCGTTCAGTTGGCCTTTATCGCCCGGAGTATCATCATCACCTTCCGACCCTGTGTCGGTGCCGTCATCTGCGCCGATGCCACCCATGAGTGCATCTAAGTCTTGTTTCTTTTTCGCTTTTAGTTCGGCCTCTTTTTTGAGACGTGCCGCCTCTGCTTCGGCTTTGGCTTTGGCTTCAGCATCAGCTTGTGCTTTCGCTTTGGCTATCGCCTCTGCTTCATTTTTTGCTTTGGTATCTGCGTCTGCTTTCAGCTTAGCCGTTTTGGCTTCTGCTTTTTTAATGGCAATAGATTCTAAATCTTCGGCGGTGAGCACCTCTTCTGAAGCCGTAGGCTCACTGGACTGTACAGGTGGTGCCGCTTTCACAGGTTCGACGATCTCGGGTTCAGTAACGGGCGTAGCTGCTGCTGCAATGGGTTTTTTAGGTTGTACAGCCCCGCTGCCCGTATCGGAAGTTCCAAAATTGACCGCAACACCATACTCCAAAGGCGGATCCATATAACCAGGCCCCACTATAAATAGCAGTAAGATCAACAACAGCATGATGACGGTGGTCAGTCGTGCGGAATGTTTTTGATGTTTGGTCTCAAAGAAGCGCATCTTAGTTCGGATTTACAGCGAGTATGATTTTGAATTTATTTCGATTGGCAATGTCCATCACTTTAACGACATAGTCCACAGGAACAGATTTTTCAGCTCTCAACACAAGGGTTGGAGCGGTTTCTTTTTGTAATAGTTGAAGCAATTCGGCTTCTAAATTTTGAACCTCCACTTTCGATTGATCGATATAAAACGACAGGTCTTTTTTAATACTGACGGCAATCGACTTTTTATTTTCTGTTTTTCCACTGGCTGTTGGCAGTAAGATATCAATGGCATTGGTGGTCACTAAAGTCGATGCAATCATGAAGAAAATCAACAATAGAAACACAATATCCGTCATGGACGACATATTAAATTCGGGAGATATTTTATTACGACCTCTAATATTCATCTTAAATAGGTTCGTTAAGTAAGTCTAAGAACTCCACCGAATTGGCTTCCATTTGGTAGACCACTTTATTGGTGCGTCCGACGATATGGTTAAACGCAATATAGGCGACAATCCCAACGACTAAACCGGCAACCGTAGTGGTCATGGCGGTGTAAAGCCCATCGGCCAAAAGTTTAATATCAATTTGACCGCCAGAATTAGCAATTTCAAAAATGGATAAAATCATTCCAATCACCGTTCCTAAAAACCCAATCATGGGTGCTGCACCAGAAATGGTTGCGAGTACGCTGACGTTTTTTTCTAAGCTATACACTTCTAATTTCCCTGCATTTTCAATGGCCGAGTTGATATCGGCGAGTGGGCGTCCAATTCGAGAAATGCCTTTATCAATCAATCGTGATACGGGCGAATTGACTTGCGCACAGACTGCTTTGGCGGCATCAATTTTTCCATTGACCACATGGTCTTTGATTTGGTTCATGAAATTTGGATCCACTTTAGACGCCGCTTTTATGGTGAACAACCGTTCAAAATAAATATAGAGTGCGACTACAAGGAGCACTGTTAACAGGGCTATAATGAGCTGCCCTGCGAGGCCTCCACTTTTAATCAATTCGACGATGGATAATGTTTTTTCGACGGATTCTGCATCTAATTGGATGGCGACTTCATCTTGAATACTGGTATTGATCATATGTGTTTAAGTATAACTTCGAAATTACAAACGCTACTATTTAGGAAAAATTATATTTAGAGCAGGGTTCTTGTAAAGAAAAAGACAATTGCTCCTGCTAAAAACCCAACGAGGGCCAACCAAGAGATTTTTTTCAGGTACCAGAAAAAGTTGATTTTTTCCATGCCCATTGCAACCACTCCAGCGGCCGATCCAATGATTAGCATACTTCCGCCCGTTCCGGCCGAGTAAGCAATAAAATGCCAAAGTTCGTGATCTAAAGGTTCGGAAAACATCCCTAAAGAAGCTGCTACGAGCGGGACATTGTCAATCACTGCCGAGCCTACTCCTAATAACAAGACGACTAAATCAGAGACTTCTGTGCCCGCCATTTCAGTTCCTAGAGCTGGTGTGGCGACTTTAAGCCAATCGGCAAAACCAAATAAAGTTCCTAAGGACTCAAGGGCTGCCACTGCCATTAAAATCCCTAAGAAGAATAAGATACTAGGCAATTCTATTTTTGATAAGGAGTGATGTACGGGACTGTGATGTACAATTCCTTCTGAGTTTTCTTTATCTAATTCATTCAAACTGAATTTTGAGGAACTATAGATTTCTGCAAAAACAGCGACAACTCCAAGTGATAGCATCATCCCTACATAAGGCGGTAAGTGTGTGACCATTTTAAAAATAGGCACAAAAATAATGGCTGCTAATCCTAAATAAAGCATGGTACCACTAAAACGACCTGCAGATTCAGGCTCGCTGGTATCCATTTCTAAAGAGCCTTTAAAAATAGATAATCGAGAGGCAATGAAGGTTGGTACAATCATACAAACAAGAGAAGGTAGCAGCAAGTATGCGAATAAATGCCCTGTAGACACTTTATTTGCAATCCATAACATGGTGGTGGTCACGTCGCCAATTGGAGAAAATGCACCTCCCGCATTGGCGGCAATGACAATAAGTCCTGCAAACCAAAGACGCATTTTACGGTCATTAATTATTTTTTGAAGCAATGAAATTAAGACGATCGTTGCGGTTAAGTTGTCAATAATCGCTGATAACACAAAGGCTAGCACGGCAAAAATCCAGAGTAGTTTTGATTTCTTTTTGGTTTTAATAAAATTCTTTATAGTTGAAAATCCATTGAAATACGCAATAATCTCAACGATGGTCATTGCCCCTAATAAAAACACAAGGATTTCGGCGGTTTTCCCTAAATGGTGTAATAAGGTTTCTTCGAGAATGTGCATTTTTTCAGCGTGACCCAGCAATTCAAAATTACTTAGAAGGGCATGTTTACTTGAATCAAACCAAGTGGTGAAATCGTCTATTCCGAAAGAAATAAGCGCCCAACTGATGGCCATCATCACCAAAGCGGGAATTAATTTATCAATTTTCAAACTGTGTTCAAGAGTAATCGCTAAGTAGCCCGCGATAAAGACAATAATAATTACGGCTTCCATGAGTTCTATTTTTGAGGATTCATTTTAAGTTTAATTTAATGCTAACAAATATAAAAAACTAAACAAGTAATCTATAAAATTAATGTTATTTTTCGGGGAAATAAATATACCCGCTACTATGATCGTGTGAAGCGCCAGTCACCGATTGTAGACAATTGGGTTGATTTTTTAGTCTGAGCACTCCTAAAAACCCAAATACCAGAGCCTCTTTATAGTCGATAATTGATGCGTCTGCTTGTGGTAAATCCAATCCAGATAGTTCGGAAATACGCTGCATTAAAAATGAATTAAACACGCCACCACCGGTGATTAATCCATTTTCTAAATGATAAAAATTTAAAACCTTTGAAATTTGTAGGGCACTGTGTTCTACAACGGTTCTTAAAATAGAATTCACTTCTAGGGCATACGCATCAATCTGTGGAAAAACATCCGTTTGCACCCACTCTAACCCCAATGATTTTGGAGGTTGTAGTTTATAAAACTCTAATTGATTTAAAGCTTCTAATAAAGGCAGACATAGCGCTCCGCTAGACGCAATTTTACCGCCATCATCATATGGGATTCCCAAAGATTTCACGTAGTGATTTAGAATGATATTAACGGGGCAGATGTCAAAAGCGATTCGATTGGCTTGCTGCTGAAAAGAAACATTCGCAAATCCCCCTAAATTAAGACAAAAATCATAGTCAGAAAACAACAGTGCATCGCCAATAGGTACTAAGGGAGCACCTTGACCTCCGAGAGCGACATCTTGGGTGCGAAAATCACAAACTACGGT
Source organism: uncultured Flavobacteriaceae bacterium (assembly GCA_905479095.1). Lineage (GTDB taxonomy): Bacteria > Bacteroidota > Bacteroidia > Flavobacteriales > Flavobacteriaceae > Hel1-33-131. The sequence continues at coordinate 4,187 of CAJQLD010000072.1, forward strand.
TTGATTTAAATAGGTTGCTAAGGCTGGTAAATTTCCGATTTGAAGGGTCACGCCTTTGTCGGGTTGATGAAAAACAGTATGTCCATGGCTACAAACCGCATCTACTTTATCGACTTGTTTTGTATGGATAAAAGCAGCGATTTCTTTTGATAAAAGAAGCGTGTAGTCTGAATTTAAATTTTCTAAATCTATTGGATTTAAATCAATAGCGGTCCGAAGGCGGTCTTGCCAGTGTTTGGAATAATCAACCGTTTTTGAAGAAATAATTTGAAACGTCCAGGAGTCATCAAACACAAAGTGTGCATAACATAAATCGATGCCATCTAAGGAAGTTCCGGACATGACTCCGATGATATGAAATTGTGTTTGATCGATAAATTTTGTGTTGCTCATGTTATATTTTTACCTACTTACTATGCGTGCATAGTAAATTTTTATATATTTGAAAGGACTAAAACAATCCTTATGAATTTTTCTTTATCTGAAGAACACCGTATGGCCCGAGAGGCCGCCCGTGATTTTGCACAAACCGAATTACGTCCTGGCGTGATCCAACGAGATACGCTTCAAGAATTTCCCGACAATTTAGTGAAAAAAATGGGAGCACTCGGGTTTATGGGCATCATGGTAGACCCCAAATATGGAGGGAGCGGCATGGATACCATTTCGTATGTATTAATTATGGAAGAACTGTCTAAAGTGGATGCCTCAGCTTCGGTAATTGTATCAGTTAATAATTCTTTAGTATGTTACGGACTTGAAACCTATGGTACAGAATCACAAAAAGAAAAATACCTCACTAAACTAGCGACTGGTGAATATATAGGTGCCTTTTGTTTGAGCGAGCCCGAGGCCGGAAGTGATGCCACCTCCCAACAAACCACTGCGATTGATCATGGGGATCATTATGTGATTAATGGGACTAAAAACTGGATTACAAGTGGCGGGCGTTCGGATGTGTATCTTGTAATTGCACAAACTGATCGCAGCAAAGGCTCAAAAGGGATTAATGCATTTATTGTTGAGAAAGGAATGTCTGGTTTTGAAATTGGCCCAAAAGAAGATAAACTTGGGATTCGTGGCAGCGACACACATACCTTGCAGTTTAATGACGTAAAAGTTCCTAAAGAAAACCGAATAGGCGCCGATGGTTTTGGGTTTAAATTTGCCATGAAAACCCTGTCGGGAGGCCGGATTGGAATTGCAGCTCAAGCACTCGGGATTGCATCTGGTGCTTATGAACTGGCATTGGCCTATTCTCAACAACGCAAAGCGTTTGGGACTGAGATTTGCAACCATCAAGCGATTGCATTTAAATTGGCCGATATGGCCACAGATATTGAAGCGGCACGGCATATGGTGATGAAAGCGGCTTGGGATAAAAACCAAGGAGTTTCGTATGATACTTCGAGTGCAATGGCCAAATTATTTGCTTCAAAAATTGCGATGGAACATACCGTAGAAGCGGTTCAGATTCATGGTGGTAATGGGTTTGTAAAAGACTACCATGTCGAGCGATTGATGCGGGATGCTAAGATTACACAGATTTATGAAGGCACTTCTGAAATTCAAAAAATGGTGATTTCGAGGTCAATTCTTAAAAATTAAGTATTAAATCAGGGCATAAATGTAAAAGTGTCTTTTTTTTTTATTATATTTAGATCTAGATAAAAGCCTACTTACTAAATATGCTAACACAAGTTCACTTCGCTTAGTATTTACTAAATTAGCTACGATTAAACAACGTTAGCTGAAATATGAAACAAAAAAAAGCAATTGTAATCGGTGGGGCTTCGGGGATCGGAAAAGGAATTACGGATGCGCTTCTTGCTAATCGATATGAAGTTGGTATTACAGGGATTGAAAAAGATATAATAAAAAATTTACAAGATTCAGGAAAAGAGAATTTAATAATTGAATATCTTGACTGTATAACAGACGACATCTCTGCTACCATGACTGAATTAATCGAACGTCTTGACGGATTGGATGTATTGATTTTTAGTGCTGGAATTGGAAATTTAAATAAAAACATAGGCTATGAAATTGAAAATAATGCCAACCAATTAAACGTACTAGCATTTACTGAAATAGCCGATTGGAGTTATCGATTTTTTGAAAAACAGGGATATGGGCATTTTGTGGGAATCAGCTCAGTGTCGGGGCTTTTTGGAAGCAGAGTCGCACCGGCGTATCATGCAGCAAAATCTTATCAAATAGCATATATGGAAGGGTTAAGACAAAAAGCTTCAAAAGACAGGAAATCTGGAATATCAATCTATATAACAGATATTAGACCTGGATTTGTCATCACCCCTCTTACGGAGGGAAAACGCTTGTTTTGGGCCTCAACTATAGAAACCGCAGGCAAACAAATTTATAGGTTAATCCACAAAAAAGCAACGATTGGATACGTGTCAAAACGTTGGCAGATTGTCGCTATTATTATCAAGATTCTACCACGTTGGATTAGAAATAGGATGTAAAAAGCTTTATTGCTAGTAACTGTATAATTGAAGCATCAAACCATAATAAATCTATAAATTTAAAAAAAACAGAATGAATTATAGAAAAGCAGAAGTTAGAGATTTAGATAAAGTATCAAAATTATTCGATCAATATCGACTTTTTTATGGTAAAAAAACAGATCTTAAAAGTGCTAAAAAATTCTTGGTAGAACGAATTTCAAAAAATGATTCTGAAATTTTTATAGCAGAAAACCCAGAAAACGAAATCATTGGATTTGTACAACTATATCCTTTATTTTCTTCAACAAGAATGCAGAAATTTTGGCTTCTAAATGATTTGTTTGTTGATCCTGACCACCGTTCTGAGGGGATTGCAATTGAGTTAATAAATAAAGCGAAAGAACTGGTGAAAAGCACAAAAGCTTGTGGCATGTATTTAGAAACTGAAAAGTCGAACGTCATTGGAAATAATTTGTATCCAAAAACAGGATTTAAATTAAACACAGACTGTAATTTTTACGAATGGGATTCTAACTGATAAAACCAAAAAAAACATGAAGCGCAAGACAAATAAAACAGTCTTGCGCTTTTTTTTTACAACTATATAAGTCTCCAAATAAAATGAGTTTATTTAAAGTCAATCCATAAAAAATATGTCATAAACATTAGATAAAAAGCTAACAATAAGCGGTAATACAAATCTAATTCAACACTAATTCTCTAGATGAAAAGAATTATCCGCTGTAACAAATTTACATTTTAATCGTCTAATATTTTAAAATCTACCCTATGCATAAACTAAAAATAAATAACCTATCCAAAACGTATTCTAATGGCGTAAAAGCCCTTGACAATGTTTCTCTCGAAATTGAAAACGGAATGTTTGGTCTCTTGGGGCCAAATGGAGCTGGAAAATCATCTTTAATGAGAACACTTGCAACATTGCAAGAAGCCGATTCGGGAACAGCAACTCTAAATGATATTGATATTTTAAATCAACCTAAAGAGTTAAGAAAAAACTTAGGTTATTTACCTCAAGAATTTGGAGTCTATCCAAGAATTACGGCGGAACAATTATTGAATCACATGGCTGTTTTAAAAGGAATTACAAATTCTCGTGAACGTAAAGAATTGGTGAAATACTTATTAGATAAAGTTAATTTATATGACAAGCGTAACAAAAATGTAAAAGGCTTTTCGGGAGGAATGAAACAACGTGTAGGAATTGCTCAGGCCTTGATAGGGAATCCAAATTTAATTATTGTTGATGAACCAACAGCAGGCTTAGATCCTGGCGAAAGAAATCGTTTTTATAATTTATTGTCTGAAGTTGGAAAAGACGTTATCGTAATTCTTTCTACACATATCGTTGACGATATTCGGGAGCTCTGCACTAAAATGGCCATCATGAATGAAGGTCAAATTGTATTTCAAGGAAATCCTCAAAATGCAATTGACGAATTAAACGGGAAAGTTTATCAACGAATTGTAACGCGTGAAGAATTAGAGGTTTTTGCAACTAATTACGCTATCATTTCTAATAAAATGGTAGGAGGTCAGCCTTTGATTCATGTGTTTAGTGATACGAATCCAGAAAATGGATTTGAATTAGTAAAACCCAATTTGGAAGATGTATTCTTTTCAAAAATCAACACTTCGAACGCCTTAGTTTAACCTCAAATTGATTTATCATGTTTAAGAATTTCTTTCTTTCAGAATTAAAATATTCTCTCAAACAACCGATGGTATACATCTTTTTGGGACTAATGACGCTCTTTACTTTTGGAGCCACGGTAAGCGACAACATCCAAATTGGAGGTTCGGTTGGGAATGTTTACAAAAATGCTCCTTATATTATTACCATTTACACCACAATAATGACACTTTTTGGGTTGTTAATTGCAGCAGCATTCTATAACAATGCGGCACTGCGAGATTATAATAACAATTTTAATGAGATTTTATTTAGTACGCCTTTAAGTAAACCAGGCTATTTTTTTGGTAGATTTTTTGCCGCGTTAGTATTGGCTACAATACCAATGTTAGGCGTTTTTCTTGGGGTAATTATAGGGTCCTCTCTTGCGCCTATTTTTGGGTGGGTAGATGCCGATCGATTTGGCAGTTTCTATCTTGAAACCTTTGTGAATAACTACTTCCTGTTTATCTTACCCAATATGTTTTTTGCAGGAACCATCATTTTTGCAATGGCTAACAAGTGGAAAAGCACCGTTATTTCATTCGTTGGAACTTTAGTTATTATCATTGGTTATATTATATCAGGAAATTTAATTTCAGATATTGATAGCGAAACCATTGCGGCGCTAACAGATACTTTTGGCATAAGAGCATACGCTTTATACACGAAATATTATACGCCCATTGAGAAAAACACATTGAGCCCTGGCTTTTCAGGGTTGTTGATTTTAAATAGAATTGTGTGGATTGCCACAGGAGTTATAATCCTTTTAAGTTCTTATTTCAGTTTTTCATTTCAAGAAAAAAATAAAAAGATAAAAGCTGTAAAAGAAGACAAAAAAGAGTTGAAACAATTGTTTACTCGTCCTGAATTAAGCCCGAAATACACAAGAAAAACAGAATGGAAACAATTCAAAAGTTTCTTTCTAATTAACTTTTTGAGTATTGTAAAAAGTGTAACGTTCAAACTTCTATTTCTCTTTAGTGCAATTATATTGATCTCCAACTTAGTTGGAGGGTTTGAATATTTTGGACTTCAATCGTACCCACTTACCTACAAATTAATTGACACTATTTCAAATGCAGCCGGTATTTTTGTCATCATTATTTTAGTATTCTTTAGTGGCGAATTGATTTGGAGAGATCGAGAAAGTAAAATAAATGAAGTCATTGATGCCACGCCTCACACGTCCTTAATTTCGCTTTCTGCCAAAGCACTTTCGTTAGTGTGCGTTACGGTCGTTTTACATGCTTTTTTCATTTTTTGTGGTGTTATTTATCAGCTAGCGAATGGATTCACAAGAATTGAATTAGATGTGTATATTATTGATTTTATAGTGACAAGCTTCATGACCTATATTGTATGGAGTGGCGTTATGATTATGATTCAAGTAATAATCAACAACAAATACATCGGATACTTTGTGTCTATCATGGTGATCTTCGCATGGGGACTTATGCTTTCCATTTTTGATATTGAATCAAACATGTTATTTATTGGAGGAAGACCTTCTTTGATGTATTCTGATATGAATGCTTTCGGGCCTTCGCTTAAAGGATTACTGTGGTTCAACACATATTGGATTTTGTTTTCATTTATCTGTTTATTAATTGCAGGCGCATTATGGAATAGAGGAGCGGTAAGTTCTTTAAAAGAACGAATTAAAATTGCAAAAAAGCAAATTCCAAAAAGCTATAGATTAATTATCATTGGCACTATTTCTTGTTGGATCGCAGTTGCTGGATTTGTGTACTACAATACACAAGTATTAAACACCTACGAAACATCTGAAAATATTGAACAACTATCTGCAGATTATGAAAAAAAATATAAAAAGTATGAAAATGTAGTTTTTCCAAAAATAACGAACTTAAAATATTTTATAGATTTATTCCCTTACAAAAGGGATGTCGTTGTAAAAGCTACAATGACTTTAGTAAATAAGGCTGAAACAACCCTAGATTCCATTCACTACACTATCAATTCAAATTGGGGAACGGAAATTAAAATACCAAATGCTGAATTGGTTTTGGATGATAACGATTTGGATTACAGAATTTACAAATTGTCAAAACCCCTCGAGCCAGGTGAAAAAATTGATATTGAAATCAATACCAAATATATTTCTAAAGGGTTCGAAAATGGAGCGGGAAATACACATATTATTAACAACGGAACTTTCCTTAATAATTTTGAAATTCAACCAGCTCTAGGATATCAATCTAGGATAGAATTGAGTGACAAAAATACACGTAAAAAATATGATTTAAAACCAAAAGATAGAATGCCAAAATTAGAGTCTGACTGTTCTGAAAACTGCATGAAAAACTATCTGTCAGAAGGTGCTTCCGATTTTATTAATGTAGAAACCATTATTTCTACAGCTGGAGATCAAATTGCGATAGCTCCGGGATCATTATTAAAAAAATGGGCAGAAAATGGAAGAAACTACTACCATTACAAAGTCGATCATCCGTCTCAAAACTTCTATTCATTTATGTCTGCAAAATATGAAGTAAAATCACGTAAATGGCAAGGGGTTGATATTGAAGTTTATTATGACGCAAAGCATCCTCAAAATGTAGAAATGATGTTAGATGCCGTTGAAAGATCGCTGGCGTATTACACCAAAAATTTTGGCCCTTATATGCATAAGCAATGCAGGATTATCGAATTCCCTCGTTATGCAACCTTCGCACAAGCATTTCCAGGGACGATGCCCTACTCTGAAGCTTTTGGATTTGTAATCAACTTAGAAGATGAAGAAGAAAATAATGTGGTCGATGCTGTTATTGCTCATGAAGTAGCACATCAATGGTGGGCGCATCAAGTTATTGGAGCAAACATGCAAGGTGCTACTATGATGAGCGAAAGTTTTTCTGAATATTCTTCTTTAATGACGATGAAAAGCATTTCCAAAACGCCCATGAAAATGCGTGAATTTGTCAAATATAATCATGATAGATATTTAAGTGGAAGAGGCAGCGAAATAGATAAAGAATTACCACTTTACAAAGTGGAAAATCAGTCGTATATTCATTATGGAAAAGGAAGTGTAGTGCTTTATGCTTTACAAGATTACATTGGGGAAGAAAAAGTAAATACTGCTATGAAGAGTTTCTTAGAGGCGTATAAATATCAAAAACCGCCCTACCCAACTTCATTGGATTTCATGAAACAATTAGAACCTCAAGTTCCAGATTCATTGAAATACGTCATAAATGATTGGTTTAAGGAAATCACTCTGTATGATAATAAAATGAAAAAAGCTTCTTATAAGAAATTAGAAAATGGAAACTATCAAGTAATTATGGAAATTGAATCTAAAAAATTATTGGCAGATTCCCTAGGAAATGAAACTCCGATGAAACTGAATGATTGGATTGACCTTGGCGTTTTTTCTGATTCTGATGAAGAACATTTAATCTTTGAAAAACGTGTTAAAATTGACAAATCAGAAATGAAATTTACTTTTGAGATTAATGAAGTCCCTGCCAAACTAGCCATTGATCCCAGACATTTATTGATTGACCGAATTTATGAGGATAATATAAAAACAGCTAAAGAATTATTGCCAGAAAATTAATCATACTCCAATAAACCGAGTGGAATTCTAACTCATAAAACATAGAACGACGTATAAAGCGCAAGACTCATCCTCTTGCGCTTTTTTTATGATGACCATTAATACTAGACAGAAAGTTATAAAAACATCGTCCAACACTTTATAAAATAAATCGGATTAATGTATCTTTCCGATCTATTTAAAAGGGAACTTATGGAAGGCAGTAAACTACTGAGTTATATTAAAGACGTCTTAAAAAATCGACCAACCGACTGGTTAAATTTAACGACTCATCGATTGGATGTTTATGATGAAAAGCGCGCCAAAACTCAGTTTTTAGAACAACTTGACACCTTATTTAATTCAAACAATTCGGAAGCATCGGCGCTTAAAAAATTACCAACAGCCTACGACTACATTCGATTGGGACATCCATTATCTAGCATCCTCGAATGGACGATTGCTAAGTTGCAGGACTTAAAACCAGAAAATGTCATTAGTTTTTCATCACAAACGATTCCTGTTTTAGCCATCCTAAGAAAAAATTTGTTAGACCCTAAAAAAACACAAATCAATTATACAGGAGAGTTACCAGATACTTTTGATACAGACGTCTTAAAGCGTGTCTATGGCTATCAATTTGAATTAAAACACGTTGAAAATGCTGCAGCTGTTTCTGAATTTGACGGCAGTACCATTTTTATCTCACAACAAGAAGACCTTTCTAAAGTCACTCTTTCTAATTCTATCGACTTTTTTATCACTAGTCTGGCACAACTGGGGAGCGTAGTGTTCGTAAATGGCACCCTTAATGAATCCTATATCTCAGACATTCAACATGTCCGACGAAGAGAAACCATTGCTATGACACCCGCCAATTCTCTTTCTGCACTACAATCCTTAGTCGATACATCGCCTTTTGAAAATTCTACACATAATATAGAGACCAACAAAAAAAAGGTCTTGGATTCCATTACGGGGATTACGGGTGCAGATACCAAACCAATCGTAGGCTCTAGTGGACTTTCGGTTCAATATGCGATTATGATGGGGCTCATTCACGATGCTCAAGAAAAGCACCCCGGAAAAGCGATCAAGTTTATTGTGCCTCCCAACTGTTATGGCGGTACCAATGACCAAGCACGACGGGTGGCAGCCTGTATTGAAAATGTGGAAATCGTAGATTTGCCTGTTGATGGCGACAACGAAATGGTGCAAAGTATTGAAACCATCTTAGCCAAAATTGCGAGCGAAGATGCTGTTCCCTACATCATTGCAGAAATTCCTACCAATCCCAGAGTGGAAGTCCCCGATCTCATGCAATTAAAAAACGTATTGAGTGCCGTCCGTAAAACACAGACCGGTGAAATTGCAATAGATCCCGTGTTTATTTTAGATCAAACTTTTTGTCCAAATGTTCTCTTTTTGGGGGAAGGCGAAATACTCTCTTCGGTTCGGACGATTTCCTATGTCAGTGGATCCAAATTCCCAAGTGGTGGGCAGTGTACAGCGGGCTACTGCGTTGGTAATAAAAAAGCCGAAGCCTTGATGGGCAAGATTGAATTGCACCTCCAACTTTGCGATAACGAAGCGACAGCGCTTCAATATGACATTTTAGCTAAACAATTGCCGTCCATGAATCAACGCATTCAGGATGCTTACCTTAACACGCGAGACTTTGTTAACTTCATACAAGAAACTTTACCAAGCGCAAAACTAAATTTTGTTTCTGAAGATTTGGCTGCGCAAGGCTTTACCCCTTCGGTGTTTTCACTAGACCTCCCTACCAAAGGAACTACGGACCACGAAAGAGAATCTTACAAGAGAGCCTTAAATCTTAAATTAATCAATTTGATGATTCGTAAAATCCCCAACGAAAGTAAATTTTGTGTGAGTTATGGACAGCTACAGGGTTGCTACTGGACCATTCCTGCCACCTCCACACAAGGCACCACCAAAGAAGGTGACAAAGATTATATTGTGCGGGTGTCACTGTCTCCAAAAATGAATTTAGAATTACATAAAAAAGTGTTTTTAGAGTTTGTAGGAGACCTTTAATATGACGTCATTTCAGAACAAAAACCGATTAAACGGTATTACTTAAAATGATAAAACTGCCTATGGACACCTATAGTTTGGCAGAGTGATTTCTAAAAAATCATTTGGTTAATTTTACATTAAAACAGACTACTAATCACTATTATCTTAAAAGTTGTTTTAGTTGATAGATCAAGTAAAAAGATAAACATAAGTTGCTAGAAAATTTTGTGAAAACTTACCGTCTTTGTTCGTGTCTGTTTTGATTAAATACTTTAATTTTACAAGCAAAATTAAGTTAATGAGCCATCCATGTCTAAATCTTGATACCCAAGAAAATGATTAAATGGATGTAACATCTGACCATTAAAAAAAATATGAAATTCTTTACAATACTAGCCATCTTTTTATCGGTCTTTACAAGTCACTCACAAACGATCCTTAACGAGATCAACGAAGCCTCTTTCAATAATTATGCGGATACTTATAATTACACCTATTGGGATGATAGCTGGAAATCGAGCATCGCACATCACAGACGTTTTTCGAACCAAACAAACGACTATGCTTTAAACATTGATTTTACTGATTTATCCATACAAAGTCTCTTAATTACGGATGCAACAAACACCGCTTCACTTGGGTTTCATGCCTTAAACAGCCATATTTTCACGAATAACTACAGTGGTAATATTGATTATTCCATACTTCAAAATGGAACTGCCATCTATGAAAAAGCAAACAAGCCTACGAATACTGGCAACAAAGACAGCCAAATGGCGGAGTACGGTGTCTGGTGTAACAGACGATTTGTAAGTGGTAATTTGACCAATTCTGCGCCTATAGAACCCTATTTTACAGGGATAGAATTTACCAATTGGCACAACCGTTTTAAAATGACGTTTCACATCAAACCAACCACCACTATTGTGAATGGTCAATTAAAATTAGCGGTGGAAATTCCCGCTGAATATTTAAATTATTATAACAGTGATGCGCTGCATGCATTTGGAACAGAGACAAACAAAGGCTTTGTGATAAAAAAAGGGGACTCTGCAGAAAGCATTAGCATCGCTGGAACTACCGTCACTGTGTTGACCACTGCTCAAGACTTCGTCGCTGATGAATCTTATGAAGTCAGTATCCTGTTTCATGCTGTTAAAGAAAACCTGTCAAGCACCTACACAACCGCATTTGATTCAGAATCTGAAATTACCATAACCGCCAATCAAACGGCACCCGCTGTTTCAGACCTATCAAATAAAGTGAGTTATTCAGAAAATGAAGGGCTCCATATTATAGACATCCCTCGCTATTGGATGGGGCAATACAACTGTAACTTAGTGGATGAAATACAAGCAATTGACATTTCGATGACCAATTCTGAAGCCGAAGCCAAAAGCGTGCGACTGTGCATTCGGCAAGTTCCAAATATTAACGTCACTGGGTTCAATTCTGTGATTTGTAATGCAAATGGCGATCCTGCGGGTCTGCCGCTTCAAGTCTCAAAAAACTGGCATCCTGGGGTCGTTCAACTGTATTCGGGAAGGTGGATCAAAGAATATACAGAATTTATAATTCCTGCAAATACTACTTTAAATTTTCAATACAAACGAACAGGCGCAAAATGGGGCGAAACCTATTCGGCGTCCTCACATCAATTATCGGTGGTTGGTGCTGGGATTCCGCGAGGGGGCTGGCTCGAAGCTGCTTTAGGGAGTTTTGGAGAAAGCATCACCCACTCACCCGATTATGCCTATGGGAGCACCAATGGCGCAGATATTCGACCGTTTTTAGTCACCAATGAAGCTTACGGAGGAACTTCTACAGAATGTGGCTGGACCGGAAATACGGGCGGCTTGGACATGTGGGTTTATGAAGATACCAATAATACACGTCAGTATCAAAGTGAAGTGAAAACGGACTTTAAAAAATACTCTCCAAATCTTACAGAAACCACCATTGGAGCCGTCTCGGCAGATCGGAAATTAAAATTAGATTACACTTTTTATTTGAACCGTTCGGACGATTATCTGAGAGTGTATTATAAAATTAATATTGAGGCCTTAGAAGCCGTCAGTTTCAATCGGTTTGATATTTTTCAACTCGGCGGAGATGTATATAACATTCACAACACTCAAAGTGTCGTTTACGGAAATGATGCTGGTAACCAAGGCACATTTACACCTACAAATAGTGGATCTAACACCTACACAACCGCAGAAATCGCTTTGACTGGCAGCAATCCTTGGGTTTGGGCAGGCGATGGTTTATCTTATGCTGGAGCGGAATCAGGTATTGATATCGACACCAATAATGGTATGATTATTAGAGAGTATAAAGCAACGCTAAACGGCGTCGAAAACAACACGCCTTATTTTAGAGAACGTTCCAGTTCCATAGGCTATTCGGCCGGTCAAAATCTAAACATCAACCCCACTTCCTATTGCATTGTGACGCCGCCAGGCACCACCTCTTTTGCGGCAGGTGATACCATTGAGCTGCTGGTGGAAGTTGTTGTATTTCCTAAATTGGATGGGGATTATTATGGACCAAATAGCAATTTTGAGGAAGCCCTCGCATTGTATGGAAATTCCTACGAATTACTTTACAGAGAATCGTTGGGGAATACGATCACTGCTGCTTCTCCAACAAACACCATTGACAGCGTGTATCCATTGACGGTAGAAACAATTGATAATACAGGACTCGTTACCATCACAGGCGGAAAAGGCTATGTGCCCTTAGTGTTTTCGGGACTCACCAATAGTTCGAACCCTGAACTATGGAGGGCCGCTGACAATTGTTGGGAATTGGTCGATCAATCCGTGCATGGAAAGGATTTTTGGCAAACCAATTTTAACCCACAAACCAGTACGTTTGATTTGATCTATAATGTGAATCAAGACCTCGCAAATGATGAATCAGCCGTCATTCAATATTACTTAGGAACAACGCCACCACAGCCAAGCCTAGTCAAACAATCCACTATCGCAGGAAACCCATCTACTTCAGAGAGTGAGCTAACGGCAATTGCAGATGTTGATACAGTCGTTCTCGAACCACAAGTAAACGAATATAGTTCAACAACCAATGCCATTGACTTGAATTATGCGTGGACAGGGCCAAACGAATTTACGCATATTGGAAGGGTTCTTGGTTTTGATCCCATACAAGAATCAGATGAAGGCGATTATACAGCGACCTATACGAATGCGTTTGGATGCACGGACACAACCACCTTTACAATTACAACCACTAGCACCTTGTCAAACCCGACACTGAATCGTGAAGACTTTCGTTTGTTTCCAAACCCAGTCGCACAGCAATTCAGTATTTCAGAAATGAGCTACAAAACGGTGATCTATTCCATTTCAGGTCAAAAAGTGATGACTTCAACTGAAAAAAAGAACCGATTTCAAGTAGCGTTTTTACCGAGTGGCTTTTATTTTGTAAAGTTTGAACTGGAAAAAAACCGAACACAAACAATGTATCTTTTAAAGAACTAGGTTCAGAACGTAGCTTTAAATCGGCTTCTCTAATTTGTTTTTTTGTGCTGTAAGTCAACTTATTAGAGCCTTTTCGGTGGAAGTTTTCCACCGAAAAACGGATCAAATTGCACTTGCTTATAATGGAATTCAACTATTTTTACTACATTTATCCCTGTCTTAGACCTCAAATCTAATGCTTCATAACCAATGAAACTAAAAGTAGGCCATTGGATTACTCTTAAAACAGTAACCAAAAACCATCTATGATACATTGTAAAAACTGCGAAACACAATTTAAAGGTAAATTCTGCCCAAATTGCGGACAATCCGTTTATGAATTTGATAGACCCTTTAAATTTTTGATTGTTGATTTCGCAGGAAACATCTTCGCTTTTGACACCCGATTTTGGAAATCGTTGGTATCCCTAATCCTGCGTCCTGGAAACTATACTGCTAACTATGTAAAAGGGCACCGTGCAAGTTATACACCGCCCTTCCGACTTTATATATTTACAAGTTTTATCTTCTTTTTACTACTCTCTATTTATGTAAAACAAAACGTAGCCATAAATGAGAATGATCAACTAGAAATGTTTTCGGCAATTAATGAACAATTAAACAACAACAAAACAAAACCAGATTCAATACAAATACAGAACGTTAAATTGATGCCGAATTACAAAAAAATGGCAGAAACAGCAAAGGAAGTTGTTAATAATCCGAGTACATATCTAAACCGATATATCAAATTCATCTCGTGGGCGCTCTTTTTATTGATGCCGGTATATGCTTGTTTTCTTTGGCTGTTTTTTAGAAAAAGTAGGGCCTACTATTTTAATCATCTCATTTTTGCAATCAATCAGCATACATACGTGTTTCTATTAGGAATCGTAATCCTTGTGGCTGGATTAGTAGCTCCTACGAGAACGTATTATCCCGAATATTTTTTGATTATGGCAATCCCAATTTATATGTACTTAGGATATTTACATTACTATAAGAAAGGTTATTTTTCGACTCTTTTTAGATTATTTATAATGGCCTTTTTTTACACGATAACACTTGTTATCGCATTGGGAAGCATCTTAATTTTATGGGTTAACAACGAGTTTCTATAAAACAAAAAATCCCTAACAAATAAATGTTAGGGATTCTCAAAAAAGGCGGTGACCTACTCTTCCACAA
>CAJQLD010000073.1 GCA_905479095.1 uncultured Flavobacteriaceae bacterium
CAAAGTCGGGAGACTTTGAAAATAATTGATATATGACCTTATAGAGCCTAAAAATAAGACGCCTTAGTTCTTTTCTAAATGTTCTTCAATATCAGCAATATGATATTGCAACGCCTGAGCAGAGATCTGTATTTCCTTGATCAATAATGCCAAAGAAATGATTAATAAAATTAAAGCGAACCCAAAAACCCAAACGGCCATGTTATGTTGATGAACATAGATTAAAAACATGGTCAACACACAGAAAAGTAAACTTGAAATTCCAAAAATCTGCATCCATCGGGTTAAATTTAGACGTAGTTTTAAATTCTTAATTTGTCTTATTAAAGACTCTTCTTTGCGTTCTAAATAAATATCGTGCAAATTTCTAATGACTGCAGCATAGGCTAAAAAACGGTTGGTATACGCCAACATAATTAGAGAAATTGCAGAAAATAAAAGTGCGGGTGTAGTCAATGTTAATTCTTCCATATAGGGGTCAAAATTAAGTAATAATTATCATCAAAAAAAAGAAATAGTTTATGAAAATCCCCCATCAATTTTCCGCTAGCGTGGTGGCAGCAGGATATACTATTGTTTAACGCTACAAATAGTCCTTAATAAAACTAGTTTTACAACATAAT
Source organism: uncultured Flavobacteriaceae bacterium (assembly GCA_905479095.1). Classification (GTDB taxonomy): domain Bacteria; phylum Bacteroidota; class Bacteroidia; order Flavobacteriales; family Flavobacteriaceae; genus Hel1-33-131. The sequence goes on from CAJQLD010000073.1 coordinate 624, forward strand.
ATTTTAGATGTATCAACTGCTTGATAACAGTATGGAACATCCATAACTTAAACTCAACTCCCAAGAAAATGATTAAATGGAGTACTACGCTTGCGCTAAGCCTAGTTGAAGTGTGAATGTTAAAGATCAATAAAATAAACAGCTGAAATTGAAGTGAAAAAATTGTAAATTTGTATTCAAATCAGAATGTTATGAAGTTTAGAATAGAAAAAGATACGATGGGAGATGTAAAGGTTCCCGCAGATAAATTATGGGGCGCTCAAACCGAACGCTCTCGAAATAATTTCAAAATTGGGAATTCGGCGTCCATGCCAATCGATATCATCTATGGCTTTGCATATCTCAAAAAAGCAGCCGCCTATACCAATTGCGAACTCGGAGTATTAACTTCTGAAAAACGAGATTTAATTGCAGAAGTCTGTGATGAAATTCTGACTGGCAAACACGATGACCAATTTCCATTAGTCATCTGGCAAACAGGTTCAGGGACCCAAAGTAATATGAACCTGAACGAAGTGATTGCGAATCGGGCACATCAACTCGCTGGAAACGTTATTGGGGAAGGCGAAAAAACCATTCAACCTAATGACGATGTTAATAAATCGCAATCCTCAAACGATACCTTTCCGACCGGCATGCACATTGCTGCCTATAAAAAGGTCTTAGAAACCACCATTCCTGGCATTCAACAATTACGAGATACACTTCAGGCTAAATCTGAAAAATTCAAATCGGTAGTCAAAATTGGACGCACACATTTGATGGATGCGACACCTTTAACTTTAGGGCAAGAATTTTCTGGCTATGTTTCACAATTAGACCATGGATTAAAAGCGTTAAGAAATACACTGGAGCACTTAAGCGAAGTTGCTTTAGGTGGCACGGCAGTTGGGACAGGATTAAACACCCCAGAAGGGTATTCGGAATTAGTAGCCGATTACATTGCGAAATTCACAGGCTTACCGTTCATCACAGCCCCCAATAAATTTGAAGCATTGGCAGCCCACGATGCGATAGTCGAAAGTCACGGGGCTTTAAAACAAATCTCCGTTTCATTAAATAAAATAGCGAATGACATTCGAATGATGGCATCGGGCCCGCGTTCTGGGATTGGAGAAATTACCATTCCTGCAAATGAACCAGGAAGCTCTATCATGCCCGGAAAAGTCAATCCGACCCAATGTGAAGCACTCACCATGGTTTGTGCACAAGTGATGGGCAACGACGTTGCTATCTCTGTTGGTGGTACACAAGGCCATTATGAACTGAATGTTTTTAAACCTATGATGGCGGCCAATTTTTTACAATCTGCACAATTATTAGGCGACGCAGCGGTCAGTTTTGAAATGCATTGTGCTTCGGGAATTGAACCCAATCATGATGTCATCGAAAAGTTATTAAATAATTCGTTAATGTTGATTACGGCTTTAAATACTAAAATTGGGTATTATAAAGCGGCTGAAATTGCAAATACAGCACATAAAAACGGGACGACTCTTAAGGAAGAAGCCATCAATCTAGGCTATGTAACCGCTGAAGATTATGATGACTGGGTGAAGCCAGAAAACATGGTTGGAAACTTAAACTAAGTTTATGGATACCCTTTTTACGAACATTAAAGAATTACTTCAAACACGATCCGTGTCAGAGGTAAAAGTAATGGGGGAATCGATGCGCGAATTACCGCATATCAAAAATGCCTTTTTAAGAATTCGAGGTGAAAACATCCTTGATTTTGGCGCCATGGCAGATTTGGTCATTCAAAAATCAGATGCTGTTGTGGATGTGACTGGAAAAATCATCCTGCCATCTTGGTGCGACAGTCATTCGCATGTGGTGTATGCAGGCGACCGATCACAAGAATTTGTAGATCGTCTCAATGGTTTAAGCTACGAAGAAATTGCTGCAAACGGTGGGGGCATTTTGAACTCCGCTCAAACCTTACAAAACACAAGTGAGTCCGCTCTTTATGAGCAATCCATTCAGCGTGTAAATGAACTAATCAAACTTGGTACAGGCGCTTTGGAAATAAAATCCGGGTATGGATTAAGTACGGAGGCTGAACTTAAAATGCTTCGTGTTATTAAAACGATTCGAGAAAAATCGCCGCTAAAAGTTAAAGCAACGTTTTTGGGCGCACATGCCATTCCAAATAAATACAAAACAAACAAAAGCGCTTATATTGATTTGATTATCAACACAATGCTTCCTGAAGTCCACCATCAGGAATTGGCTGATTTTATCGATGTATTTTGTGAGAAAGGCTATTTCTCATTAGAAGATACCGAACAAATTTTAGAAGCTGCAACCCGCTATGGGCTGGTACCAAAAATTCATGTGAATCAATTTAATGCATTTGGAGGGGTCGGTTTAGGGGTTAAATACAAGGCCTTATCGGTCGATCATTTGGAAGTTTTTAACGACGAGGATTTAGAGGTATTAAAAAAATCAGATACCATCCCGGTGGCTTTACCTGGCTGTTCCTTTTTCTTGGGAATCCCATACACCCCAGCTCGAAAACTTATTGATGCAGGATTACCACTGGCAATCGCATCCGATATGAATCCAGGGTCTGCGCCTAGCGGAAACATGAATTTTATAGTCAGTCTGGCCTGCATCAAAATGAAGATGACACCTGAAGAGGCCATTAATGCAGCCACACTAAATGGGGCCTACGCCATGGGTATTTCAAAACAGTACGGGAGTATCTCCAAAGGCAAAAAAGCAAATCTAATCATCACAAAGGAGATGACATCCTATCATCAAATCCCGTATCTGTATGGCAATACCCCCATACACAAAGTGATGCTACATGGCAAATTTGTAGACTCGTATTTTATTTAAGAGTAAATGTTGAGTTTGAAATCAATTCACTTTGATCAAATACATTGACAATGTAAGGGCCTTTTTCAAAATCACTTTCTTCAGCAGATACAAAATCACAAATATCTATCAGAGCGTTTTCATAATTGAACACGCTTACATAGCTATATTTTAAAGAATCTTCACCAAACTGAACCGGCGTGTTAGAGCCAATCACACTAAGATTAGGATCGATCACTTGTACAAAGTAACGCTTCTCCCCGGCTTCAGATAAAAGATTTGAAGGGACAGAATAACATATTCTTAAATTATCAACTCTGGAGGCACGGGTGGTTGGTACTAATTTCCCTGACTTTCGTTGAATCACTCCAAAAGCATTCAAACGTTCGATCGTTAGTTTTTTAGCAATATCAACAGAGGCGGATAACTGTGAGTTTTGTTCTGTTAAAACCGTATTAGAGACCACTTGAGATGACAATTGTATTTGCGTACTATCTAAAGCAGTAATCAGTTGTGAGTTTTGAAGTTTTAAAGTGGCATTTTCTTCTAGTAAGACTTCCATTTCAGACTCTAACTCAAAATATTTTTTCTTAAATTTAAATAAAGCTGACACGCTTGATTTCGATTTCTTAAGCTCTTCTTTTAAAGCCTCTAAACGCTCTTGAGCTTCAGCAAGTTTACCATTAACAACTTCATTATCAGAAATAGCTTCGCCGTATAATGAAGACATGTTATCTAAATTCTTGAGAACTTCCGTTTTTTCAGTTTGAAGTTGTAACTCCGTAGCCGAATTTTTTTGATGCATTTGATAACCAAAAAATAAAGTTCCTAATAATAGCAACGCTAAAATTAAAATCGCTGCTTTTGAGTTTTTGTTAGAAGAAGTCGTATTCATCGTTTATGGATATTAAGGTTTAATTAAAATGGTTCTTAAACTCAATAAAAATTATTGTAAGTTTAAAGTCTTGCAAATGTATTACAAAAAATGAACAATCTTCAAGTTATTACGACTGAAACTTTAACAAAATTGACAAAAAAAAGAGTTGGTGAAACTAAATTTTTTGAAGATGCCAAGTATTTAACAAATTCAACTGATCTATCAACAATGCTCTCTGATACAAGTTTAAAGTTTGTCGTTTTTGGAATTAAGGAAGATATTGGAGTGCTAGCGAATCAGGGGTGTTCAGGTGCAAAAGACAGCTGGGACTCGACTCTGAAATCACTTTTAAACCTACAAAGTAATCAAACAACTAAGGCATCTCAAGTTCTTATATTAGGCCATTTAGATTTTTCTGAGTTGTACGATACTTTAGCCATCACAAAACAAGAAAAACTACTTAAAACCTATCGAAAACAGGTTGAAATTATAGATCAAAGCGTAAATCAATTGGTGCATTCAATCGTCAAAGCGGGTAAAATTCCCATTCTCATTGGTGGGGGGCACAATAACGCCTACGGTGCTATTAAAGGGAGTGCGCTCGCATTAAACACTAAGATAAATACGATTAATTTTGATGCCCACACCGACTTACGAGTCTTGGAAGGGCGCCATAGTGGAAATGGGTTTCGCTATGCGATTGAAGAAGGTTTTTTGAACCGCTATTTTATATTTGGAGTGCATGAAAACTACTTATCTAAAAAAATATTAAATTTCATACAAGCCTCTAAATCAAGTGTGAAATTCTGGTCTTTTGAGGATCTTATGGTTCGTAAAAAGGTAGGCTTTAAAAAGGCCTTAAAAAAAGCATTTTCGTTTATTTCAACATCAAAATTTGGAATTGAAATTGATTGTGATGCCATTCAAAACATAGCGAGTAGCGCACAAACGCCTAGTGGATTTTCGGTGAATCAAACACGCCAATTTATACACCATTTTGGAAGTCACCGTGATGCTATTTATTTACATATTTGTGAAGCGGCGATACGTGAGGATGACCCAAAAAAAAATGAACAAATCGGAAAACTACTCTCCTACTTGATTATCGATTTTATAAATGCAAAGAGGACCGTTTAAATTAATCGCCTTTTTTAAACCCATAAAATAACTGACCAAAAAAACCAGAAGGCATACGTTGGTCATCACGATATCCTAAAACGATGTTTTTATCGGGAATTGGCACATAATTAGTTTTAAAAATATAGTCCCATAAACTTAAACTAATGGCAAAATTAACCCCTGTTTTGAAATTTTCAGGAATTGCTTGCGCATGGTGGTATAAATGCATCACAGGATTATTAAATATATATTTAAAAGGCCCGTAATCTAATTTGACATTCGCATGGTTCAAATGGCCAATTGAGATCGCAATAAAATGTACTATAAATGCTTGTTCGGGTTCAAAACCTCCCAACAACATCAACGCAATGACTTTGAAAGGTTTATAGAGAATATTCTCCATCCAATGGTAGCGTAAATGTGCGGCAAAGCCCATTTCTTTTACCGAGTGGTGGACTTTATGAAATTTCCATAAAAACGGATAACGGTGTAATAATATATGGGTTAACCATTGTACAAAATCTAGGACAACGAAAAATATCAATAATTGGATTCCCGAAGTAAAGTTTGACAAATTAACGAGTGCGATGGCATTTGGAAAAATCTGAAACTCCTCAATCGCTAGTTTTGTAATGATTTTATAGATTCCACTAATAAACATACTAAAAACAAAAAAATTAAAGAACATATAAAATCCATCCAGAAAAAAATCTTTTCTAAAAGCAGACTGTTGTTTACGCCATGGAAACACTAATTCAACACCCCATACAATGAGTGAGATCACAATAAGACCCCAAAAATAATTGCGGGTCCATGGCACTTCAAAACAAATAGACTTCCAAGTCCATTGAACAGTGCCTAAAAAAGCGTTAAAAAATAATTCTAAATACTCCATTTAATAGTCTAAAAGCACTTTCAATTCTTGCTCAAAAGTACGCTTTGCAAGGTACTGATGTTCGAGCGCACTTGCAAATGGAATGGGTGTTTCTATACTCGCAACTCGTTTGACAGGTGCATCTAAATACTCAAATGCTTGTTCCATCAATTGAGACGAAATATCAGAAGAAATACTTCCAAACAACGAATCTTCTTGTAAGATAATTGCTTTGTTGGTTTTTTTAACGGAGGCTAATATCGACTCAAAATCTAAGGGTTGTAAGGTTCTCAAATCTAATAAATCCGCTGAAATATGCGGGTTTTTATCTAAAACCTCAAGTGCCCAATGGACCGCAGCACCATAGGCAATAATCGTAATATCGGTCCCTTCTTTAAGTTTTGACGCCACTCCAAACGGAAGCGTGAAATAATCTACAGGCACGTCCTGTCGTATACTTCGATACAAGGCTTTGTGTTCAAAAAACAAAACGGGATTTGGGTCATTGATCGCGGTTGCCAACAGGCCTTTTGCATCGTATGGGAACGCTGGATATACCACTTTTAGACCTGGCGTTTTGGTAAACCAAGCTTCGTTTGTTTGGGAATGAAACGGCCCTGCTGCAACCCCAGCCCCACACGGCATTCGCACCACAATATCTGCCGCCTGGCCCCAGCGATAATGGGATTTTGCTAAATAATTTACGACCGGATTAAATCCTGACGTCACAAAATCGGCAAATTGCATTTCTACGACTGATTTAATCCCAGCAATAGATAAACCCATAGCAGCTTCAACAATCGCTGATTCGCAAATAGGCGTATTTCGAACCCGTGATTTTCCAAATAATTCAACAAAATTTTCAGTGATTTTAAAAACCCCTCCATATTCTGCGATGTCTTGGCCCATAATCACCAAGTCTGTATGTAATTCCATCGACTGTTTTAAGCCCTCGGAAATTGCGTCAATAAAACGCTTTTCTTTCTGTTTTGATGCGGGATTGACTGCGATATATTCAAACGGCTTATAAACATCTAATAACTCTGTTTCTAAATCTGGACTAATCACAGGCTCATCAAAAGCGGTTTGTAAGCCCTCTTGAATTTCGGCCGAAACCGTCTGTTTATAGTCTTCTATGTCCTCAATAGTAATAATTTTTTTATCTAGAAGATAGGATTCGAAGTTTGAAATCGGATCTTTTTTAGCCCAGGTATCCATCAACTCTTTAGATACATATTTTGTACCACTCGCCTCTTCATGTCCACGCATTCTGAATGTTTTAAATTCAATTAATACCGGACGAGGATTATGTCGTACACTTTTGGCGATGGCATCCACTTTAGAAAACACTTCGATTACATTGTTCCCCTCAATCACATGCGATTCCATCCCATAGCCTATGCCCCGGTCGGCGATCGACTCACAATTATACTGTTCATTGCTGGGTGTCGAAAGTCCATAGCCATTATTTTCTATACAAAATAAGACCGGTAAATTCCATACTGAAGCCACATTGAGTGCTTCGTGAAAATCACCTTCACTGGTCCCACCATCTCCAGAAAAAACAGCGGTAAGCTTCGATTCATTTCTCAAAACATGTGAGAGTGCAATTCCATCTGCCACCCCTAATTGAGGCCCCAAATGAGAAATCATTCCAATGATTTTATAGTCTTGTGTCCCAAAATGAAACGACCGATCACGGCCTTTTGTAAATCCGTTGGCTTTGCCTTGCCATTGAGAAAATAATCGAAATAAAGGAATTTTACGGGAGGTGAATACGCCCAAATTCCGATGCATTGGAAGGATGTATTCATCCGCATCTAAAGCAAGCGTCACTCCTACTGAAATTGCTTCTTGCCCAATTCCTGAAAACCATTTGGATATTTTTCCTTGCCGTAGTAAAATCAACATTTTTTCCTCAATAAGCCTGGACTTCAGCATATTAAAATACAAAGCCTTTTGGGTTTCTTTGTTGACTTCTTTAGAATCGAATTGAAATAAGGGTTTCAAATGTTATTAGTTTGTCTTTCAAAAATAGGAAAAATTAGTTAGGAATCTTTAACTTTAAAAAATTGCTTTTTTTAAAACCTTTGAATTGCTATATTTGTTAACAACAAGATTAAACCAAAACCATGAACAAAATTCCAAGTGTCAATCTTTTAGAGTTTTTATCCAACGACCCAAAAGTCAAACAAAAATTTGTCGATGCAATTGGTCAAGCCTATGAAACCATTGGATTCGTGGCACTAAAAGGTCATTTTTTAGAGGACTCTTTAGTCGATAATTTATATTCTGAAGTCAAGCAGTTTTTTGACCTACCAACAGAGCAAAAACAACAATATGAAGTTCCAGGCATTGGAGGCCAACGCGGTTATATTTCGTTTGGAAAAGAAAGTGCCAAAGGCAGAACTGAAGGCGATTTAAAAGAGTTTTGGCATTTTGGGCAGTATGTTCAAGATAGCCCCGAACTTGAAGCCGAATACCACGAAAATGTGGAAGTTAAGGAGCTTCCTGAGTTTAATCGGGTTGGAAAAGAGACGTATCAAATGCTGGAGAAAACAGCAAAATATGTATTGAGAGCGTTGTCGATTCATTTGGGCTTGGATGAATTTTATTTTGATAATTATATCCACAATGGAAATAGTATTCTTCGTCCCATTCACTATCCACCGATTACGGAAGAACCAAAAAATGCCGAACGTGCTGCAGCCCATGGCGATATCAATCTGATCACTTTACTTATGGGCGCTCAAGGACGTGGCTTACAAGTTCAGAATCTTGAGGGCGAATGGATTGATGCCATCGCAAATCCAGATGAATTAATGATCAACGTGGGTGATATGCTCTCGCGTCATACGAATAACAAACTAAAATCAACCATCCATCGAGTGGTCAATCCACCCCGTGAGTCCTGGGGCACATCGCGTTACTCCATCCCTTTTTTCATGCACCCTATTAGTGCGATGAAATTAGATGTTTTAGACAGTTGTATCGATGCCGATAGCCCAAAACAATTTGAGGACATCACTGCTGGAGACTATTTAAGTCAACGGATCAAAGAATTGGGATTAGCCAAAAAATAATGGATTTAAAAGATCAACTTAAAACCCTATTTCCAGAGCATACCGAAAGTCCTGCACCCCAATCCGAAGTCAAACCAACTTCTATTTGGATGCAAGACACTCCTATTATTTGTAAATACGAAAAGCGAAAAGGAAAACCCATTACAATCATTGAAGGCTATACAGGCGCCGATAAAGATTTTAAAATTCTGGCAAAAGATCTCAAAAAAAAATTCAGTGTTGGTGGGAGTTTTAAAAACGACACCATCATCATTCAAGGCGATTACAGAGATAAAATCATGGGGTTTTTGAAAGACCTTGGTTTCAATGTGAAACGGGTCGGGGGCTAAGCTAAAAAAAATTATATGTCTATAAAAAATTCTGAACTCATACTCAATCCTGACGGGAGTATTTATCATCTTCATTTAAAACCTTCAGACATTGCAGATACCATCATTTTTGTGGGCGATCAAGATCGCGTGGCCGAAGTCACTAAGCATTTTGATACTGTTGATTTTGAAACTCAAAGTCGTGAATTTAAAACTCAAACTGGCAGCTATAAAGGGAAACGACTGTCTGTTATTTCCACTGGAATTGGATCGGATAATATAGACATCGTGATCAATGAATTAGATGCTTTGGTGAACATAGATTTCGAAACTCGAGAAATTAAAGCCCGCAAAACAAGTTTATCGATCATACGCATTGGAACCTCAGGAGCATTACAACCCGATATCGATGTTGATAGCTTTGTATTGAGTCGCTACGGGATGGATATTAATGGAATGCTTCAATCGTATAAAGTGGATGCCATTAAACATGCGGATATCGAGAATGCTTTTGTGAGTCATACGCAATGGAGTCCTCAAAAACCCTATCCAGTGATCATAAAAAATTCTCAAACATTAGAAGATTTATTAAAGAGTGACCAAACAATTTTTGGAATGACGGCGACTTGTGGCGGGTTTTACGGCCCTCAGGGTCGTGTGTTGCGTTTAGAATTGCAAGATGAAAGTCTGAATCATAAAATGGATAGCTTTGATTATAAAGGCTTAAAAGTGACTAATTTTGAAATGGAGACCTCGGCCATTTATGGATTGTCAAAGTTATTAGGGCATAAAGCCTGTTCCATGAATGCTATTTTGGCCAATAGAGCTTTAGGGCTTTTTAGTAAAAACCCGCAAGCGACGATCGATAAACTAATTACTTATACCCTGAATAAACTTGTTTCTTAAATGAAAAACGTACGCATTGGTGGAGTTCCCGAACACTTCAATTACGCTTGGTATTTGGCTTTAAAACAAGGCCATTTTAAGCAACACAACATCAACGTTCGTTGGAAGGATTATTTTGGAGGAACTGGTCAAATGACTCAAGCGCTTCGGAATAATGAAATCGATATGGCGGTGATTTTGACAGAAGGAATTATCAAAGATATTACCGAAGGAAATCCCAGTAAAATTGTCCAAGTTTTTGTAGAATCGCCTTTGATATGGGGGATTCATGTCGCGCATGATTCCACTTTCAAGCAGTTGAACGAACTAAAAGGTCAACGTGCTGCAATCAGTAGATATGGTTCTGGCTCCCATTTAATGGCCTATGTCAATGCATTACACTTGGAGTGGAACCCCACAACAGATTTACAATTTGAAGTCGTTAAAAATCTCGATGGTGCTGTGGATGCTTTAAGTCAACAAGAAGCCGATTATTTTATGTGGGAGAAATTCACCACAAAACCTTTGGTCGATCAAAAAAAATTCAGACGTCTGGGCGAATGTCCAACTCCTTGGCCCTGTTTTGTGATTGCGGTGCGCGATGAATTTATATTAAATGAAAAAGAAACGCTTCAATCGATTCTAAAAATCATCAATAATATCACGGCTGATTTTAAACAAATTCCAGATATTGATGCGATTATTTCTGAGCGTTATCAACAAAAAAATGAGGATGTAAAAGCGTGGCTAGAACTCACCGAATGGTCACAAGAAACGCTTAAAGCGTCGACGGTTGAAGCGGTTCAAAATCAATTGTTAGAATTAGAGATTATTTCCGAAAAATGGCCCTACGATCGATTGGTCGCGAACTTGGACGACTAACCCCAATCTATAGGCGATTTGCCCTTTAATTTAAGAGCGGCATTTGTTTTGCTAAAATGGTTGTTTCCAAACCAATGTCCTCTGTTAGCACTCATGGGCGATGGATGCCCACTTTTTAAAATTGTATGTTTTTTGGTATCGATGAGATTTCGTTTCGTTTTAGCGACGCTTCCCCATAACAAAAAAATTAGATCCGATTTTTGATTGGACAGCATCTTGATCACAGCATTTGTAAATTCTTCCCACCCTTGTTTTTGATGGCTGCCCGCAAATTTGGCCCGCACACTCAAAGTGGCATTGAGCAATAAAACACCCTGATTAGCCCAGGCAGTTAGGTCCCCATTAGAGCGGTATGGAAGCCCGATATCAGATTCCAATTCCTTGAAAATATTTTTTAAAGAAGGTGGATGTGCTAAGTTCTCATTCACTGAAAAACTCAAACCATTGGCTTGCCCTTCGCCATGATAGGGATCCTGACCGATGATGACAACTTTTGTATTTTCAAATGCACAAGCATCAAAGGCGTTAAATAACTGATCGAACGGAGGATAACAAGAATGCAAGCCATACTCCACACGTACAAAAATATCTAATTTTTCAAAATAGGGCTTCGAAAATTCAGATTCTAAGGGGGGTAACCAGGTTCCTTTGAGCTTTAGCATATTAATTAAATTGGTTAAACATTCTGATTTAGTACGCTAATTTAAACTATATTTTTCAAACATTAATACCTACATTTGTGGAGGCTTATGCACGACCGATATGATTAATATTTCCAAAAAAACTTTACAAGATTTAGAATTTGAATCCGTAATTCTTCAGGTAGCGACTCACAATGTAACCATTTTGGGGAAACTAGAGGTCTTATCTACAACTCCATTTTCAGAAAGAGTGGATGTACTTGAAGCACTTCAACTGACCAACGAATTTGTAACGTCTTTTGATAATGAAAATCGAGTCCCTAATCATGGATTTGATGCCATTACCGAAGAATTAAAATTAGTTCGGATTGAAAATAATTATTTAGAAATTGATGGCTTTCGTAAAATTGCTGGTATCTGTGTCACCACCAATGTGTTGCTGAAATTCTTCAAAAAATTTCATGAATACTACCCGCTTTTAAAGGCCCTTTCATCTGAATTAGAACCCAATAAAGACATTTCAGAGACAATCAACGGCGTAATCGATAAATATGGAGACATTCGGAATGATGCTTCCGATACCTTGTATGGCTTACGGAAATCGATTCAATCGGTTCGAACTAAAATCAATACCAGTTTTAATTCAGCTTTAAGCATGTATAATAGTGCCGACTATTTGGACGATATTCGGGAAACCGTCATGGAAAACCGCCGTGTTTTGGCCGTAAAAGCCATGTATCGTCGTAAAGTCAAAGGCAGTATTTTGGGCGCAAGTAAAACAGGGAGTATTGTGTATATTGAACCGGATACCACCCAACAACACCAACGGGATCTAAATAATTTAGAGTTTGAAGAAACCGAAGAAATCAAGCGAATTTTGCTCGAACTCACCAGTTTTATTCGTGGGTATGCCCCACTTTTAGAAGACTACCAGTTGTTTTTAACAAAAATTGATGTCATCTATGCCAAAGCAAAGTATGCAAAATCAATTTCGGGAGTGCTCCCAGAAATCACCAAACATCAAGAAATAGACTTGGTCAACGCCTACCACCCCTTGTTGTTGGTGGCGAATCAAAACGAAGGGATTACGACCTTTCCTCAAACCATCACCATGACAACCGAAAGTCGAATCATCGTGATTTCGGGGCCCAATGCCGGCGGAAAGAGTATCACCCTTAAAACCGTAGGATTGTTGCAACTCATGGTACAATCAGGGATGTTAATCCCAGTTCATGAACGTTCAAAACTCTGTTTGTTTGATTCTATTCTAAGTGATATTGGCGACAATCAATCCATTGAAAATCATTTAAGTACGTATAGCTATCGCTTGAAACAAATGAATTATTTTCTAAAGAAATGTAATAAACATACGCTCTTTTTAATTGATGAATTTGGAACCGGTAGTGACCCTGAATTGGGGGGTGCTTTAGCCGAAACCTTTCTAGAAGTTTTTTATGAACGAGAAGCTTTTGGCATTATCACGACGCATTATAGCAATTTAAAACTTTTGGCAAACGAATTACCACACATCCAAAATGCGAATATGTTGTTTGATGAAAAAACCTTGCTGCCCTTGTTTAAGTTGGTCATTGGTCAGGCCGGGAGTTCTTTTACTTTTGAGGTGGCTCAAAAAAACGGCATTCCTTTTAGTTTGATTAATCGCTCTAAAAAGAAGATTGAACGCGGCAAAATACGGTTTGATAAAACCATCGCTAAACTGCAAAAAGAACGTTCTAAACTAGAAAAAACAGAACGGGCCTTGAAGCAAAATGAGATCAAAAAAAGTCAGGAAGCCGATAAATTAGAAACGACCAATGCGAAGGCTAAGAAAAAATTACAAAGCTATCAAGAGCTTTTTGATAGCAATCAACGCTTGGTATATCTGGGTCAAAAAATTAGTGACTTAGGCGGAAAATACTTTGATGATAACCGGAAACGGGAGTTAATGGCAGAGCTTTTTAAATTGGTTCAGGTAGAGAATTCGAAACGCCAAAAAGTAAGTCAAAAGCAAAAAAAGGTGTTGATTGCCAAAGAAATTGAATTAAAAAAAGAAGTTGAGAAAAAGGTGGAAGTCATTCGTCAACAAAAAAAGAAACAAAAAGCAAAAGCGGCTTTAATTCCACCCAAACCAAAACGCGTTTTGGTCCTCGGAGATTCCGTCCGATTGGAAGATGGCCGCGCTGTGGGTACAATTGATAAACTCGAAAAAAACAAAGCGGTAGTCAACTATGGACTGTTTACGACGACCGTTAATATTGACCGCTTGGAATATGTAAATTCTAAAAAATAATGCAAACTACGGTCTTTTTTGATGGCGTGTGTAACCTCTGTAATCGGAGTGTCAACTTCCTCATATCTAAAGATAAAAAAGAGAGTTTAAAATTTGCGTCTTTACAAAGTGAGTATGCCCAAAACCTGATTCCAAAAGAGGTGCTAAATCATGGGAATTTAGACACTATTATCGTTTATACAGATGGTAAATTCTACGAACGAAGCCATGCCGTTCTAAAACTATGTAAAATCTTAGGAGGGCTGTATTCCGTTTTTCTAATTGGATACCTCATCCCCCGTTTTATACGCGATGGCTTGTATCGATTGATCGCCAACAACCGCTACCGTTGGTTTGGAAAAACAGAGCATTGCAGGGTACCGGCTCCCGAACTAAAAGATCGGTTTTTGGATTAAAGGTATTGAACAGTATTATGTTAAAAACCAAGCTCCTTTGGCCGCTATTAATTTTTTTTTAGTACATTTAACACGTCTTAGATCCCAAATCTGATTCTTCATTTTAACCAATTCAACATTTAAGTAAACTATTAAGAAACTGTAACTACAAACCGGTGTGTGGATATGTGGTGTTTTTATACCCTTTTACGTATGCGCTGAATAAGCGCAACTTAAAAAAAGAATGCAGACTTTAGAAAATGATAAACGAGAACAAAAGTTCCTATTATCGGGAAATAGAGGCGTATAAACAGGAGGTTTATTCTCCATATAACTAGTT
>CAJQLD010000074.1 GCA_905479095.1 uncultured Flavobacteriaceae bacterium
AATTAAATAAACAAAAAGTTGGTTATTTGAGTTATAATCGTCACTTTTGCGAGGACTAATTTAAATAAATAACAAAAATGAAAACAAAGTTTAGAATCATTCTAACGCTATTCTTGGCGTTTACTGTGCAACTTTCATTCGCACAACAACTTACCGTAACAGGTACCGTTTCAGATGATAGTGGGATGCCACTTATAGGAGCAACTGTAGCAATTGCAGGAACTTCGACTGGAACAACATCCGATTTTGACGGAAATTACTCTATTAAAGCAAACCAAGGCGATGTCCTTAGTGTTAGCTATGTAGGCTATTCGAGTCAAGATATTACTGTTGGAACAAGTACTACAGTAAATGTAACTTTAGCAGCAGACAACACTTTAGAAGAAGTCGTTGTAACCGCTCTTGGTATTAAAAGAGACGAAAAAGCTTTAGGATATTCCGTTCAAAGTATTAAAGGTGAAGGTATGACGGAAGCAAGAGAGAGTAACATCTCAAATGCTTTAAGTGGTAAAATTGCTGGTGTACAAGTAACTGGAACTTCTGGTAGCGTTGGTGCTTCCTCTAGAATTGTATTAAGGGGTAATTCTTCTATTACAGGTAATAACGAACCTTTGTATGTAGTAGATGGTGTGCCAATCGATAACCGTAGTTATGGAAACGCTGGTTCAAGTGGTGGTGTTGATTTACCAAATGGAGCTGCAGATATCAATCCAGACGATATTGAATCGGTAACAGTCCTTAAAGGCCCTAATGCAGCTGCATTATATGGTTTAAGAGCTGGTAACGGTGTGATTGTAATCACAACTAAAAGAGGAACTGCTGGGAAAAAATTCAGTGTTTCTGTAAATAGTAACATCACATTCTCTAATCCTTTATTATTACCAAACTACCAAAACTCATATGGTCAAGGTGGTGATCCTTCTTACTTCGAATACGTAAACGGCGCAAGTGGCGGTGTTGGCGATGGTGTTGATGAGAGTTGGGGTCCTCCTTTGGATGTTGGTTTAGAATTTGTACAATGGGATTCTCAGTTATATAGTGGACAACCATTACCATGGGTATCGCGTCCAAACAACGTGAAAGATTTCCTTGACACAGGTGTAAACACATCTAACAATGTATCATTATCAAATGAAAACTTCAGATTATCTATTGGTAATTCAGAAGAATTAGGAATGGTACCAAATACATCGTTAGAAAAAATAACGATCGGTCTTAGTGGTTCTGTAGAGTTAGGAGAACGCATGAATGCTTCAGTCTCTTTAAACTATTTTAATATTGATAGTGGAAACTTACCAATCTCAGGTTATAACAATGAGAATCCATTTCAACAGTTTATATGGTCTGCAAGAAACGTAGATTTCCAAAAACTTAGAGGTTGGAGAGACTTTCCGTTAGCACCAGTAGGAACTGCTGCAGAAGGAACCCCTTTAAACTGGAATCATAATTTCCAAAACAACCCTTACTGGGTGTTAGAAACAAATCTTAACACATTTTCTAAGGACCGTTTAATTGGTAATATCGATTTAAACTACGATTTAACGGATTGGATGTCTTTAAATACTAAAATAGGAACAGACAGTTACAGTCAATTAGAAACACAACGTCAAGCAATTGGAAGTAACAACGCCCAAAACGGTAGTTACTATGAAGTTCAAAGACGATTTGAAGAAATTAACGCGAGTGTTTTATTGACAATCAACAAAGCAATTTCTGAAGATATTGGATTCTCTCTTAGTGTAGGAGGAAATCAAATGAGAAGAACATACAATGCAATCTCTGGGTACCTTCCTAGTTTAGAATTACCAAACTTATACAACCTTTCCAACCTTCAAACAGGTGCGACTGCAAGTTTAAGTGGTAACCTAAGTGAACAAGAAATTAGTAGTGCCTATGCTTACGGACAATTTTCTTTTAAAGAAATGGTGTTTTTAGACTTTACTGCTAGAAATGACTGGGCAAGTATTTTACCAGTAGCAAACAATTCATTCTTCTACCCATCAGTTGCAGGATCCCTTTTAATATCTAAAATGGTTGATCTTTCTGCTGCTAAAATCGATTTCTTAAAAGTAAGAGGTGGATGGTCTGAAGTTGGTAGTACGGGTGCTTTAGGTGCTTATGCAATTAACTCGACGTTTGGATTAGCGAATACAGGCTTTGGTAACCAAGGATATTCTCCAAACACACAGTACAACCCGAACTTAAAAGCGGAAACTGTTACTGGAGTTGAATTTGGTTTAGATGCTAGACTCTTTGCAAACAGAGTACGTTTAAGTGCTACTTACTACGATCAATTGAGTGAGGATTTACTTGTACCAATACAAGTTTCTTCTTCAACTGGATTTACAAATTCATGGGATAATATTGCCGATATGAGCAATAAAGGTATTGAGATACAATTAGGCGCGACCATCATCGATAAAGGAGATTTCTCTTTTGATGTTGATTTAAACTGGGCTCAGAATGAGAGTGAAGTAACCTCTCTTGGTGGCTTAGATACCTATGTACTTGGTGGACAATGGGGAGTTTCATTAGAAGCGCGTCCAGGCCTTCCTTACGGTTCTATTGTAGGACGTGATTTCTCAAGAACAGATGACGGACAAGTTATTTATAGTAACGGTCTTCCTGTAATTGATTCAACTCAAAAAGTTCTTGGAAACATTGCTCCAGATTGGACTGGTGGTGCCAACTTTAGTGTTAAATACAAAAACTTCAGCTTAGCAGCACTTGTAGATGCTAAGATTGGTGGCGATGTACACAGTATGACGTACTCTTGGGGTCGTTATGCAGGTACCTTAGAAGAATCACTTATTGGTCGTGAGACTGGAGTTGTTGGAAACGGGGTTAGAGCTGATGGTAACGGAGGGTTTGTACCTAATGATGTTACTGTTTCTGCAAAATCATTTAACCAAGCATCTTACAGTAACAGTATCGAATCAAGTGCAATATTTGATGCCTCTTATGTGAAGTTAAGACAAGTGACTTTCGGGTATTCTTTACCATCTAAATTCCTTGACAAAGTTCCTTTTGAATCTATGAAAGTATCAGTTGTAGGAAGAAACTTAGCATTGCTTTATAAAAATGCACCACACATCGATCCTGAAACTGGATTTAGTAGTTCAAATGGAGAACAAGGTCAGGAATTTGGTCAGTATCCTTCTGCTAGAACAATTGGTTTTAACGTAAACTTAAAATTCTAAAAAAAAAATTATGAAAAACATAAACATTATACTATATGCTTTTTTAAGTTTTGTACTAGTAACAGGCTGTACAAAAGACTTTGAAGAGCTAAATCAAGATCCTAACAACCCGGTCGCAATTCCTGCGCACTTGTTATTAGGATATGCACAAAGAACCTTTGTGAACACAATCTACGGCGTTCAAGCTGGAGGAGATATGGGTGAATGCTGGGCACAACACTGGTCCAAAGTTCAGTACAACGACGAAGCGCGATACGTACCACGTAGAGGTGTAATTGACGCTGTATGGAGTAACATCTATACCCTAACAATTTCGGAGTCGTCAGCAATGTATGACTTAGCTGAAGTTGATGGAAACACCAACTTACAAGGTGTTGCATTAGTAATGCAGGCCATTGGATACCAAACGCTAACAGAGCTTTACGGTCCAATTCCTTTTACACAATCAATAGACGGTGCGGTTTTACAACCAGCATATGACAGCGAAAGTGTTGTTTTTGAAGGCGTTATTCAAATGCTAACGGATGCTGCTGCACTTTTATCTAGCGGATCAGGAAGTATCGTTCCAAGTTCAGATTTATTTTATGGTGGCGACACTAGCAAATGGCTAAAACTTGCTAACTCTCTGAAATTTAGAGCGCTTATGCGTATCTCATCTACAAGAAGTGTCGGTGCAGAATTACAAGCAATTGTAAACTCAGGAATGGTCTTTGGATCGAATGCAGACAATGCTCAGTTAACTTACTTATCAGCAGCTCCAGACGGTAACCCAATTTGGGAGACAATCGTTGACGGTGCTAGAGTTGAATATAAAGTAAACACTGTGCTCGTTGAATTATTATCTAGTCTTTCTGACCCTCGTTTAGAAGTCTATGCTTCACCTGCAGAGTCCGATGGAGTTATTAGAGGAAAACCTTCTGGATACGGAAATCAAACAACACTTCCAAATGAAGATTTAGGATACACCTATGCAGGCATCTCTGGATTAGGCGATTTTTACCTAAACCCAGAATTACCGGGTGTGGTAATGTCTTATTCTCAATTATACTTCTTAATGGCTGAAGCGGCTAACAAAGGGTATATTTCTGGTGGACTTTCAACTGTAAACACATTCTATAATAATGGTATTACAGCTAGTTTTGCTGCAAATGGTTTAAACGCTGCTGAATACTTAGCGCAAGACGGAATTGCGATCACTTCACAAGCAGATGGTACTTCAAAAATTGCAACCCAACAATGGATCGCTTTATTTGGACAAGGATTTGAAACGTGGACAGAATGGAGACGTACAAAACTTCCTGTATTAACACCAGCTGTTGAGGGAGATATTGCTGAAATCCCTTCTAGATTTTATTACCCAACATTAGAACCTTCTTTGAATAATGCAAATTATCAAACAGCGACTTCTAGTATTGGTGGTGACTTATTAACCTCTACTTTATTCTGGCAATAATAATTAACACTAAAAAATCATAAAAATGAAAAAAATCAAATATTTAATCCTCCCACTAATCGCATTATTTGCATTTACATCTTGTATAGATGAAGATAATGACGAATTAACAGGAGATGCAACAACAGGTGGACTTGTAAAAGTTAACAATCCACTGCTTAGTTATGTTGTTGGTGGTGGAAACACATACAGCGCAACAGCTTCTATTTACCAAGGAGCCGTACAGACATCGTCTGTTTCAATTTACAATTCCTTTACAAATTCAGTAACAGGCGACGTAAGTAATCGAGTCTTATTAGAAACTATTGAAATTACAGATACAACTATTGGATCTATTAGTAGTTTTTCTCTGTCATTTACTTATGAAGATTTAATTGCGAATATTGAAATTAATGGCGCTGGATTACCAGCTAATGACGGTCAACTTAACATTGGTGATTTCTGGAATTTAGAATATGTTTCATCAACTTCTGAGGGTGGGGCATTAAACAATGCCAAAACCACTAAAGTTGCTGTGGGGACACGTTATGCAGGAATCTATACCGTAACAGAAAGTGCATACTGGAATTCTGGTGGGTATATAGACCATTGGGATGATACCGATAGAATTATTGAATCTGTAGATGCTACTATTTACAGACATGCAGGTTTAGCGTATTGGGACGATAATGAGTTTTTCTTTACAGTAGACAACACAACAGGCTACATTACAGTAATGGATGTAGACTTAGATGAAGCAGCTTTATTGCTAAATGGTTCGCCTGTAATGACCTGTGAAGGTGCTGGAGGTACGTTTGAATCTATACCTTGTGGAGCGTCAACTTCATTTGCAAATCCTGACGATGTCAATGGTGTCGATGAATTAAATTTCACAATTGGATACTTTAGAGGTGTTGGAGCGACAAGAGAGTTTTATGAGAAATTGGTAAAACAAGTTGATTAATTAACATATAGATATATAATATGAAAAACAAATTTTTAAAAATAGCTTTAGTAATGAGTGCGATCATTCTTACTACAGCGTGTACTGAGGATGATGCTACAGGAGATGCTACAAATGCACCTTCTAGCCCATCATTAACAGTGGCATTAGATTTTGAAGGTGAGCAATCGCTTGTAGAAGCTGAAACCACTTATGGGTTTACTGTAAGCATCAGCGAAGCTCAAATTACGAATGTGAGAGTACACCTTTCACAAACAGGTGGAGACGCTACAAAAGGAGATGATTTCGATTTCCCATCAACTGTAACCATTGCTGCTGGAACTACATCTATTTCGGATGTATTCACCATTCACGCAGATGAAATACTTGAAGATACAGAAACAGCGACCATTCAAATAACGGATGGAACAGAAGCAAATTTAAATTCTATTTCTGGAACTTCAGTTACATTTAGCATTATGAACCATAGTGAAGATGATTTGGCTATTGGATTGTCTTGGGCGGCATCTAGTGCGGTGACTAACAATTATGGAGAAGCAATTGAAGCAACTGATTTAGCGGATATGCGTTTGTTAATTACAGACGTACCTTATACAGGAATTCTAACAGAAGAAGACGGAAGTGGGTTCGAAACGCTTAATTTTCTAGGTACATATCCTGATGGAGAGTATTATATTGTTGCTGATTTTTACAGTGCAAATGAAATTGCTATTGATTTAGATCTCGAAATTACACTTGATCAAGTGGGAGTTATTAATGGCGCAACCCATAGTTTTCCAGCCGCAGTGAATACTACTGACGCTTGTGCTGATTTACATTATATATTAGCAAAAGTAACGAAGGCCGGACAAGATTATACTCTAGAGAAAGTTGGTGAAAAAAGCGCCATGGATTTAGAAAATTATGTTGGAACTTGGTCAGGTGAAGACATGTGGGGTGATACTGAAGTTACCACTACACTTGATGCAGACGGTAATCTTGAAATTACTGGAGTTGGTGTTGTTTTCATGACTGATGGATGGTCAGAGACGATTTTAGAACAAGAAAAAGTGTTAATGGATGTTGATAAAACTACAGGTAGTTTTACAATTGAAGAACAACTCTACATGAAAACTGAGTATGATGGAGCGGTTCAACCCTTATACTATTTAAGTGGGACTGGAACCATTGATCCTTGTACAAATACAATGGATTTAGAATATGATTTCGTACAAGACGGTGTCTCTTATGTAGATTGGTTGACACAATACGGCTATTTCTTTCATGAAATAAATGTATTGAATGAAGAATAATAAGTAAAATAAAACCAAAAAAGGGGCTATCGAATAGATAGCCCCTTTTTAATTAAAAAAACATAAATATATAGATCATGAAAAAAACTATACTCTTAATTTTAGTTCTAGTCTTTGTTGACCTATCCGTAAATTCTCAAAACACGAATAGAGTTTTAAACTCATTTCAACAGGTAACAAATGCAACAGTAAAATTCCAGAAAAACATACCAACGCCTAGTTTGGTTAGTTTTCCTGCTAACAATTCACTTTCCCTAAAAGGAAAAAGCATAGAAGATAAAGTCGCTAACTTTTTAGCAACAAACCAATCTATCTATGCGATCAACTCTACAGATCAAACACTTAGTGATGGTGTCACCAAAACCGATAACTACGGATTCAAACACCACACCTTAAAACAACATTATAAAGGGGTACCCGTCTATGATGGACAATTAAAATTTCATTTTGATAAAAATGAAAACTTAAGGTCCATAAACGGAACCATTATTTCTGATATTTCCTTAGATGCAAAACCTCGCTTAAACAAACAACAAGCAGGTGAAATTGCAGTTGAATTGGTGAAAAATCAAAATATCAATGCTTCAAGCAATCCGTTAAAAACAATTACAAACGAATTATTTATCTTTCCTAAAGGCCTCGTTCAAGGGGTTATCACTTCGAAGCATTTAGCCTACAGAATTGAAGTCCGTAATGATGTCGATGTAAGAGAATATCTTTTTATAGATGCTAAAACCGGAAAACTGGTGGAGCAATTTACAGGAATGGCACATGCACTTGACAGAGTTCTGTATGAAGGAGATACGAGTGACCAACGTTGGACAGAAGGTAATTTATTTCCTGGGTTTCTAAACCCAGACCAGCGAACTCTAATCAGTTCTGCAGGTCATATATATCATTTATTTAATAACACCTTTGGATTTGATTCCTATGATGGGAATGGGGCACAAATGAAAACTATAAATAACGACGAAGCGACAGACTGTCCAAATGCGTCATGGAATGGCGTTAATACAAGTTATTGTGAAGGCGTAATTTCTGACGATGTCGTCGCACATGAATGGGGACATGCCTACACAGATGGAACGAATGATTTAATCTATGCTTTCGAATCAGGCGCACTAAATGAAGCCTACTCTGATATTTGGGGAGAAACTGTTGATTTA
Source organism: uncultured Flavobacteriaceae bacterium (assembly GCA_905479095.1). Classification (GTDB taxonomy): domain Bacteria; phylum Bacteroidota; class Bacteroidia; order Flavobacteriales; family Flavobacteriaceae; genus Hel1-33-131. The sequence continues at coordinate 8,055 of CAJQLD010000074.1, forward strand.
TTAAACAGTTACAACGACGATGGAGAGGATCTTTCTTTACGGACAAGCAGTAATAGTTCGTTACGTTGGAAAATGGGTGAAGACACGACTCTATTTGGGGCCATTAGAGATCTATGGGATCCAACCTTTTTAGGGGATCCAGGAAAAGTATCTGATAGCAATTTTGTATGTGGAGCTGATAATGATGGAGGGGGGGTTCATTCCAACTCAGGGATTGCAAACCACTTATATGCCTTACTCGTGGATGGAGGTACCTATAATGGTCAAACTATTAGTGCCTTAGGATTTACCAAAGCAGCGCATATTTTTTGGCGTACGCAAAGTGAATATTTGACTTTTACAAGTGATTTTGGAGTGTTTGCAGATGCGATAGAAGCTGCGGCAACAGACTTAATTGGAACGAATCTAGAAGGACTTACCACGACGGAAACTCCAGCTGGACCTTCAGGACAAATAATTACAAGCGCAGACGTCGCAAACATTACTAAAGCGTTACTCGCTACGGAACTAAGAGATGATAATGCTTGTGATTATGCAACACTTTTAGACACCGATACCCCTGCCATTTGTGGTGCAGCAAGTTCAAACCCAATTTTTAGTGAAGACTGGGAAAGTGGTCTCGGTAACTGGGTCGTAACACAACATGCGGAAAACGCCTCATGGGAATCTAGAGAGTGGACAATTGCAACAGGACTTCCTGATAACAGAACGGGATCCGGTATCTTTGCACCAAATCCTAGAAATGGCGATTGTGATACGAGTTTACAAAACGGGATTATCAGACTCGAGAGTCCAACAATTACCATCCCAAATTACACAAGCGGAACCTTTGAGTTAGCGTTTAATCACAGCGTTGCATCGGAAAAAAAATATGATGGCGGGAATCTAAAATACAGTATTGATGGCGGTGCGTGGACACTCGTACCCGCAGCCTCATTTACTCAAAACCCGTACAATCTCACACTAAACTTGGATGATAATGACAGCCCTTTGAGAGGTGAAATCGCTTTTTCTGGAAGTGATGATGGAGGATCTCTAAGTGTATGGGGCCAAAGTATCGTCGATTTATCGTCTATGGGGATCACAGCAAATAAGACGCTCAAACTGAGATGGGAATTTGGAAGTGATGGCTGTAATGGTGTAGATGGATGGTATGTAGACGAAATTGTGGTTTACAATTGTTCTGAAAGTTTATCTGTTGCAGATATTAACAGCGTTAGTGATATTCTAAGTATATATCCAAATCCGTCTGCAGGTGTCTTTAAATTAAAACTTAAAAACGTTTCAAACATTAGTTTTGATTTGTATGACATTACTGGAAAAACTATCATGAGCAAAGTGCCTGTGAACAGGAATGAATTTACGCTCGATTTAAATCAATATCAAAAAGGGATGTATTTTATGAAGATAAAATCTGATTATGGAACCACCACTAAAAAACTAGTGATTCAATAATAGCAACCCAAAATGAAATTTTAAAACCACCCAATTTGGGTGGTTTTTTTATAGGCGGATGTTAGTATAAAATTTGAGACGATTACTTACTTTTGCAGCATGGAGAAAGAAACCAAAATATATGGCCTTCGGGCTATTATTGAAGCGATTGAAGCGGAAAACACTATTGATAAAGTGTTTTTACAAAAAGGACTCAGTGGCGAATTGTTTACAGAATTAGAAAAACTGTTACGTAAACAAAACATCAACTTTTCGTATGTGCCTATTGAAAAGCTAAACCGATTGACGCCCCACAACCACCAAGGTGCGGTAGCCAACATGTCGCCCATCGCATTCTATGACTTAGAAGAATTGATCACTGCCGTTCAAGGCACCAAAGAAAATCCATTGTTTTTACTCCTCGATCAAATAAGTGATGTCCGAAATTTTGGCGCCATTATCAGAACCGCCGAATGTACAGGTGTGGATGGAATCATCGTTCAAAAAAGTGGTGGTGCTCCCATAAACGGAGACACCGTTAAAACAAGTGCCGGTGCGGTTTTTAATATCCCGATCTGTAAAGTCGACCATATCAAGGATGCTATGTTTTATTTACAAGCCTCCGACATCAAAGTTGTGGCTGCCACCGAAAAAACAGAAGATACCATTTATGACATCGATTTTAAAAAAGGATGTGCCATTATTATGGGTTCTGAAGACCGAGGCATCAATCCGTCTATTTTAAAACTGGTGGACGACAAAGCCAAGCTTCCTATGTATGGCAGTATTGCGTCTTTAAATGTTTCTGTAGCTTGTGGTGCATTTCTGTATGAAGTCGTCAGACAACGCCTCTAAACGTCCTTTTCTTTGTAGTTGTATTGAATTTCTATAGAAGGATCTGCCGTATGGGTTTCTTCTAAAGTTTCGATAAAATTTCCGTCGGCATCAAACTGTTGTAAAAAGGGATCGTCAGCGTCGTTATAGTTTTGATCTTCCCACGCATACTTGAAAGGTTTCGCAATTTCTTTTTTAAACCCTAAAGCAAATATAAACCCAACAATCAAACCGGACAGATGGCCTTCCCAGGACATATTTTCTTTAATTGGAAACACATACCACAACATGCTCCCGTACAAAAACACCACCACAAGGGAGAGTGCTGTTAATCGGTAATGTTTTGAGAAAATGCCTTTAAACAATAAAAAACTCATCAACACATAAATAAGTCCACTCGCACCAATATGATAGGCCGAACTTCCAATCATCCAAGTGAGAGTGCCAGACGCTAAAATCCCATATAAAATAATGGGCCATGCAATGGCTCTGTAGAAATAAAACAACGCCATCGATAACACCAATAATGGCGTCGAATTATGATATAAATGTTGCACACTGCCATGAATAAACGGACTAAATAAAACCCCTCTTAACCCCGAAAACGTTCGTGGATACACGCCAAAATCATTCCAGCGGAATCCAAAACGGATTTCCATCCAAAATACAATCCAAAGCAATAACACAAAAGCAATCGGATAGCCGATAACCCCTGTTGAAAACCGAAATTGATCTTGTGAATTCATTCCTATAAATTTACTAAACCTCAGCAAATAACCCGCCAAAAAAAGGCATTATGTTAGAATGTCATATTTATATGAAAAAAAACTTTAGTTTTGTAAGATGAATGCACCTTTGGCAGAACGCTTACGTCCAAAAAAATTGACCGATTATATTAGTCAATCACACCTCATTGGACCCCAAGGAGCATTGACGCAAGCTTTAAAACAAGGATTGATTCCCTCTATGATTTTCTGGGGCCCGCCAGGCATCGGAAAAACAACCCTTGCCACCATTATCGCCCAAGAATCAGAACGGCCATTTTACACCTTAAGTGCCATTAGTTCGGGCGTCAAAGATGTGAGAGAAATCATCGAAAAAGCAAAAAAAGGTGGGGGTTTATTTACCACCAAAAATCCCATTTTATTTATTGATGAAATTCATCGGTTTAGCAAATCACAACAAGACTCCTTGCTTCAAGCGGTCGAAAAAGGCTGGGTCACTTTGATCGGAGCCACCACCGAAAACCCTAGTTTTGAAGTCATCTCTGCCCTACTCTCGCGCTGTCAGGTGTATACCTTAAAACCATTTAACACCAAAGATTTAGAATCGCTCTTAATGCGCGCCATTACAATGGATGAGGCGTTATCTGAAAAGAAAATTAACTTAAAAGAAACCGAAGCTTTAGTGCGTTTATCAGGGGGCGATGCTCGAAAATTACTTAATATTTTTGAATTAATTGTCAATTCTGAATCTGCAAATGAAGTCACAATCACCAACGACTTGGTGTTAGAGAAAGTTCAGAATAACACGGTTTTATATGACAAAACTGGAGATCAGCACTACGATATTATTTCGGCATTTATTAAATCCATTCGAGGAAGTGACCCCAACGGCGCCGTATATTGGTTGGCCCGCATGCTAGAAGGAGGCGAAGATGTAAAGTTTATTGCTCGACGCTTACTGATTTTGGCAAGTGAAGACATTGGAAATGCCAATCCTACTGCGTTAGTATTAGCAAACAGTACTTTTCAATCGGTGGCCGCCATTGGAATGCCAGAAAGCCGAATTATTTTAAGCCAATGCGCCACGTACTTGGCATGTTCGCCTAAGAGTAATGCGGCCTATGCCGCCATTAATCAAGCCATGGAACTCGTGAAAAATACAGGAAACCTTTCGGTACCACTTGACATCCGAAATGCCCCTACCAAATTGATGAAGGATTTAGGCTATGGCGAGTCCTATAAGTACGCGCATAATTATGATCTAAATTTTGTAACTCAAGAGTTTTTACCTGAAGGGATCGAAAATACACAATTCTATAAACCGGGGAATAATGCCCGTGAAAATGCGCAACAAGACTTTTTAAAACAACGCTGGAAAGACAAGTATGATCGTTAACGTTGAATGTTGAGCGCTTCAATGGTTGTCTTACCATTTTCGACATACTCACGAACCCAGTTTTGGCCCCGTTTGTAAATAATACCCGCTTGATTTTCTATAATATACACCGCATCAAATAGCGTTGCATGCGTCGAATATTTCGTAGTTCCAGAACTATTCTCTATAAAATCAATCCCAGAATCGGTTGGGGTAACAATCAATTTAGAAACGACCATTTTAGTAGACACTTCTGTCGTTGGAACTTCAGCCACAACAGGTGCTGTGGTGGTTTCAATCGCAACAGTAGGGACTTGGATTTCAATTTTTTCAGTAGATGAAATTTCTGGAACTGTGCCATTATATTTGTAATTGAGAGCCTGCACTGAATTGAATGCATTTCTCAAAGCTTCATGGTATGCTTTCTTGTACTCTTTTTCTTTAGAAGATCCAGTCTCCGACGTAAAGACAACCTCATTTCTACAATTCACAAGTTCTAAATGGAGTTTTGTTTTTAAAAACCCTTTCGTATTAATGATGTTTGCATTTAAGCCTAAACAGTTGTTTTGATATAAATCTTGAGGCCTCTTATCGGAAGTCTTTAAAACCATAAAACCACTTTTTTTAAGTAAAAACGAGGTTAAATCATTTAGTTTATATTGATTTTTAGATTTTAAAAAATCAAATTTTTCAGCGACGGTCACGTACTTATAATCATTTATACTCGATTGAGTATATGAATTCATTTGCATACTCAGTACCAAAAGGAAAATAGAAAATTTAGTCTTCATTATTTTTAAATATATAGTTAAACCCTAATTGTAAAGATACACTTTGTGATTTAGCTACGTTTTGATAATCCAATAAATTGTCGGCCATGATATAAAACTGTACAGGGCCCAAAGCAGCTGACATTCCAAGTCCAACATTTTTAGATGAATATGTATCAACAGTATAGGTCGTTTTTAACTGTAAGCCTTTGAAGAGTTTTCGATAATAAAATGCAGATAGCGCCCACTGTAGATGATTGGGGCGTTTGAGTGCAAACAAATGTGCTCCTACCCTATTCTGAAAAGTGGGGTCAGACTTATCTAAGCAATTACATTCTTTGTTGTTTTTTTTTCCAAAATTATAACTCACAGAAGTATTCAGTTTTAAAGGGCGCCATTTGATGTAGGCCGTTGTGGTACTATCCACTTTAAATAGATCCTCAAAATCATCATTAACCTCGTCCCAATACTCTTGTGCTGTTTGATCTGAAGCAATTGGTGGAAAAACAGACTGAATACCTTCATATTCTAAATAGCCATTGACCTCATAATTTTGAACGTCTTTAGAATAATTGATAAAACCGAGATCCTGAAGACTTGCATCTATTGTCCATTCTGGACTGGGTTCATGCGTAAATCCAACATCAATACCCACCCCTAAATTTCCGCCGAGCAGAAGTCGACTTTTTAGAACATCAACCTGATTAGTGGCAGTCGAATCGGTAGCGAATGAAAGCCCGGAAGTTTGTAATTTCATATCAAGATCAATCCTGTGAGTCAGGAAATTAGAAGTCCCTTCTACCGTGGTAAAAGAACCGTAATTTTCGGTGGAGGAAGCCTGAACAATGCTAGAATATATTTTACCTCTTAGACCAACGGTCCACTTAGAATTAATTTTTTTATTGATCCCTACATGAAAAACGGAGGACACTTCGGCACTTACACTCAAATCGCCAAGATTGAAACGCCTATTTAAGTTATTATAATTGCCTTCAAGAGCCAAAACCGCATAATCTTTTGGGAAATAGAAAAACACATCGGATTCTTGATAGAGTCCGAAGGAGATAAAAAATGTTTTTTCTGAAGAAGATTTGAATCTAAATCCAGCGGAAAAGAGATCTAATTGTTGATTGAATCCAAAAAAATCTTTGGAATCCATATCATACACAACGTCTTGTATTTTTTGATTAAAGTCTCTCCCGTCGTCAGCAAAAATATCAAATGCAGAAAACCCCGTCACACCTGCATTAAAATGAATATGCGAGAGTAAAGGCACCCCTATATACCCTTTATAGTCGATTTGAGCACCCGGATTTAATAGGATTTGTTGTGGAACCTCTTTAAATCCGTATAAAATTTGCTTATTTTGTGCCTGAAGGGATACAAAAAATCCCAAGAATAATAGCCATCTCATTCTGATAGTTGTAAATAAAAGACCCCTTTGGACTTTAAGGCAATCATGCCTTTCGAAGCAGTCGTTAAAACAGAGCCTGTAGGACTAGACATTAACGTGATGGTAATATCTAACGTACTACTTTGCTTCAGAGCCTCCAAACTACTTGTATCGAAAACCTCTGTATGTTCCGAAACAAGGGGTTTGTTAGTAGGGGAATTTTCTATATTAAAGGAAATTGTATGCTGTAGTGTCTTTGAAAGATCATAAAACTCCATCTTAAATTCAAAAGCTTTATTTAGAGTATTGGTAACTTCATAGACCAATTCTGCTTTTAAAAGATTCTCATCAACAAAATCTGAAGAGAATACATCAAAAACAATAAGGTCAGAAATGTTAAGTACTTCAACTCCAAAATCATCGAGAAAGGTATCCGCTGGTTCTTGAATTTCTACTAAATTGACTTCAACTATCGGAGTGAGAACAAGAGAGTCTGTTTGATCAAAGTCGGTGTCCTTAACACACGAAAAAGAAATCATTACACTAACGATTAAGAGTAAAATTTTTTTAAAAATAAAACGGTTTTTCATAATAAAAATAGGGGGTGATTATTAAGATAAACAATAAAATTACAACTTTATTACCTAAATATACTTTTTTAACTCTAATAAATCGTCCACACCAATGATGTCATCGGCTAAAAATTCATTGTGGTAATTAAAACAAATGGCCGGCATTCCAAAGTTAATCGCTCCCATAATATCTGCTTCTAAATTATCGCCGATCATCAAACTGTTTTCGGGGGTGGCTTTGGCCATTTGTAGCGCGTGATTAAAGATTTTAGGGTTTGGTTTTTTGACGCCTACCATTTCTGAGTTCGTAACCGTTAGAAAATAATGATCAATATTAGATTGATTCAGTTTTCCATGTTGAACTTCTTTAAACCCATTGGTAATAATATGAAGTTTATACTTTGGGTGTAAATAGTCTAATAGCTCAATGGTATTTGGAAACAGATGGTTGAATGTACAAAGGTGTGTGATATAATCATCGGATAATTTATGAATAATTCGGGTTGGAATTTGAATTTCCAACGCTTTGAAGGCATCATTAAGGCGTGCGAATTTTAATTTTTTTTTATCAATTTTCTCTTCTCTGTACAACTTCCAATACTGTAAATTTATGGGCACATAAACTTCTAAAAATTCGGTTAAATCAATCTCTAAATTGTTCAACTCAAAAATCTTTTTAAAAGTCAATGCGGAGTTCTTATCAAAATCCCAAAGTGTATGGTCTAAGTCGAAAAAAATATGTTTTTTATGATGAAATGTCATGGGAAGTCTCTAGTATAAGATTAAATAATGATTTGTAATCTGCCCATCGAGCGTTGGGACTGAACGCATAATTATGAAAAATAAACGTGAATGTCCCGTTTACCTTTTGAACTTCTGAAATCGCTTTTAACACGGTTTCCTTTTTATCTAAAAATGAGGCGTGTTTTAAGAGTACGAAATCCATGAGTTGATAGGGGTGGATCCTTAAAGGAGTTTGAATTTCATAATCTAAATCATAAAACAAAAAAGGGGTGCAAGTCCCAGCTCTAAATCCAATCGTATCTGGGTATCCCATAGAAAAATCAGAGTGAATTTCTAGATCTATATAATTTCGATACGTTGTGGGGATATTAATTTTTGAAAATGAGGACCGCGCCGACGAAGTCACTGTATTTGTCACTGCATCCATTTGGATTTTTTCCGATTTTAAAATATCTAGAGAATCCAGCGCCATATAAGAAGCCTTAATGCCAACATAACAATAATCGGCAATCGACTTAATTAGAGATACAAACTGTTTTTTATTGAGGCTATTATTTTTATCATAAGTGGTAAACTCCCCAATTAAAAAAAACACATTAAACTTTGTTTGTGTTGATTTTTGACGATTGATAATCCATTTAAAATTATCGTAGGGATCTTTTTTAAATCCAAATAAAACTGAAAATCGATCGTATAATAACTTAAACCGCAAACTAAACAAATCGGTCAAAGACTCCCCTAAAGTCCTCAAAAACCCTTTATTTTTATAGTAATACGCGACTGGCACGTCGATGACAGGCTGCATGGAATACGCACGCGATTCAAACTGGTAATTGGGATACTGAGCCTGTAAGGCGGCTTTGAATTTATAGGCCCAGATATCGATCACTGGTTGATCCAAAAACCCGGATTTAAAAGCCAAACTTTCTTCTTTAGTAAACCGTCCATACGAATCTTTTACATGCGGCAAATATTCTTCATACCGACTTAATAAATAAAAAGAGGCAGAAAATATATCATAAGGAAGGTGACTTTTTTCTCCACTACTAAAAAAACATTTAGTGTCCTCCCAAGTCTGAACATTTAGCTCAATATCAGATAACCCTTGCTCCAATAAAAGTCCGTTACTTTTCACAAAAAACTCACTCCCTAGGGGTTGAGCACCATAAGACATTTTCAGACTGTCGTGTGCGATAAATTCCTCGATTACATTTGTAAAAGAGACCGGTATTTTGAGAATTCGAGTACAAATTTGTTTAAAAACATATTTGAGTCTCGGCGTAATTTTAGACGTGTAAATTAATAACATTAGAGTAAGCTTTCATCGGCAAAACTAAAATAGGCCTTTTCTGTGACAATTAAATGATCTAAGACTTTAATATCTAAACTTTCAGCCGCTAATTTTAATTTTTGTGTGAGATGGATATCTGCAGCACTCGCCACAAGCGTCCCCGATGGGTGATTGTGCACCAAAATGAGCCCGATGGCCGAATACTCTAAGGCTTGCTTAAGAACCAAACGGACATCGACAATTGTACCTGTCATTCCGCCTTTACTAAGTTGAGTTTTGGCCAGTATTTTGTTTGAATTATTAAGATATAACACCCAAAACTCTTCATGCTGAAGATGTCCTAAAAGAGGACGCATCATATCAAATACCGAAGCACTGCCGTTTATTTTAACAGCTTGTTTCTCATCCGTGTCTCGCCGACGTCGGCCCAACTCCATCGCAGCAGCAATTTTAACCGCTTTGGCCTCACCAATTCCTTTAAAAGTCATTAATTGAGCGGGAGATAACTTCCCTAAACCTTGTATATCGTACCCCACACTTGACAAAATGCGCTTGGACAAACTCACCGCACTTTCCTGAAAAGACCCAGAACCAATTAAGATCGCTACCAATTCGGCATCACTCAAAATGCGGGCGCCTTTATCAATTAGTTTTTCGCGAGGTTGGTCATCTTGCGACCAATTTTTTATGGAAAATGATTTTGTAGGTAGTGTCATAAGTTTGGGGGGGGGGTTGGGGATTGGTTCACTAAAGTCAGCTCGTATGGGAAACTGTTATTTTGAGGGCTTCAAAATCTAAATTCCCATAACTTCCAGAGCTCATCAGTAAGACAGTTTTTTGAGCATATTCTAGAGAGGTTATATAGTTTTTAAAATCCTCAGGGTCTGTATATATAATAAGGTCATCACGCTCAAAAGCCTGTGCTATTTGTGCTTTCGATACCGATTCTAATTTTTTAATTTCAACAGCATGTGGCGAATAAAACACCACCGCTTTTTCGGCGGCATCGAGGGAGCCTTTGTAGTGTTCGAGAAAATCTGCATTTAAACTGCTGTAAGTATGTAACTCTAAACAGGCGATTAGTTCGCGTGTCGGAAACTGTGATTTGACCGCTTCCGTAGTGGCTTTGACCTTACTTGGCGAATGTGCAAAATCTTTATATACAACACAGTTTTTGTTTTCTGCGACTTTTTCTAGGCGTTTGCTTGCCCCAGAAAAACTTGAAATTGCTTCATAAAAATCGGCCTCATCGACGCCTATTTGTTGGCAAATCCATTTTGAACCTGCTAAATTATTTAAATTATGAGCCCCAAAAACTTCGAGTGGAAGTGGCCCTTCTTCGGTTTCTAAATAAGTAACTCCCTCAACGATTGTGTGTTCTGGCGTTTGATATGGAAATTTCCGAATTTGATTGGCGCTTTGTTCTACAATCGTTTTTACATTGAGGTCTTCCGTATTGTAAGAAATACTCCCACCAACGGTAATACTATCTACAAAAATTTTAAACTGTTCGAGATAGTTTTCAAACGTTGGAAATACGTTAATATGATCCCACGCAATCCCACTTAAAAGAGCAATATTTGGTTGGTATAAATGAAATTTTGGTCGACGGTCTATAGGAGAACTCAAGTATTCGTCGCCTTCTAGAACCATAAAGTCAGCGTCATCGGTTAGTTTAACCATAACATCAAAACCGTCTAACTGGGCACCTACCATATAATCCACCTCAATATCGTGGTAATTCAAGACGTGGAGTATCATGGCTGTAATGGTTGTTTTTCCATGACTACCACCAATAACGACCCGCGTTTTATGTTTCGATTGTTCATATAAAAACTCTGGATATGAATATATTTTGAGATCCAATTCTTGAGCTTTTAAAAGCTCGGGATTGTCTTTTTTGGCGTGCATTCCCAAAACCACTGCATCTAAATTTTGGGTGATTTTCTCCAGATACCATCCAAAACTATCTGGCAAAAGTCCGGCAGCATTTAATCGCGATTTTGAGGGTTCAAAAATAGTGTCGTCACTCCCCGTAACCTGCATTCCTTTGTTGTGAAGTGCCAAGGCTAAATTATGCATCGCAGCACCACCAATAGCAATAAAATGTACATTCATAGTGTAAGTTTATGAGAGGTAAATATACGGAATGACGTTAAATTCTCTTAAGGCTTTCGCAATAAAATTAATTGCTTTTCTTTCAAAGCAGGCTTAAAACCCGGCATTTCTTGCAGTGCACTTTCAATAGAAGAAAGTGCTTGAGATGTTTTATCTTGTAATTTAAACATCTGTGCTTGAAGCATATAAGCCAACTCTAAAGGTTTGCTGTCTTTAGAAGATTTGAAGTCAATAAACGTTTGGATATAACGTTGTCCTATTGGGAGTTGTGTATTGTGAATCGCAGATGCTTTTGCAATAAGAAAATGTACTAAATTATTGTGCGATTTAAAATGGCTAGAATTTGATGGGTTACTTTGAAAACAGTTCAGATCTGCGACGTTTTCTAAACCCAATTTATAATAGATTTTTGCCTGCGTTCCTTGATCAGAATCTTCATATACATATGCTTTTGCAAAATAGCCATTCACTTTGGAAAGCTGTTCTAATTCATCCCCATATGAAATCGCTTTTTTATAACTTCCTCCTAAAAATCCTGGCAGTTGTGTGTACAATTCTACCAAGGCCCAACGAACATTTATGTGTTTTGGGTTGAGTTGAGCGGCTTTAAGAAATGATGCTTTTACTTTAGAAATCAGCCCAATAGCATTTAGCTTAGGCCCTTCTTTAGCGAGTCTCCCTAAAACACCTCCATATTTAAAGTGATAGTCCGCATTAGCAGCCTCTAGATCAATGAGTTGTTTATATGCCGAAGCCGCTTTGTTCCAGTTGCTTTGAAAACCATAGGCATCCCCCATCAGCTCAAGTAATTCTAAATCTTGAGGAGTTTCAACTAAATAAGCTTCTAGTTTTTGAACCGCTTGATCGTAGTTTTTTGCCTCAAATAAGCGCTCAAATTCTTGCGTATAATTTTGACCTATTAATAAGAATGGAGAGAGTAAAACTAATAAAAAGTGTTTCATATCTACAACTTTTTAAGGATTCAACATGGCCCACAATCTATCTTTAAGTTCGACAATACCTGACTGTGCTAAAGAGGAAATAAAGACATAGTCGATTGGTAATTCTGCATCCAACTCTTCCATTAATTCTGCTTTGAGTTCATCGTCGAGCATGTCACTTTTTGACACGGCGATGATACGATCTTTATCGAGCATCTCTGGGTTATAGCGTCGCAATTCATCTAATAAAATATCATATTGTTTTTTGATATCATCCGCATCTGCAGGAATCAAAAATAAGAGAATTGAATTTCTCTCGATGTGACGTAAAAAGTAATGACCCAACCCTTTGCCTTCTGCTGCACCTTCGATAATCCCAGGGATATCGGCCATGACAAACGATTGATAATCTCGATATTCTACAATTCCTAAGTTTGGTTTTAAGGTTGTAAATTCATAATCGGCAATTTTTGGCTTCGCAGAGGATACAACAGATAATAACGTTGATTTTCCAGCATTAGGAAATCCAACCAATCCAACGTCGGCCAACACTTTTAATTCGATAGTTACAAATTTTTCATCCATCGGGAGACCAGGCTGAGCATAGCGTGGCGTTTGGTTGGTTGACGATCTAAAATGCCAATTCCCTAAGCCCCCTTTACCGCCTTCACAAAGAATAACTTCCTCGTTGTTATCTGTAATTTCAAAAAGAATTTCATTTGAATCCGAATCTCTTACCACCGACCCTAATGGGACATCAACATATACGTCTTCACCATCGGATCCTGTACTACGGCTTTTACTACCACTGCCTCCGTGTCCTGCTCGAAAATGGCGTTTGAATTTCAAGTGATGTAACGTCCAAAGATTGTCACAACCTCTTACGATTATGTGACCACCGCGACCGCCATCCCCACCATCTGGACCCCCTTTTGTAATGAATTTCTCACGATGAAGGTGTACTGATCCCTTTCCTCCACTACCAGAGCAAGCAAACATTTTTACATAATCAACAAAATTACCTTCAGTCATGTGGTTCTGTTTTTTACAGTGTATCTACTACTGCATTGAGCCGAACTGTAATGTCTTCTATAGACCCTACGCCATCCACTCCAAAGTATTTATTCTTAGCCGCATAATAGGACTTAAGAATTGCTGTTTCAGCATAATATATTTTTATTCTGTTTCGAACCACTGCATCATTTGCATCATCGGGTCTTCCACTCGTTTCGCCACGTTTGAGAAGGCGTTTTACCAACACCTCATCATCAACTTCCAAAGCAATCATAGCGCTGATTTCTGTTTGATGCGATTTTAAAAGCACATCTAACGCGTCCGCCTGCAAGACATTTCTAGGGAATCCATCAAAAATAAACCCCTTAGAATCAAGGTTTTTAGCAACCTCAGCACTGAGCATATCAATGGTCACCTGATCTGGAACTAACTCGCCTTTGTCCATAAAAGACTTTGCTAAAACCCCTAAATCTGTTTCGTTTTTTATATTAAAACGAAATACATCTCCAGTGGAGATATGTATTAAATTGTAAGTTTCTTTCAAAAAAGCTGCTTGAGTCCCTTTCCCTGCACCAGGAGGGCCAAATAACACTAAATTTTTCATTTTTATTTAAACTTTAAGATATTGACTTCAAAAAAGTGTCAATGTTTACTACTAAATCAAGCCGCAAATATAATCAATTGTAAAGGTTTTGATTCGTTTTGATGCCCGATTTTAGTGTCCGATTTCATTTTTAAGTGTATTTTTGTACTGTATTTATAAAATCGTTCAAGAAAATCTTATAATGGAGTATTTTTCATCAAACTTCAAACTTGGTATTTTAGGTGGCGGTCAGCTCGGGAAAATGTTACTTTATACCACCCGGAAATTTGACATCCACACCAGTGTTTTAGACCCTAGTTCAGAAGCGCCAAGTAAACTGGCCTGTAACGAATTTTTTCAAGGGGATTTAATGGACTACGAGGCCGTTTATAATTTTGGTAAAAAAGTAAACACACTCACTATCGAGATTGAAAATGTCAATATCGAAGCACTTAAAGCTCTTGAAAAAGAAGGCGTAAACGTATTTCCGTCTTCAAAAACTTTAGAATCGATTCAAAATAAAGCCACCCAAAAATTATTCTACGTTGATCATAATTTACCCTCTACCCCTTTTAAAAGGTTTGCGTTCACTGAAGAAATTTATACGGCAATAGAACACAGTAGCGTCGAATTTCCCTTTGTATGGAAACGTGCTCAATTTGGGTATGATGGAACGGGCGTAAAAATTGTTCGTTCTGTGGCAGATTTGGAGAATTTACCAAATGTAGAATGCATCACAGAGGAACTCGTGCCGTTTAAAAGTGAATTGGCGGTCATTGTTGCTAGAAACACAAAAGGGCAAGTTAAAGTCTATCCTGTGGTTGAAATGGAATTCCATCCCGAAGCAAATCAAGTTGAATATGTTTTATGTCCAGCTAGAATTTCCTATGAGATTGCAGCCAAAGCAGAACAGATCGCACTCAAAACCTCCGCAGCATTTGAACATGTAGGACTTCTGGCCGTCGAACTGTTTTTGACACAAGACGATGAAATTTTAATCAATGAAGTCGCTCCTAGACCACACAATTCGGGACATCAAACAATTGAAGCGAGTTATACCTCACAATTTGAGCAACACATCAGAGCGATCTTAGGATTGCCAATGGGAAGCACCAAAAACAAAGTAAGTTCTGTGATGGTCAATTTAGTAGGCGCAGAAGGCCATACAGGAAAAGTCATCTATGAAAATATAGAGAAATTAATGGAGATGGAGGGCGTCACTCCGCACATATATGGCAAAAAAGAAACACGTCCCTTTCGAAAAATGGGACATGTCACAATCGTTCATTCGGAGCTAGAAAACGCTCGAGCGATCGCCCAACAAGTAAAACAGTCAATCAACGTAATAAGTAACTAATATGGCACAAGTAGGAATCATTATGGGAAGCGACAGCGACATGCCTGTCATGAAAGAAGCAATTGCAATTCTAGAAGGATTTGACATCCAAATAGAAGTGGATATTGTCTCTGCTCACCGCACCCCTGAAAAATTATTTGACTATGGATCTAATGCCCACAAACGCGGTTTAAAAGTGATTATTGCCGGTGCCGGCGGCGCAGCACATTTACCTGGAATGATTGCATCCCTAAGTCCTTTGCCTGTGATTGGCGTGCCCGTAAAATCGAGTAACTCTATCGATGGATGGGACTCTATACTATCCATTTTACAAATGCCAGGCGGGGTTCCTGTCGCAACCGTTGCTTTAAATGGCGCTAAAAATGCTGGCATCTTAGCCGCTCAAATTATTGGCGCTTCTGACAGCTGTGTTTTAGATAAAATTTTAATGTATAAAGAAGGTTTGAAAGCGAAAGTCCTAGAAGCATCCAAAAAAATTAAATCATAAATTTCCCCAAAAAATCCACATGAGTATACTAAATACGCGTTTTGACACGCCATTCAATACCGCACCATTTTCAAAAATTAAAACAGAAGCGTATTTACCGGCTTTTAAAAAAGCCATTGAAAATGCTAAAAATGAAATTGATCAAATTGTTGAAAATAAAGCACTACCAAGTTTTGAAAACACGATTGAAGCGCTCGATTATACGGGCGAACAATTAGATCGGATATCGAGTGTTTTCTTTAATTTAAATGCTGCTGAAACAAACGATGCCATTCAAAAAATAGCCCAAGAGGTTTCCCCATTACTCACCGAATTCTCAAATGATATTGCTCTAAATGTCGCACTTTTTGAACGTGTAAAATCGGTTTACAACGCTAAAGAAACGCTTTCATTATCAAAAGAACAACAGACACTTTTAGATAAAAAATACAAAGGATTTTCTAGAAATGGCGCCAACCTCAATGACGCTCAAAAAGAAATTCTTCGAGAAATCGACAAAGAACAAAGTCAACTCAAACTTACATTTGGAGAAAATATTTTAGCAGAAACCAATCGCTACGAACTTCTTATTACGAAGCCCGCAGATTTAGAAGGTCTGCCAGAAGGTGCTATGGAAGCAGCCAAACAATTAGCGGTCGAAAAAAACAAGGAAGGTTGGCTATTCACACTCGATTACCCAAGTTATGTTCCCTTTATGACTTATGCAAAAAATAGAGGGTTACGAAAAAAACTCGCCTTAGCATTTGGTCAAAAAGGATTTCAAAATGATGCTTTGGACAATCAAGAAATTGTTTTAAAAATCGCACAACTACGTTTCAAGAGAGCCCAATTGTTGGGCTATGAAACCCATGCACATTTTGTATTGGAAGAACGCATGGCAAAGACCCCTGAGACGGTGCGAAATTTCTTGGAAGATCTCTTATCAAAAGCACTACCTGCCGCCAAAAAGGAATTTAAAGAACTCGAAGATTTTGCAATAAAACTAGATCACATCGATCGTTTGGAGAAATGGGACAGTGCCTATTACTCTGAAAAATTAAAACAAGAACGATTCAACTTTGACGACGAACAATTAAAACCTTATTTTAAATTAGAAAACGTCATTGAAGGTGCTTTTGGAGTGGCCCAAAAACTGTTTGGACTCCACTTTACACAATCTCATGATATCGACACCTACCATAAGGATGTCATGACGTATACCGTTGAAGATTCGCAACAAAACTTAGTGGCTATTTTTTATGCCGATTTTTTCCCTAGATCAGGCAAACGGAATGGCGCATGGATGACCTCGTATAAACCTCAATTCGTCAAAAACGATAAAAATGAAAGACCACACGTATCAATTGTGTGTAATTTCACTAAACCGACGTCTACAAAACCATCCTTATTAACTTTTAATGAAGTCACAACGCTTTTCCATGAATTTGGACATGCACTCCACGGGATGTTAGCAGATACCATATACCCGAGTTTATCTGGCACAAGTGTGGCCTGGGATTTTGTGGAATTACCAAGTCAAATTATGGAGAATTGGTGTTATGAGAAAGAAGCGCTCGCACTGTTTGCGAAGCACTATGAAACTGGCGCCAGTATTCCTATGGATCTTATTGATAAAATAAAAGCAGCGGCCACGTTCCAACAAGGCATGCAAACAATGAGACAGCTGAGTTTTGGCTTACTAGATATGAACTGGCATGGCATTGATCCTAGCGAAATAGCCGATGTGAAGCAGCATGAAACGACCGCATTCAAAGAAACACAATTGTTTCCAGAAGTCAAAGAAAACTGCATGTCAACGGCCTTTTCACACATCTTTCAAGGGGGGTATTCATCGGGTTACTACAGCTATAAATGGGCCGAAGTTTTAGATGCAGATGCCTTTGAATTTTTTAAAGAAACAGATCTTTTTGACCCTAAAATTGCCGAGGCTTTCAAAACAAATATACTAAGCAAAGGTGGCACGCAAGACCCCTTAGAATTGTATATCAAATTTCGCGGACAAAAACCAAAAGTAGAGGCTTTACTAAAACGATCAGGCCTTTTGAACTAGTGTGAAAACAAACACTAAAAGCAACGAAAAAACAGGGATCGCCTCAACCCAAAAAGCGGTATAATAGCGGCTTCGGCGTTTCTTGCTATTTGCCAACATCAGGGCTAATATCGCTGCAGAGAAAAGTAGGACTAAGAAACGATTTTGGGAAAATTGACCCTTAAAAAACTCCATCAAAACAGCATCTCCTAAGAGAGCATATCCAATAATTTTCGTGTATTTAAGACCTAATTTTTGGGGGATGGTTGAAAGATGGAGTTCATCTATATCTAAGTCTCGAATTTCAAACGGAAGCATCAAAGCGATCACTATAAAAATACGTTGTAGAAGTATTAGGTAATGATCTGCAGTAAACACTTCCTGAGCTTCTAAAAGTGGCAAGACAACCGATGTCATTGCCCATATAATTGCAATAACATAGATTTTAAGACCGCCAATAGAGCGCAGATTTTTTGGGGTTTTGATGCCCAATGGAATCGCATATAAAAATGTGATGAGTCCTAAAACAACCAAGAGTAACTGACTGGTATTCTGAAGCAAACAAAACGTATATCCCAGTCCAATTAAACTGAATACAGACACCCATTGAATGTATTTTAACCTAGTAGTAAGAGAACGGTAATAAAATTTTGCCAAACCAAAATACTTCACAAAGTTATAACCCAACACTGAAGCACAAAAAATAGAGACATAAAAATCAGTCGTGAGGTTTAAATTTGATTCATAGGCCGTCAAAATGCAAAATGACAGCACAGCGACTGCCACATGTAGACTGCTATTTATATAAAAATCAAGGAGGCGTTTTAACGATGTCATTGCACAAAAATAGGGAAACTGTTAATAACCCTGAGAATTGTTTAATAACTTTCATTTCCTAAGATTTAAAACCTTGTTTAATTCCTTAATTTTGTTGTTTATACAAGATTCCTATACGATGAAAACAGATGTATTTGCCCTAAGACATATCGGACCAAGAGACGAGCACATCAAAGAAATGCTTGAGGTGGTTGGCACTCCATCTCTAGATGAATTGATTACACAAACCGTTCCTGACAACATTCGACTCCAATCGCCCTTAAATCTGGACGCTCCACTGAGTGAGCAAGAATACATTGAACACATACATCACTTAGCTTCCAAGAATAAAGTTTATAAATCCTATATTGGATTGGGCTACCATCCTTCGAATCTCCCCGCAGTGATTCAGCGAAATATTTTAGAAAATCCGGGGTGGTATACAGCCTACACCCCTTACCAAGCTGAAATTGCTCAAGGACGCTTAGAAGCATTATTGAATTACCAAACCATGATTACAGATTTGACTGGTATGGAGCTTGCGAATGCCTCATTATTAGATGAAAGTACATCGGCAGCAGAAGCCATGGCGCTGTTGTTTTCGGTACGCGCTAAAACGCAAGTAAAAGCAGGAACTGTCAAGTTTTTTGTGTCCGACGCGGTGTTACCACAAACAATATCCGTCCTAAAAACACGCGCAATTCCAATTGGAATAGAATTGGTTTTTGGAAGTGTTGACGGTTTTAATTTTTCAGATGATTTTTTTGGTGCGCTCGTTCAATATCCTGGTAAATCGGGATTGATTATGGACTTAGAAGCTTTTATTTCTGAGGCCAATCAAAACGACATAAAAGTTGCCGTTGCGGCAGATATTTTGAGCTTAGTGGCTTTAGAAGCACCCGGTAAACTTGGAGCAGATGTTGTGGTTGGCACCACCCAACGCTTTGGAATTCCAATGGGATATGGCGGACCACACGCCGCCTATTTTGCAACAAAAGAAACGTATAAACGATTTATTCCAGGACGAATCATTGGAGTCACCAAAGATATGGACGGCAATCGTGCCCTGCGAATGGCACTACAAACTCGTGAACAACACATCAAAAGAGATCGTGCGACTTCCAATATTTGTACCGCACAAGTTTTGCTTGCAGTGATGGCCGGAATGTATGCTGTGTACCATGGTCCAAACGGCCTTAAATACATCGCCCATAAAGTACATTCTGCAACCGCAGCGCTGGCTGAGGCCCTGGAAGAACTAGGATTTGATCTGGTTCATCAATCGTTCTTTGACACAATTCAAGTTAAGGTTGCTGAAACTACAACGCTCAAAAAAGGGGCAGAACTACAAGAAGTTAACTTTCATTATCCAGATGCATCAACCGTTTCTATTTCTTTAAATGAAACCACAACGGTCTCAGACCTTAATCTTATTCTTTCCATTTTCTCGGAGGTATCTGATAAAAAATCGACCCCAATTCAAGCACTGAGTCAACACACTAGAATCCCAAAAAGTGCGGAACGAAATTCTGAGTTTTTAACTCATAAAATTTTTAATAGCCATCATTCAGAAACGGAATTAATGCGCTATATAAAACGATTAGAACGCAAGGATCTCGCGTTAAATTTTTCTATGATTTCATTGGGATCTTGTACCATGAAACTTAATGCTGCCGTAGAAATGCTACCCTTAAGTTGGCCAAATTGGGGAAATATTCACCCATTTGCGCCTTTGAATCAAGTCGAAGGATATCGCACCATACTGACAGAACTTGAAGCTCAATTAACAGAAATCACTGGGTTTTCGGGGACGTCTCTACAACCAAACTCGGGGGCGCAAGGAGAATTTGCGGGTCTCATGGTCATTAGAGCTTACCATGAATCTAGAGGCGATCACCATCGGAAAATTTGCATCATCCCCGCATCGGCGCATGGTACCAATCCGGCAAGTGCAGTAATGGCCGGCATGAAAGTAATCGTCACAAAATCGTCTGAAAACGGAAATATTGATGTAGAGGATTTAAGAGAAAAAGCGAGCTTACACAAAAATAATTTAGCCGCTTTAATGGTGACCTACCCCTCTACTCACGGGGTCTATGAATCTGCTATTAAAGAAATTACACAAATTATTCATGACCATGGCGGTCAGGTTTATATGGATGGCGCAAATATGAACGCTCAGGTAGGGTTGACAAATCCTGGGAATATTGGTGCTGATGTCTGTCACTTAAACCTTCATAAAACATTTGCAATCCCACATGGTGGAGGAGGTCCCGGAGTTGGCCCCATTTGTGTAGCGAAACAACTCACCCCCTTTTTACCTGGAAACCCCCTAATTCAAACAGGAGGGTCCAAAGCCATCAGTTCAATTTCCGGGGCGCCATTTGGATCTGCCTTAGCATGTTTAATTTCCTATGGGTATATTAAAATGTTAGGCGCTAAAGGATTGACCGATTCCACGAAAATCGCCATTCTAAACGCGAATTACATTAAAGAACGTCTTGAAGGTTATTATGAAACGCTATACTCTGGTGAACGAGGAAGAGCAGCCCATGAAATGATCATCGACTGTCGGGGTTTCAAAGCCAATGGCATTGAAGTTGTGGACATTGCAAAACGACTTATGGATTTTGGATTTCACGCACCAACGGTTTCCTTTCCAGTTGCAGGCACCATGATGATCGAGCCCACCGAAAGTGAGAACAAAGCCGAAATGGATCGTTTTTGTGAAGCGATGATTGCCATCAGAAAGGAAATTGAAACCGCCACGAAAGACACTCCGAACAATCCTTTAAAAAACGCACCACATACACAAGAAATGCTCACCAACGATGAATGGAATTTCCCATACAGCAGAGCCGTTGCAGCCTTTCCATTAGACTCTATAAAAGATGATAAATTTTGGCCATCGGTTCGTCGCGTAGATGATGCCTATGGCGATCGAAATTTAATATGTACATGTCCACCAATTGAGGCCTATGCCGAAGCTTAAAATAACCAAACTATGAATATCAAAATTACAGGAACTGGGAGTTACATTCCAAAAATCATACAGAAAAATGAGGCATTTCAAGACCATTCATTTTTAAATATTGATGGCTCTGAGATCCCATCCTCAAATGAAGTAATCGTAGAAAAATTTGAAGCAATTACTGGAATTTCAGAACGCCGTTATGCCGAAGACCATCTCACCGCTTCTGACCTTGGAGCATTAGCCGCTGAAAAAGCCATTAAAGACGCTGGTATTGACCCTGAAACATTGGACTATATTATTCTTGCTCATAACTTTGGAGATGTAAAATCTGGATCGATTCAAAGTGATATTTTACCCTGTTTAGCGGCGCGTGTCAAAAATAGTTTGAAAATTAAAAATCCAAAATGTGTGGCCTATGATATTCTTTTTGGGTGTCCGGGTTGGATTGAAGGCGTGATTCAAGCGCAAGCCTATATCAAAGCAGGAATGGCCAAAAAATGCTTGGTGATTGGCGCAGAAACTCTCTCACGAGTGGTCGATCCGCACGATAGAGATTCCATGATTTATTCGGATGGCGCTGGCGCTACGGTCATTGAAGCTACCGAAGAGGAAGGCGGCATACTATCGCATGAGTCTGCTTCTTATACACATGATGAAGTGTATCATTTGTTTTTTGGGTGTTCTAACAATAAATCGCTTGAAGAAGATACCCGTTTCATAAAAATGTATGGTCGTAAAATTTATGAATTCGCGCTGTCAAATGTGCCGAGTGCGATGCAAACTTGCTTGGACAACAGTGGAATTGATATTAAAGACGTAAAAAAAATATTGATTCATCAAGCGAATGAAAAAATGGATGAAGCAATTGTCAACCGTTTTTACAGGCTTTACAAAACTCCCGTTCCAGAAGGCATCATGCCAATGAGTATTCATAAATTAGGAAACAGCTCCGTTGCTACAGTCCCTACCCTATTAGACCTCATCAAAAACAACCATATGGAAGGACATCAACTCAATAAAGGAGATATTGTTATCTTTGCGAGTGTTGGTGCTGGAATGCACATCAATGCAATCGTTTACAAATACTAATATGTACGCCACAAATTTTCCTAAAAAGCGCTATAAGCACACGCTAGAATTTCTTAAAAATCATATTGCTCCTTCGGAATCAATCCTAGATTTAGGGGTTGCAAACCCCTTGTCGGAAATTCTAAAAGCAGATGGCTATCAAGTCAGCAATACGTCAGGAGAAGATTTAGATACCAATACAACTGCTTTAGATACTGACCAGTTTGAGGTGGTCACTGCTTTTGAAATATTCGAACATTTACTGTCGCCTTTTACTGTCTTAAAAAGTATCAAATCAAAAAAATTAGTGGCAAGTATTCCACTAAGGTTGTGGTTTTCTACGGCCTATCGAAGTAAAACCGACCCCCGAGATCGTCATTTTCATGAATTTGAATCTTGGCAATTTGATTGGTTATTAGAAAAAGCAGGCTGGAGAATTATCGCAACTAAAAAGTGGACCAATCCTACCAAAAAAATCGGAATTAGACCGCTACTTCGCTGGATTACGCCGAGATATTACATTGTTTACGCCGAACGAATTTGAAGTTTTATGTTGTCATACCGGCCCATAACGAAGCCGATTTTATCGGTCAAACGCTGCAATCGCTCATCGGTCAATCCCTCCGCCCAACAAAAGTGGTGGTCGTCGATGACCATTCTTCAGATTCAACCGCTACTATAGTTAAAACCATCGCAAAAGAACATCCTTGGATCTCGTTAGTCGCAAACACCTCATCCGAAGCGCACTTACCAGGTGCTAAAATCATCAACGCCTTTTATAAAGGATTTGAAACCCTAGATTCAGAATATGATGTGATTTGTAAATACGATGCTGATGTGATTTTTCCAATAAATTATCTAGAAACACTTGCAGGACATTTTCAAAAAAAACCAAAACTTGGGATGGTCTCGGGGCACTGTTATATTGAACAAAAAGGAACTTGGGTTTTAGAAAATCTAACATCAAAAGACCACATTCGAGGGGGCTTGAAAGCCTATCGAAACGCTTGTTTTTTGGAAATTGGAGGACTCAAAAAATCGATGGGATGGGATACAATTGATGAATTACTGGCACGATACTACCATTGGCACTTTGAAACAGATGCATCACTTCACGTCAAACATCTAAAACCAACAGGGGCTAACTATAACAGAGGTGCCAAACATTTACAGGGCACTGCATTGTATAAAATGCGGTATGGTTTTGTTTTAGCATTTTTATCGGCCTTAAAATTAGCCTTCAAAAAACGCCGTATAGACCTTTTATGGGATTACATCTCAGGCTATATAAATGCATTTTTACAGAAAGAACCGTATCTTATTGACACCGATCAAGGGGCGTTTGTGAGAGCGTACCGCTGGAAAAACATCAAACGTAGATTTAGGCTTCTACCTTAACCATCCAATTTAATTCATCGGGAAGTGTTCCGATTCTGACACCATTGATGGTATCTAAAACCAATTGACCCACCGGACTCGTATCCGACACATGAATGACAGCGGATTTATAACCAATTTCTTGAATCATCGCAATACCCACAGCCGTGCCTGTTCCAAATGCTTCTTCTAATTGACCGTTATTTGAGGCCTCAATGACCTCATCAATCGTAATTGGACGCTCGACCACTTCGTACCCTTTGTGACGTAAAAAATCAATCACACTCATTCGGGTAATACCCGCTAAAATCGATCCATCTAACGAAGGGGTGACAAAAGCCCCATTAATCTTGAAAAAGATGTTCATGGTTCCGACTTCTTGAATGTATTTAAACTCATTGGCATCTAACCACAACACTTGGTCAAACCCTTTCGATTTGGCGATTTCTGTTGGAAGGACTGCCGCTGCATAGTTACCGGCTGCTTTGGCTTCGCCAGTCCCCCCGTGAGCCGCCCGAATATAGGTGGTCTCAGCATACAAACGAACATGGTCTGTGTAAATTGGTTTTGAAGGGGATGCCATGATGATAAATTTGTAAGAATTGGCAGCACGCATTCCAATAAAAGCCTCGTCCGCAAACATAAAAGGCCGTAAATACAAGGCGCTTCCTTCTTGCGGAGGAATCCATTGCTGATCCATACTGACGAGTTGTTTTAATGCCTCTACAAAAAGTGTTTCGGAAAATTCTGGCATTCCCAATCGACGTGCACTAAAATTGAGACGTTGGGCATTTTTTTCGGGACGAAACAAAAAAGGAGTCCCATTAGAATCAACAGTAGCCTTCATCCCTTCAAACAACGCTTGTCCATAATGCAACGCCATACATGCAGGATGCATTGGAATGAATTCCATAGGCATGATTCGAGGGTTTTTCCATTGACCATCTTCGTAATCACATACAAACATATGATCTGTAAACGTACGACCAAGAGCAATTGAATCAAAATCGAGCGTATCGACTTTTGAATCCTTAACTTTTGTAATTGAAATTAAATTCGACATGGATATAGAGCGTTTAAAATTAAGTTTCTGAGAAACTATTTATATTTTTTTAATTGCGATTTCGTGAATTCACTTAGCACCAATTGACCACTAATAGCGGCACGTTCATTTAATAATTCACCCCAATGCTGGGTCCCTTCCCAAAAGGTGCTTTTTAGTTTTTGAAGGGCTTCTGGATTATAAGTGGTGCACAGTTGTTCTGCAAACGCCTTTACCTCTGTATCTAAAACGTCTATAGACGGAAAAACCTTGGTATATAATCCGTTATCTTGAGCCCATTGTGCCGAGAAAAATGTAGTAGCTTCTAAACTTAATTGTGAAAATGCACTGATGCCTATTTTTCGAGTTACAGCGGGTTCAATCACAAAAGGACCAATCCCAATAGAGAGTTCACTTAATTTTATTTCTGAATGAGACGTTGCCATACAATAATCGGTTGCAGCAGCCAATCCTACCCCGCCTCCAACGGCTTTGCCTTGCACACGACCAATAGTGATTTTAGGACAATTTCGAAGGGCGTTGATTACATTCGCAAACCCCTTAAAGAAATCGGTTCCTTCTTGTAGATTTGAAATAGCTCTTAATTCCTCAAAACTTGCACCGGCACAAAAGGTACGATCGCTCCCACTTTGAAGTACAATCACTGCAATCGTTGGATCTGAGCCAACTTGCGTAATTAAATCCGTCAGATTTGACAACATTGCAGCTGGTAACCCATTATGAGGGGGATTATAAAATTCAATATAACCGACTTTATTTTGGACGTTTAAATGGACGTAAGAGGTTGACATATTGTATTGATTTAATGATGCTAAGATAGGAGAATTTTAGCGGATTTGATTAACCTCCTAAAACTTCATAAATGGAAATCGAGTTTCTAAAACTTGAATCGCTCCCGCTAATTTTGATAAAAACGCTGCATGTTCGGAAGTGGAAGGATTAAAGGGTGTATGAGACAAGCCTTTCTGAATTCGATTCACCTCTTTCAATGTCGGATTTACACGAGGGTCTATCCAGATCGATTGAAACTTTTTCCAAATATAATCGATCGCTAGTTGGTTGGGATGCACCATATCTTCTTTGTAAAACCGATAGTCTCTCAGTTCGTCCATTACGATCTCGTAGGATGGAAAGTAGTGCGTCTTTTTGGAAGGCTTTAAAACCGAGTGAAGTGCGGCGATCAGATGGGCTTTACTTTGATTGTTTTCTACAAAGCCATCTTTAAGGTGGCGCACTGGAGAGATTGAAAAAATAACCGTCACTTCAGGATTAAATGCTTTAAGGATGGAAAGAATCGCCTCAAAGGTTTCTGTAAGTTGATCGCTACTTAAAATTGATTTTTCAAATTCTTGCGCCGGTTGTTTATGACAGTTAGCAACAACACTATTGGTCTGTATATGGGTGTAAATCCAAGCGGTTCCAAATGTCAGTACCACATGAGAAGCTGATTTCAGTTGGTTTCGGATGGAGGTCTGAGCGGTATTTAGAGTCTCTAATAGTTCGATTTTTGAAATGCGATTCAATTTTGAATGCGCACGATAACTTTGCCAATACCCATTACTAAAAAAAACATCCTTTTCAGTGTAAGGGTTGTCTTGATGCGCTCTTGTTAGAAAATCTAAAATCGCCACCGGATGAAACAACACCCCAAAAGGATTTACTTCGGTTTGAAACTTATAATATAAAAACTTCTCGGCCATATTTTCAGAAAAACAGGAGCCTAATAAAACCACTTTAGAATTATAATCGATCGCTGGCGATTGTTTAACTAGTGGGATTTGGGTTTGAAGTTTCACAATAGGCGGATTATACGATGTAAGATTTGGCGTTCTCTAAAGCCTCTGGGAGACCCGCAGGATTTTTTCCGCCTGCCGTCGCATAAAAGGGTTGTCCACCCCCACCGCCTTGAATATAACGTCCAAGTTCGCGAACCATGGTTCCGGCATTGAGTCCTTTTGAAGCGACCAGTCCTTTTGACACATAACAAGAAAGGATGGCTTTGCCTTGTTGTTCGGTTCCAAAAAGGAGAACAGCAGTGTCATACTCTTGCCCAATTTCAAAAGATAAATCTTTAATTCCTGTAGCATCTAGATCGACTTGCTTTGCTAAGAAATGAATCCCATTAATCAATTCAATTTCTTGTTTTAAGTGGCCTTTCATTGCTGCTGCTTTGTCCTTTAAAAGCGCTTCGATTTGTTTTTTTAGTTTTGAATTTTCAGATTTCAAATCGGTGATGGATTTAACCGGATCACTGGAGTTATTAAGCACTGATTTAATTTGATCAAAACTGGCATTATTTTGAGAGTAATACGATTTGACAGCATCACTTGTAATGGCTTCAATACGGCGAATTCCAGCGGCAACAGCACCTTCAGATTTAATTTTAAAATGCCATATGTCAGATGTGTTTTTAACATGGGTTCCTCCACATAACTCAATCGAGTTTCCAAAACGAATGGTGCGTACCGCATCGCCATATTTTTCTCCAAAAAGAGCAATTGCACCTTCTGAAACCGCCTGCTCCATAGGCACTGCTCGGTGTTCTTCTAACGCTAATTTTCCTTCGATACGGGCATTTACAAAATTTTCAATCTCTTTTAATTCTTCCGGGGATATTTTTGAAAAATGTGAGAAATCAAATCGTAAATATTTTGAATGAACTGCCGATCCTTTTTGTTCGACATGGGTCCCTAAAACTTCTCTTAGAGCCTGGTGTAATAAGTGGGTCGCTGTATGGTTACATTCGGTACGGAAGCGTTGATTAGAATCGACAACCGCCGTCAACGTATCGGTAAGGTTTTTGGGTAAATTTTTTGCAATATGGATTGCTACATTATTTTCTTTTTTGGTATCTAAAATATAAATCACATCGCCATTAGCCGCTTCTAAATACCCTTTATCGCCTACCTGGCCACCACTTTCGGAATAAAAAGGCGTTAGGTTAAATACCAACTGGAATTGTGCACCGTATTTAACCGAGGTGACTTTCCTATATTTAGTGATTTTTACAGACGTTTTTAAATGGTCATAGCCCACAAATTCTTGTTCATCATCTTCTAATAGAACGGTCCAATCTTCAGTAGAAACTTCGCTTGCTGCTCTAGAACGTGTTTTTTGTTTTTGAAGTGCTTCTTCAAAACCCGCAGTATCTAAAGTCCTGTTTTTCTCACTCAAAATCAAAGCCGTTAAATCGACTGGGAATCCATACGTATCATAGAGCTCAAATGCTTTATCACCCGAAATATGCGTTCCTTTGGTGATTTCAATGATGCGATCTAGCAACACCAATCCTTGGTCGAGTGTTCTTAAAAACGACCCTTCTTCTTCTTTAATTACATTTTGAATTAATTGTTGTTGTGCCAATATCTCAGGGAAAACGGCTCCCATTTGCTTCGTTAATACAGAGACCAATCGAAACATAAACGGTTCCTTAAGATCTAAAAAAGTAAAACTGTAACGTACGGCACGTCTTAAAATCCGACGTATCACATAGCCAGCACCCGTATTGCTTGGTAACTGTCCATCTGCAATTGAAAAAGCCACTGCTCTCACATGGTCCGAAATCACTCGAATGGCAATATCTTGTTCTAACTGCTTTCCGTAATCATGCCCTGAAATGGTTTCAATTTCTCTTATAATTGGCGTAAAAACATCGGTATCATAATTGGAAGTTACATTTTGAAGCACCATACATAGACGCTCAAACCCCATTCCGGTATCGATGTGTTTTTGAGGTAATGGTTCTAAACTTCCGTTCGCTTTACGGTTAAATTCCATAAACACAAGGTTCCATATTTCAACAACTTGTGGGTGGTCTTTATTAATTAATTCATGGCCAGATATTTTTTCTTTTTCTTCTTTTGAGCGGATATCCACATGGATTTCGCTGCAAGGGCCACAAGGGCCTTGCTCGCCCATTTCCCAAAAGTTATCATCTTTATTCCCCGTCAGAATCCGATCTTCAGGGATTAAGTTTTTCCATATATCATACGCTTCAGAATCCAGGGTGGTTCCATCGGCTTTACTGCCTTCAAAAACGGTTACATACAAAATGTCTTTGTCTATTTTATAGACTTCAGTCAATAATTCCCAGGCCCATTCAATCGCTTCTTTTTTGAAATAGTCGCCAAAACTCCAGTTTCCTAACATCTCAAAAAGGGTGTGGTGATAGGTGTCATAACCCACTTCTTCTAAATCGTTGTGTTTTCCTGAAACACGCAAACATTTTTGAGTATCGGTCATTCTATTTTTTGGAGGGGTGCCATTTCCAAGAAAAAATTCTTTGAAAGGCGCCATCCCTGAATTGACAAACATTAAAGAAGGATCGTCTTTGAGAACCATCGGAGCTGATTGTAAAACTTGGTGTTTTTTTGATTCAAAAAAAGCTAAAAATTGAGATCTTATATCTTGAGATTTCATGCAAAAATGTTAAGCTTAGTGAAATAATTTGTTTTTAATTCGAAACAATTTATATATTTGTTTGAAAGCCGATCTATTAGAATCTAAAAGATTGACCAATATTCAACAAAAATAGAACTTTTTAGGCAATGTCTAATGTAAAATATTATTACGATTCCGAAACCCTCACTTATCGCCCGATAAGTCGAAAAAAAAGGACAACATTTAAGTACTCATTAGTGTTCCTAATGGCCGCGGGAATTTTTGGATTTATATCCGTTTTGATTGCTGGACAATTTTTTGAATCTCCGAAAGAAAAAGCATTGACTCGCGAGCTTCAAAATCTAGATTTTCAATACAATATTCTCACTAAAAAAATGGAAGAAGCTGAAACCGTTTTAACTAATATTGAGAATCGAGATAACGCTATTTATCGTCTTTATTTTGAAGCCAATCCCATCCCAGAAGAACAACGAAAACAAGGTCTTGGAGGTATTAACCGCTACAAAAAATACGAAGGGTATAATAATTCAGATTTGATTATTACCACTAATAAACGTATTGACATACTTCAAAAACGTATCATTGTGCAGTCAAAATCACTGGATGAAATTACGGACTTAGCAAAAGATAAAGAGAGTTTTTTGGCTAGAATTCCAGCCATTCAACCGATCAGAAATGAAGATCTAACGCGTATGGCATCTGGATACGGTTACCGTAGTGACCCTTTCACGAAAGTTCGTAAATTTCATTATGGCATGGATTTTACGGCCCCGAGAGGCACTCCTGTTTATGCGTCTGGAGATGGCGTTGTCAAACGTGCCGATGGACGTGCTTCCGGATATGGACGTCACATTCGAATTGATCATGGTTATGGGTATCGGAGTTTGTATGCCCACCTCTATAAATACAATGTCAAAAGAGGCCAAAAAGTAAAACGTGGCGACCTTATTGGCTATGTGGGCAGTACGGGACGCTCACAAGCACCTCACCTTCATTATGAAGTTTTTAAGGACGGAGATCGAATCAACCCTGTCAATTTTTACTATGGAAATTTGAGTCCCGAAGAATTTAATGAATTACTGGCAAAAGCGTCTCTCGAAAATCAATCTTTAGATTAATGCATTTAGAGCTTCCAACAAAACGCTATTACAGCATCGGTGAAGTGGCAAAAGCATTTGATGTGAATGCCTCATTAATTCGGTTTTGGGATAAAGAATTTGACGCCCTAAAACCAAAAAAAAACGCCAAAGGCAACCGTCGATTTACCCCTGAAGATATTCAAAACCTGAAGTTAATTTTTAACTTGGTAAAAGAACGAGGCTATACGCTTGAGGGAGCTAAAACCTATCTAAAAGAACAAGACCATAAATCCATTGATAATTTTGAAATCATCACAAAATTAGAACGGGTAAAAAACGAATTAATAAAAATCAAAAATCAACTCTAAAACCTACCTATCATGAAAAAATGGCTCATCCCCTTAGTAATTATCGCAATCGTTATATTTGGAATCTACAACTGGGCAGTTGGATTCAACAATACGGCAGTCGAGCACGAAGCCAATGCCAAAACCGCTTGGTCAAATGTCGAAAGCTCTTACCAACGCCGAAATGACCTCATCGGAAATCTGGTAAAAACCGTTAAAGGTGCAGCAGACTTTGAAAGAAACACATTAACAGAAGTGATTGAGGCCCGCGCAAAAGCCACCTCAACAACGATTGACCCATCTAATATTACACCCGATAAATTGGCTGCCTTTCAAAAAGCACAAAGCGGACTGAGTAGTGCGTTATCTCGACTTTTGGTCACGGTAGAACGTTATCCAGAATTGAAAGCGAATCAAAACTTTTTGGACTTACAAAACCAGTTAGAAGGCACCGAAAACAGAATTAATGTGGCCAGAGATCGGTTTAACGAATCGGTAAATATCTATGATATTTTTACTTCAAAATTTCCAAACAAAATCTTAGCAGGTTGGTTTGGATTTAATGAAATGTCGCGATACAATGCCGCAGCAGGTTCCGAAAATGCCCCCGATATTGACTTCGATTTCAACTAATCTAAACCCTAAATAATGGCGTCACTAGAAGACTTCTTAAGCGCAAAAGAAGAAGAACAGATTGTCACGGCCATTCGCCAAGCGGAGCAAAAAACGTCTGGCGAAATCCGTGTACATATTGAAAATGGCGGTTCGAAAGCAATTGAAGCCCGTGCAAAAGAAGTGTTCCATCAATTAAAAATGGACCGTACTAAACTTCAAAATGGTGTTCTCATTTACGTCGCTGTTTCGAAACATCAATTTGGAATTTATGGCGATAAAGGAATTGACACCAAGGTGACCTCTACTTTTTGGGACGATACCCGCGATGTGATGCAAAACCTGTTTAAACAAGAGCAGTTTAAAGAAGGGCTTGTGCAAGGGGTTCTAACCGCTGGGAAGGCCCTTGAGGCGCATTTCCCATGGGAATCAGACGATACCAATGAATTATCAGATTCGATTTCTAAAGGCTCAGATGTATGAAAAATAGACTCCAAAAAATAGCATCGTTTTGTATCCTCGTTCTAATGCTTGTGTTCACGCAAGTAAACGCGCAATATCAAATCCCTGAAAAACCAAACGTTCAAACGAGCGTTTATGATTACAGTCAACTATTAAGTCCGCAACAAGCCGCTCGATTAGAACAAAAACTCATTCGGTATTCGGACAGTACCTCAACTCAAATTGTGGTGGCGATCATCAACTCGACCGAAGGCGAATACATTAACTATTTGGCGACGAACTGGGCTCAAGAATGGGGTGTTGGAGATGCAAAAAAAGATAATGGCGTTTTTATTTTATTAGCCAAAAACGATCGGAAAATAAACATCAGTACGGGCTATGGCGTCGAACATTTGCTAACTGATAAAATGTGTAGCCGGATTATTCAGGAATCCATCATTCCCTTTTTCAAGAAAAACGATTATTATGGCGGTTTAGATTCTGGAAGTACTCAGGTATTCAAAGTATTAACAGGTGAATTTAAAGCAGCAGCTCGAAACATTCAAAAAGATGCCTCAGGCAAAAATATTCTATTCTTAATTTTCATCTTCGTTATTTTACTCATTGCATTTTCTAAAATTGGAAAAAACAACGGTCGGAATAATGGCGGAAGGCGACGCCCAAGCGGTTTGCTAGAAGCCATCCTATTGAGTAATATGGGCCGCGGCAGTTTTGGAGGCAACTCCAGTTCCAGCGGCGGATTTGGCGGCGGTGGCTTCGGCGGCGGTTTTGGAGGTGGTGGTTTTGGCGGCGGCGGTGCCTCTGGGGGTTGGTAACCCTATTTTTTTCGCATATAAATAGTAATCGGCACCCCATTAAAGTCGTACAAAGCTCTTAATTTATTTTCTAAAAATCGCTTGTAAGGCTCTTTTACATATTGAGGTAAATTACAGAAAAATGCGAATTGTGGTTGCGGCGTTGGCAGCTGCATAATATATTTGATTTTGACAAATTTTCCTTTTAATGCTGGTGGTGGATAGTTTTCAATAATCGGTAATAAATCATCGTTTAACACACTTGTTTTGATGCGTTTGGTACGGTTTTTATACACCTCAACAGCCGTTTCCATGGCTTTAAAAATACGTTGTTTGGACAGTGCCGATATAAATACGATGGGCACATCGGTAAATGGCTCGATTTGTTTTTTAATGTAGGTCTCAAACTCTTTGGTGGTTTTGGTGTCTTTTTCAATCAAATCCCACTTATTAACCAAAATCACAACCCCTTTATGGTTTCGTTGTGCGAGCCAAAAAATATTTTGAACTTGGCCATCAAATCCACGTTGTGCATCACAAACCACCAAACAAACATCACAGTGCTCAATGGCACGAACGGAGCGCATAACAGAGTAAAATTCTAAATCTTCTTTCACCTTTGCTTTTCGACGAATTCCAGCAGTATCTACCAAATTGAATTCAAAACCAAAACGGTTGTATTTTGTATCGATCGAATCACGAGTGGTTCCCGCAATATCAGTCACGATGTAACGATCTTCGCCAATCAAAGCATTGATAAAGGACGATTTCCCAGCATTTGGGCGTCCAACCACAGCAAATCGTGGTAATACAGCTTCTTCTACTTCCTCAACGTCTGGCAACGCTTCTACTAACGCATCCAGTAAATCGCCGGTTCCACTTCCATTGATACTCGCAATGGTGTAGTACTCCCCTAATCCCAGAGCATAAAACTCAACCGCATCTTGCTCACGCATGGCGTTGTCGACTTTATTAATGACCAAAAAAACAGGTTTATTAATTTTTCTTAAGAGCTTGGCAACATCTTCATCCATGCCAGTCACGCCCGATTCTACATCGACCATAAAAATAATGGCATCTGCTTCATCAATGGCGAGCTCAACTTGTTTATCAATTTCAGCTTCAAAGACATCATCACTTCCTAGGATATAGCCTCCCGTATCGATTAACGAAAATTCTTTGCCATTCCAATCACTTTTTCCATAATGACGGTCACGAGTCACCCCACTCACGGCATCGACAATGGCTTCTCGCCTTTGAATCAACCGATTAAAAAATGTGGATTTTCCAACATTTGGACGTCCTACTATCGCTACAATATTGCTCATATGCTTATAAAATTGCTGCAAAAATAGGAAATATCCTTTTGGTAAGCTCTTTTTTATGGAAGTTTAAAAAATATATAACTACAAATGAATATCTTTAGAAACCCCTTAAATCTATTATCATGGAAATTAGCAACAAAATTGTCTTAAGACCTCGTTTTTCATTCGACCAAAAAAATGCCCAGAGTCACGTATTAGAAGCATTTGATGGTGCCAAAAAAAGTCAGAACACCATTAAAATCAACCGCTTAGATACGCACGTATTTTTTAAAATTCCGAAAGCAGAACAACACTTTTGGTCGCCACAACTCCATTTGGAGGTTTTAGAAACGGATGCATCCCACTGTAAAATTAAAGGCTTCTTTGGTCCCAACCCAACGGTTTGGACACTGTTTATGTTTTTACATTTTGTAGCAGCAGGTTTGTTTATTGGTTTTGGGATCTGGGCCTATTCTAGTTGGTCATTAGGTACCAATGTCACAACCCCAGTTGTTTTGATGGTGATGATGGTGGTTTTATGGATCGCCCTATACATTAGCGGCCGAATTGGAAAAAAGAAAGGCCAGCATCAAATGCACGAATTACATGATTTTATGAACGCCGTTTTGAAAACGGTTTAAATGTTTGTACATTGAACCAAGATAAAGACCCCCAAGTCGAAATCTTCACAACCAATAGAACTTTTTGTAAGCGATTATTTTGCTAAAAACTAATTTTTGGAACGGTTCTGATATTCGCACTATTCAGCGGTTTTTAGGACCTCCCAATTAAAGATCTAGCAGGTTAATTACACTTGTGAATTAAGATAAATAGAACGTGTTTTT
>CAJQLD010000075.1 GCA_905479095.1 uncultured Flavobacteriaceae bacterium
ACGTTGTAACCCTGTTGTGCAAAGTCTCTGACTTTGAGTTTGATATTTAAACTCAGTAAAACATAAAAAAAATCACAAAAAAACTATTCATTGAGCAACTCTAAAAATTCCTGTTCAGAAATAATCGGTACTTTGAGAGTCTCTGCTTTGGTCCGTTTACTAGGCCCCATATTGGCACCGGCCACCACATAGGAGGTTTTGGCTGAAATAGAGCTTACCACCTTCCCGCCGTTAGAATCAATGAGAGCTTTGAGTTCATCTCTAGAAACGGTCTCAAAAACCCCAGACACGACAAAGCGAAGGCCTTGCAATTGGGTGGTTTGATTGGAGAGCGCTTCTTCCGACAGTTGTAATTGGAGTCCGTATAAAATCAAGCGAGACACCATTCGGATGTTGGCCTCATTTTTAAAAAAAGCGACCACACTTTCGGCGATTCGAATTCCAATTTCATCTACCGATTCTAAATCTTCAGTCGTGGCTTCCGATAAGGCTTGAATTGACTTATAATGTTTGGCTAATTTTTTAGCCACCGTTTCCCCGACATACCGAATCCCCAATCCAAATAACACCCGCTCAAAAGGCACATCTTTAGAGGCTTGGACTCCGTTGACTAAATTATCGGCACTTTTTTCGGCCATGCGGTCTAAATGAATAATTTGATCTGAAGTCAGATCATACAGATCGGCATAATCGCGAATTAAGCCGGCATTGACCAATAAGGCTACCGTTTCTCCACCCAAACCTTCGATATCCAATGCTTTACGAGAAATATAATGCTGAATCCGTCCAATAATTTGAGGTGAACATCCCATGTCATTTGGACAATAATGTTGGGCTTCCCCTTCGTTTCGAACCAGAAGCGTGTCACATTCTGGGCAAGCAGAAATGTAGACTGTTTTGGTTGAATATGAATCGCGACTGCTAAAATCTACTCCCATAATTTTGGGGATAATTTCCCCTCCTTTTTCAACATAAACGGTATCGCCAATACGAACGTCCAATTTTTCAATTTGATCGGCATTATGGAGCGATGCCCGCTTGACTATGGTTCCTGCCAATTCTACAGGTTCAAGGTTGGCCACTGGCGTGATGGCGCCGGTTCGTCCAACTTGGTAAGAAATATGCTCGAGGCGTGTGGACACTTGTTCGGCTTTAAATTTATAAGCCATCGCCCAACGCGGTGCTTTGGCGGTATAGCCTAACTCCGCTTGTTGAAATAAACTGTTCACTTTCACAACGACCCCATCGGTTTCATACGGCAATTCATGTCGATGCGTATCCCAATGATTTATAAATTCTAAAACGCCTTCAATTGAATCGGTCAATTTGGCAACAGTGGGGACTTTGAACCCCCATGACCGTGCTTTTTCTAGATTATCAAATTGCGTTTGGATGCCGGTATTTTCGCCTACGATACTGTACAACAAACACTCTAAAGGCCGTTTGGCCACCTCAGCACTATCTTGTAATTTTAGACTTCCCGAAGCAGTATTTCTAGGGTTTTTATACAATTCTTCACCCGCTGCTAATCGGTCGGCATTAAGAGCTTTAAACCCTTCAAAAGGCAATACAATTTCGCCTCGAATTTCAAATTTTTGAGGATAGTCGCCTTGCAATTTTAAGGGAACCGATTTAATAGTTTTGATGTTTGCAGTGACGTTATCGCCCTGGGTGCCATCGCCACGCGTTAAGGCTTGTACAAGCACCCCATTTTCATAGGTTAAACTAATCGAAGCACCATCGTATTTGAGCTCACAAGTGTACTGAATTGGACCATCGACCATTTTTCGTAAACGAGTTTCCCACTCCAATAAATCTTCTTTAGAATAGGAGTTATCTAACGAATACATCCGCTGTGCGTGGACAATCGTTTCAAAATTTTTAGTGACTGCTCCCCCAACTCTAAGGGTTGGCGAACTGGCATCATAATACTGGGGATACTGAGTCTCTAAATCCTGAAGCTGCTTGAGTTTACTATCAAATTCAAAATCCGAAATGGACGGTTCATCCAACACATAATACTTATAATTATGCTGACTTAATTCGTCCCGTAGTTTAAAAATGTGTTCTTTATCGTCCATCAAAAAAAAAAATCTAACTTAATATTTTGCCCGACTAAGATATAAAAATGAGCGATACTCAGAACCCAATTCGAGAGATTTTATCAGCAATTTAGTCAACAAAAAATCAACGTTTTTTGGCACGAATCATTCTAGGCTTCGTATAAAAATCTGTTTTTAATTTAACATCTTCAAAAGCTTCCGAGGAAAAAAGTGCTTTGGTCTCCGCTCCCAAATGTTCATTAATTTCAAAATAAAGTAAGCCGTCTTTTTTAAGGCTGATTTTACTCAGTTCAACAATGGCCTTATAAAACAAAAGTGGAGCATCGTTTTCAACAAACAACGCTAAATGTGGCTCATGTTCTAACACATTGGGTGCCATGAATTTTTTTTCAAGTTCTCGAACATACGGCGGATTGGACACGATAACATCAAAGGACCGATCGGCGTTGGTCCACTCCAAAACATTTGCTTCAATACCCGTAATTTGTACCTTATTTTGGTGGGCATTTTGCTGAACGACAGATAAGGCTTCTGGGCTCACATCCAAAGCATAGACCGCTGCTTGAGGCAAATGTTTTGCCAAACTGATTGCAATACAGCCAGATCCAGAACCAATATCTAAAATTTTAAGCGGTTGATTTGGATTTGCATCTTTTAAAATCCAAGCCACCAATTCTTCCGTTTCGGGGCGTGGAATTAACACCTTAGAATTGACACTAAAATCTAACCCATAAAAAGAGGTTTTTCCTAAAATATACTGAATGGGTTCATACACTAACAAACGACCAATGGCCGCCTCAAAAAACTCAAATGTATCGGGGGTAATATGAGTCTCTGCCTTTAGACTGATATCAATTCGTTTGAAGCCTAAACGATCCTCACATAGGAGGTTAAAAAATGACGTTATTTCTTCTTTAGGATAATACCCTAGAAGTCCATTTTGAAAAAAATCCTGAAGTGCTTTTAATTGCATTATAACGTTTTTAACATCCAAATTCCACAGGAATTGTGCCCCGTATTTCCCATCGGGCTTTCTAGAGGTTTAAAGTGGTTCTGTTTATATAATTTCTGAGCCGTCTCTAATTTTGAAAGTGTTTCTAAATAGCACTGCTTGTAGCCCATCGTTTTGGCGGCCCCTAAACAAACCTGAAGCAGTTGTTTAGCATAGCCTTTGCCACGTATTTCATAAGAAAAATACATTTTTTGAAGTTCACAAATAGCTAGAGATCCACTTTTTAGGCCTTTAATGCCTCCACCACCTTTGACAACACCACCTTCTTCAATCACAAAATAAACCGCGTTTTTTTCTTGATAGGATTCAAACATTCGAGTGGTTTCTATATCTTCGTAAGCTGTCCCTGTTAAAGGAAGTCCAAGTTCAATAAATGTCGATTTTATGATGGATTCGATTTGTAAATTGTCCTCAAATTTAATTTCTCTAATACGCATGTAATGGATACCAATTAATAAATCTTATTTTTGTTATTCGAAGATACATATAAAACCCAAAAAAATGATAAAAAAACTCACAATCCTACTCCTAATTATGCTAACGACTAGCTGCTCTGTTAAGGAGAAACCTATCTTTATTAAAGTCGATGATATTAAGCTAGTAGAATCTAATTCAAGAAATCTAACCTTAACAGCAAATGCACTTTTTAACAATCCAAATGACATTGGAGGTCTCTTAAATACCGAAGGCGTCAATGTCTATGTAAATGATATTTTGATGGGATTTGTTAGTGCCGAAGAATTTAAAGTCCCAGCAAATGAGAATTTTAAAGTCCCGCTTCAAATCGATATTGACCCAAAAAAACTTTTTGACAAAAACCCAAATGGATTTTTAGGTGGACTCCTAAATAGTGTCATGAATCAATCTTTGACCGTCAAGTACGAAGGCGTTATCAACTTTAAAACTTTCGGATTTACCTATAAATATCCGATTAGTAAAACCGAAGCCATTAAAATTAAATTATAATCATCCACGAACATTACATAGCACGTTGTATTGAAATCGCCAAAAATGGCTTAGGCTCTACGGCACCAAACCCTATGGTGGGCTGTGTGATTGTGGTGAAGGATCAAATTATTGCAGAAGGCTATACAAGTCCTTATGGTGGTGCGCATGCCGAAGTTAATGCTATTAATTCTGTTAAAAATCTGGAGCTTCTTAAACAGGCCACCTTATATGTGACTTTAGAACCTTGCGCACATTATGGAAAAACACCCCCTTGTAGCGATTTGATCATCGCTCATAAAATTCCTAGAATTGTGATTGGCTGTTTAGACAAACACGACAAAGTTTGTGGAAAAGGCATTTCAAAACTAAAGGCTGCTGGCTGTGAAGTGATCGTAGGGGTTTTAGAATCCGAATGCCATGACCATCACAAACGCTTTTTTACCTATCACACTAAAAAGCGTCCTTATATTATACTAAAATGGGCAGAAAGCAACGATGGCTTCATCGCTCCTCTATCAAAGTTTGAAACTAAACCCGTTTGGATTAGTAATCCTCAATCCCGGCAACTGGTGCATCAATGGCGTTCAGAAGAACAGGCCATTTTAGTGGGCGCCAATACCGTTATTCAAGACAATCCCCGATTAACCACTAGAGCGGTCGCCGGTCCAAACCCTATTCGGGTGGTTATCGATCTAAATAATTCGCTGCCAGATTCCTCCCATATATTTAACTCAGAAGCAAAAACCATTCGACTCACTTCCAATGAGGTGGACACAAACAAACCGCTGGCGGAACAACTGTGTACTAAATTATATGAACACCATATCACTTCCATAATTATTGAAGGGGGACAAAAAACACTCCAAACATTTATTGATGCTGGCCTATGGGATGAAGCGCGTATATTTTCGAGCGAGTTGAATTTAATTGAGGGGGTTCGGAAACCAAAAATCAATGGAACTTTGGTCACTAAAAAAATAATTGAATCAGACACCTTAAAAATACTTATAAATGATTAACACTCTTATATTTGATTTTGGAGATGTCTTTATCAACTTAGACAAACCAGCCATTGAACGCTCCTTATTTAAACTTGGAGTCTCCTCAATTACAGAAGACATGCTTCAAACAGCGATGCAGTATGAAAAAGGATTGATCAGTACAGAGGAATTTGTAAGGGCATTTACGGCCAAATACCCCGCTATCACTGCCCAACAATTTAAAAAAGCATGGAATTCAATCATTTTAGATTTTCCAGAACATCGTTTAGAATTTATAAAAAAACTTTCAACAACAAAAAAATATACACTTATATTATTAAGTAATACGAATGCGCTTCATATCGAACAAGTAATTAAAAACATGTCCTTATATAGATACGAGAGTTTTAAAAATTGTTTTGACCAATTTTATTTGTCGCATGAACTACAATTGCGAAAGCCCGATGCGTCTATCTATGAATATGTACTAGAAGCGAATCAACTCGAAGCCAAATCTTGTTTTTTTGTAGATGACACGAAAGAGAATACAGAAGCAGCGTCACAACTTGGGATCCATACTTGGAATAATGACCCTGTAAAAGAGGATGTAATTAGGCTCTTTGAGAATCCTTTATTCAAAAACGCACCCCAGCCGTGTTAAGCTATAGAACCATCACCAGCCCTTCCAATGAAATTTTGTATAAAGACAAAGGAAGTAAGTTTTTTGGGTATGCATTTCCGATAAAAACAGATAATAAAGTTAAAGAGTTTATAAAAATTATTAAACAAAAACATTCCAATGCTGGGCATTTTTGCTACGCCTACCAACACGGCATTGAAACGCCCTATTACAGAGCTTCAGACGACGGGGAACCATCAAACAGTGCGGGATTACCAATTTACGGACAACTCCAAGCTTTTGAGCTTACTAATGTTTTGGTTATTGTCGTTCGCTATTTTGGGGGGACAAAATTAGGCGTTGGGGGTTTAATAAGCGCTTATAAAACCGCAGCCAAATTAAGTTTAGAGGCAAGTGAAATTCGGACTTTAGATATTTTAATCCCTTTCAAACTTTCATTTGTGTACCAAGATTTAAGTAAAGTAATGCGAATTATCAAAAAACAGCAACTTATTTTAAAATCTCAACGCTTAGAAATGGAATGTGAAGTCGTGATTTTAGTCAAAAAAAGCAACATAAAAAGCTTCGAAACTACTTTTGAGGCATTTCATAAAATAAAAGTTGAAATTTTGAACGATTAAATATGCAGTTTGTCTAAAATATACTGTGGACAACGCATTGGAAAGTTAGACTTAATGTTAACAAACGCTAACTTTGTGTGCGCCGTAGTCAGTAATTCTCCGCTAGAATCATGAATCTCATATGAAAACTCTATGGAAGCAGTTGGTAACTTCAATAGCGAAGTAGATATCGTTAATATTTCGTCGTAAGTAGCTGGTTTTATGTACCTTAAGATCAAAGAAACAACTGGAAGCATCACGTTGTCTGCTTCCATTTCTTTATAAGAAATGCCTAAGGTATTTAGCCATTCTAAACGACCGATTTCCAGATACTGAGCATAATTCCCATGGTATACAACCCCCATTTGATCGGTTTCTCCGTACCTCACTTTAATCTTTGTTTGATGTGTATTCATTTAGTAAAATTTGTATCTTTAAATATAAATTAAACATGCAAAAAAAAAAATAATTATTCAATTGAATTTGATTTTTTTTTATGGAATTTTGTTCACATATTTGTAACATCAATCCATGCTAATCAACTTCCCCACGATTTGTGTTTTTTGATTTCTAAACTAACTAAAATTAACTAAGAAAAATGAATAACACTGCGCAATCGGTCTGGGAAAATTGTCTAAACTTTATAAAAGATAACATACAACCGCAAGCCTACAAAACATGGTTTGAACCTATTGCAGCAGTAAAACTTGACGATCATGCGCTAAGTATTCAAGTTCCTAGCAAATTTTTTTATGAATGGCTAGAAGAACATTACGTAAAAATTTTAAAAGTAGCGCTCACTAAAGAGCTCGGAGTAAATGCCAAATTGGTGT
The DNA here is from genome assembly GCA_905479095.1 of uncultured Flavobacteriaceae bacterium. Classification (GTDB taxonomy): domain Bacteria; phylum Bacteroidota; class Bacteroidia; order Flavobacteriales; family Flavobacteriaceae; genus Hel1-33-131. Next base: position 7,076 of record CAJQLD010000075.1, read on the forward strand.
ACATCATCAAAATGGAGAATACGTATGGTAACAAACAACCATTTACCGAAAAAATTCCAAGTTCAAATCGTTCGGCAGTGTATTCTCAACAAGTAAATATTCCATTAAAAAATAAAAATCCAGAATTAAAAAATCCGTTCGTAATTCCTGGTATTCGAAATGTTAAAATTGAATCTCAACTTAATCCAATATATACGTTTGAAAACTTTTTGGAAGGTGACTCAAACAGATTGGCAAGAAACGCGAGTATAGCAGTCGCAAATAAGCCCGGAGGCACCTCTTTCAACCCACTTCTCATTTTTGGTGGAGTAGGTTTAGGGAAAACGCACTTGGCGCACGCAATAGGGGTTGACGTTAAGGATAAATACCCTGAAAAAACAGTCTTATATATCTCTGCTGAAAAGTTTACGCAGCAATATATTGAATCTGTTAAAAAGAATAATCGTAACGATTTCATTCACTTTTATCAAATCATCGATGTTTTGATCATTGATGACGTACAATTCCTTTCTGGAAAATCTGGAACTCAGGATGTATTCTTTCATATTTTTAATCATTTACATCAAAACGGAAAACAAGTCATTCTGACGAGTGACAAGGCACCTGTGGACATGCAAGACATTGAACAACGTTTATTGTCTCGATTTAAATGGGGATTATCCGCTGAACTTCAAAATCCTGATTTCGAAACACGTGTCTCTATCGTGAAAAACAAACTTTACAGAGATGGTGTTGAGATGCCAGAAGAAATTATAGAATATTTAGCAAAACACATCACTTCAAATGTGCGTGAATTAGAAGGCGCTATCATTTCATTAATAGCACAATCATCATTCAATAAAAAAGAAATCACACTTTCGTTAGCAAAAGAAATTGTTGAGAAATTTGTGAAAAACACCAAACGAGAAGTCTCTATTGACTACATTCAAAAAGTCGTTTCAGATTATTTTCAAATGGATGTGGATACACTTCAATCCAAAACACGTAAACGTCACATTGTTCAAGCAAGACAATTGGCCATGTTTTTTGCGAAAAAATTTACGAAAGCGTCTTTGGCTAGTATTGGCTCTCAAATTGGAAAACGCGATCATGCAACTGTTTTACATGCTTGCAAAACAGTTAACAATCTTTCCACAACTGATAAACAATTTAGAAAGTACGTTGAAGATTTAACGAAAAAATTATCCGTTTAAATACTTCTTTTGAATTCAATTTAATAAATTGCTCAGCGTATTAGTTTGCTACATTTGTGGTAATATATTACTAAAACCCTCATAGAATGACTGGTAAATTATACTTAATTCCAACCGGCTTAGGCGATAATGCCCCATTAGAAATTCTTCCAATTTCTATTAAAAAAGTGATTGAAAGTATCGATACCTATATTGTAGAAAACGAAAAAGCGGCTCGTAAGTTTATCAAATCTGTGAGTTCGGGAAAATCGCAGGGCAGTTTAAATCTGTTTAGTTTAAACAAGTTTACAGATCCTTTAGAAATCCCCTCTTTCTTAGAAGAATGCTTAGCTGGCAACTCCGTTGGTTTACTTTCTGATGCAGGTTGTCCTGGGGTTGCAGATCCGGGAGCAGAAGTCGTAAAAATAGCACATGAACAAAATATACGAGTGATTCCTTTAGTTGGCCCCTCCTCTATATTATTAGCGATGATGAGCTCTGGAATGAATGGTCAAAATTTTGCATTTAACGGCTATTTGCCAATCGATAAAAGCGAACGAAAATCAAAAATAAAACAACTCGAAAGACGCTCGTTTGAAGAGCATCAATCTCAATTATTTATAGAAACACCTTATCGAAACAATAGTATCTTAGAAGATCTATTTACACACTTACATCCAGAGACTCGAATTTGCGTCGCATGTGATTTGACATTACCTTCAGAATACATCAAAACTCAAACAGCAAAAGACTGGAAACATTCAAAATTAGATTTCCATAAACGTCCCGCCATTTTTATTATTCAAAAGGATTAAGGCTCCACGACTCTTGGCTTTTGATATGGAGTAACAAAAGAGGTGTCATAGCCTGAGAATTTCTCCATATACGATGGAATGTCGGTACCATATACATCCGAAATATTATAGCTACCATAACTTCTCAAGTAACGTTTAACACTCCCAGGTCCTGCTAAATGTGCTGCTGCTAAAATCCCAGATTCCGTGATGAGAATTCCATCCATTCGATGGCCTTCATAACATTCGATGTATCGCCTTAATACCCATTTATTTCTTTTTGTATTGGCTAGAAACACTTTTTCTTGAAGTTCGGGGCTATTTAAAAAATTTTTAAGATTCTGAATCCCTAATAAATCCAAAGTGGTGATTCCAAACTGATATTTACCTAAATAACCTAATGTATTTACGGTGTCATATTTTCCTTGAGATTCTTTAAAAGCAATGGCTTCTTTAAACCCTACATACGACTTATTTAAATATGGAATCCCAGACTTAAAAATATCAGTATCATTTTCAGGAACCGTATAATAAAGTGACTCATTAGAAACTCTATAGTCACAATAATCTATTGGAGACGTAAAAGAAACCAAATCAAACAACAGAAAAACTAGCATTAGTAATGCCGTAAAATAAACCGAATATTTATAATTCATATCTATTATGTTTGTAGTCCTTGGCGGAAATTAAAACACTACGAGTATTCATACATTTTCAATTCGCTTACTATTAGAGTTTTGTGCTATTCTTGAATCCCTTTTCGATTTAAATAATTTTGATAACGCTTTGCATTTTGATTGTGACCGCTTAAGGTTTTAGCAAAGCGATGGAACCCTGGTTTTTCGGCATCTGCAGCAAAATAAAAATAAGAATGCCGCTCATAATTTAAGACTGCTTCAATCGCTGTTAAGTCGGGCATGGCAATTAATCCCGGAGGCAGCCCTTTATACATATATGTATTATAAGGAGATTTTATTTTTTTATGAATATTCAAAACACGTTTAATGACCTTATTTTTATAGGCTGGTAACTGGTACGCAGCGTATTTAAGGGTTGGATCTGCCTGCAAGGGCCACGATTTGTTTAAACGATTTATATAGACTCCTGCAATTCGGGGTTGCTCACTCGCTTGTTTGGATTCTTCATGAACAATTGCTGCAAGTGTCATCACTTGATTGGGAACGAGTCCGATTGATTTTGCTTTTTCTAATCGTTCAACATTCCAAAATCGATTGTACGCTTTCAACATTCGATTTCTGAAAGTTGTGGCAGAGGTATTCCAGAAAAATTCATAGCTATTCGGCAAATACATCCCTAAAGCATTTGATTCTTTAAAATCGTGATCATTTAAAAAATTTAAATCTGTAAATGCAGCGATTAAAGCAGTACTATCTGCTTCAATTTGGTTTGAAATTCGCGATGCTAATTCTGTTAGGGAATGCTGATTATTAAAAGTAACTTTAATTGGTAAATTACGACTCCGAATGGAATTAATAATGTCATTATTAGTCATCTCTTTCGTGATACGAAAGCGGCCCGGCCTCACATTAGTGACGTATTTTTTTTGTATAGCCAAGGTCTCAAACGATTCGATATCCTTTAGAAGCGGCTCTAAGTCTGAACGCACCTCAGCAAAAGTAGCATTGGACGCTACAAAAATATAGGCCTCTTTAGAATTAAAATTCGTATTGGGCACCAACATCACTGAATAAATAAAGTAGGAAAAAATTCCTGCGCCAATGAGGCCAATTAAGACGATGGCAATTGCTATTTTTTTAAAGTACATGATTTATCAATTGAAATAAATATTCATTTTTGTAGCGACCCTCATACAATCGCCAGTCTTTTTTGAGTCCGATTTTTTCAAACCCAACCGATTCAAATAAGCAAATGCTTGCGTTATTATCTTCCAAAACGTTGCTATATACTTGGTGGAGCCCTAAGGCGTTAAAACTATACTGAATCAACAAAGAAAGTGCTTCTTTTCCAAATCCATTTCTGCGGTGTGAGTTTAATATCACGATACTAACACCTGCACGTTTGTTTTCAGAATCCAACTCAAAAAGATCTATAAATCCTATCGGTTCATTGGTTTTGGAAGTAATTACCAAACGTAATTGTTTGATTTTTTGTGGTTTCTTTTGAGCAGTCTCTAAATACTTTTGCAAAATATCTTTAGAAAACGGGGTTTTAGTTTGACTTAATTCCCAAAGAGATTCGTCATTTTCAATGGTATATAAAAACGTTAAATCTTTAAGCTCTAAGGCTCTTAAATTCACTAAATCCCCTTGCAGTGTTACCATTCTAATTCTGCTTTAAAAACTTGGTTCGCAGGTCCACATAACCAAACCTCTGTAAAAGACGAAGAATGAGGCTCAAATTGAACTTTCAAAACCCCACCTTGAGTTTGTAAGTGAATCGCATTAGCAGTTGTTTGTTTCGAATGAAACATGGCAATCGCAACCGCAGTAGCCCCAGTCCCACAGGACAAGGTTTCGGCTTCTACCCCACGCTCATAGGTTCGAATTGCAAACGTATCATTATTTATTTTTTCAGCAAAATTAACGTTCACTCCAGTTGTATTAAACAGCTCACTGTACCTTATTTTAGCCCCTTCAACGTTCATGTCAATGGCTTCTAAATCGGACTTAAGTGCCACATAATGTGGGGAACCTGTATCTAAAAGATGGTAGTTTTCATTAGATGAAATCGTTGAAACCTCCTGCATTTTGAGTTCAACATATTCAGAATCAATGCTGGCCAAATGTGGACCATCAATTGCTAAAAAGTGTGTGTTCTGTTTTATGATTCCTAAAAAATTGGCAAAAGCAACAATACATCGTCCCCCATTTCCGCACATGGTACTTTCATTCCCATCGGCATTGAAATAGACCATTTTAAAGTCATAATCGGGTTCTGACTCTAGGAGAATTAGACCATCGGCGCCAACCCCTGTACGACGGCTACACAAGTGTGCAATCAGTTGAGAATTGTTTTTATCAAAAGTACCAAAACGATTATCGATCATCACAAAATCGTTCCCTGTTCCTTGGTATTTATAAAATGTGTGTGTCATATATAAAACAAATATAAGAATATTAAACTGTAAATAGAGCTGTTAAAAGTGCGTTAAAATTGAATTTTGAAATCAATAAAAAACTAATTTTAGTGTTATGGTAAACAAATAAAACCCTAAAATCATGAAAAAATTTCTCACATTAGTCTGTGTTTCTGCTTTGGGAGGGGCAATGACACTTGGAGCTTACAAACAATTTTTTGAAGATTCGTCATCAAATAAAGTGTCTAAAAACCCAGAATCTATTCGAGCGATTCCGGTAAGTTTAAATACCAATCTGAAAGGAGGTACCAATGTTGATTTCACAACCGCCGCTGAAGAAACAGTCCATTCGGTGGTGCATGTTAAAAACACAACCCTCAGTAAAGGGTACACGAGTTTTGAAGATTTATTTTTCGGAAGACCTCAACAACGCCCACAGATTGGAACAGGCTCAGGTGTTATTATATCGCCTGATGGGTATATCATTACCAATAACCATGTGATTGAGGGGGCCGAATCTATGGAAATCACGACTAATGACAATAAAACTTACGATGCCAAACTGATTGGTACCGACCCCAATACCGATATTGCTTTATTAAAAATTGAGGCCGACGAACCCTTAGATTACACCACTTTTGGCGACAGCAATACCGCACGAATTGGAGAATGGGTCTTAGCTGTTGGCAATCCTTTTAACTTAAACTCAACAGTAACTGCGGGGATCATTAGTGCAAAATCTAGAGATTTATCAGGGCAAAATACACAATCGTTTATCCAAACAGATGCTGCGGTGAACCCTGGGAATTCTGGCGGAGCCTTGGTGAATATCAATGGAGAATTAATCGGGATTAATACCGCTATCTCCTCGCAAACGGGGTCTTATATTGGATACTCGTTTGCCGTTCCGAGTAATATAGCCCGCAAGGTGGTTGAAGATTTGATGGAGTATGGTAATGTACAAAATGGAATTCTGGGTGTGATTGGAGGCGAATTAAACAGTAAAAATGCACAAGAACTTGGGGTCGAGCAAACCGAAGGGTTTTTTGTAAGTAATGTTCAAAAAGGAACTGGTGCCGACAAAGCAGGGATCCAGAAAGGCGACATCATTCAACGACTAGACGGCGTAAAAATTTCTAAATTTTCAGATTTGAAAGGGTTTCTAAATACCAAAAGCCCCGAAGATCAAGTGGAAGTTGTGATTCTAAGAAATGACAAACAAAAAATAGTCATGGTCACTTTAGAAAAACTAACGACTATTGATATTCCAATCATTGGAACACTCAAAGAAACGACTAAAAAAGAACTTGAGCGTCTTGATATTGCCTATGGATTAGAACTTTTAAACTTGTCCGACATGCACCGTGAAGATTGGGAATCTGATGGGATTTCAGAAGGCAGTATTGTCACCGCAATCAATGATATAAAAATTAAATCAATCTCTGATGCTCAGAGAGCCCTCGATAAATATTCTAACAAAGTATTACGAATGTCTATCGTCAAAAATAACGGTGAAAACGTTGTTTATCGATTTAGATAAAGTTCTCTTCTTATGAGTTTTAAAGTCCATGATTCAATTTTTGAATGGTGGACTTTTTTTATTCAAAAAAGCAACGAAAACGTTTGAAAACCACTATTTTTGTAACATACATTTTAAACCCAAAATAAATGTCTACAAAACCTACCTACGATTCCGAAATTTCATTTCAGTCAGACCGTCGAAAAGCGGCCGTCGAATTCATTAAAATCGTTAGCGATTTATGGTACGACAGTTCAATCGAATTAGTCTTATTCAGAAATCAATTAATGGATCAGAATGTAAGTGGAATTCTCAAGCTTCACGAATATGCTGGCGAATTTGTCAATAAACCTATTTCTATTTTTGATTCGGTAGAGATGGCGCAAAGCATTAAATTATTGAACCTACCAGCCTCTAAATTAGACATCGGTAAACTAACCTTTGAATACCACAAGGAAGAGGTCTCAATAAACAGTACTTCTACTTTTCTTTCTAAAAAACTAAAAGCAGCAAAACAACAACCCAAGATGCAGCCCAAAGACGTTGTTCTGTATGGATTTGGACGAATTGGGCGATTGGTCGCACGCGAATTAATGGGGAAATCAGCAAGCGGAAGTCAACTACGACTTCGGGCGATTGTGACTCGTGGACACATAACTCCTTCTGTTTTAGAAAAACGAGCCGCCTTGTTGCGAAGCGATTCGATTCATGGTGATTTTCAAGGAACCGTTCGGATCGATACAAAATTGAAAGCCTTAATTGTAAATGGGATGACCGTTTATATCATCTCCGCTTCTAAACCAGAAGCAATAGATTATACCGCCTATGGTATACACGATGCTTTAGTGATTGACAACACAGGAGTTTTTCGAGATCAAGAAGCACTGCAAAGACATCTGAATGCTAAGGGAACAAAAAAAGTCTTATTAACTGCCCCTGGAAAACAAATTCCAAATATTGTGCATGGTGTCAATCATTTAGAACACTCGCCCGATTCGGTCGATATTTTCTCAGCGGCTTCGTGTACTACAAATGCCATCACCCCTATTTTAAAAGTGATTGAAGATGCTTTAGGAATTGTCCATGGCCATTTGGAAACCATTCATGCGTACACCAATGACCAGAATTTGGTGGATAATATGCATTCTAAATACAGACGAGGCCGAGCCGCAGCACTTAATATGGTCATTACCGAAACGGGAGCTGGAAAAGCAGTGAGCAAAGCGATTCCTAGTCTAATAAATAAACTCACTTCAAACGCCATTCGAGTGCCCGTCCCAAATGGAAGTTTAGCTATTTTAAATCTTGAAATTAAAAAATCAACGACTCTAAAATTTGTAAACGAACTTATTAAAACCGCAGCACTTTCAGGACCATTGGTCGAACAAATCAAGTATGAGTTAAATGACGAACTCGTTTCTAGTGATATTGTTGGGTGTACGGCTCCAGCAATTTTTGATAGTAAAGCCACTTTAATTGGTCCTAATGGGAAAAATATAATCTTGTATATATGGTATGATAATGAGTTTGGATACAGCCATCAAGTAATTCGATTGGCAAAATACATTGCCAAAGTAAGGCGATTCACTTACTATTAGATTTTTTCAATTCGTTATCTTTGCCATCTAAATTTAGCAGATGCGTATAGACATCATTACCGTTTTACCTGAATTGATTAAAAGTCCATTTGAAGCGTCCATATTAAAGCGCGCGATCGAAGCAGGCTTGGTCAGTGTTCATTTTCACAACTTACGGGACTATACTTCAGATACTTATAAATCCATTGACGATACCCAATTTGGAGGGGGTGCTGGGATGGTGATGATGATAGAACCTATTGATAAATGCATCAGTCAATTAAAATCCGAACGTTCGTATGATGACGTCATTTATATGACACCCGATGGCGAAACACTCAATCAAGGCATGGCCAATCAACTGTCGATGAAAGGAAATTTAATCGTCCTTTGTGGTCATTATAAAGGTGTAGACCAGCGCGTTCGTGATCAATTTATCACCAAAGAAATCTCTATTGGAGACTATGTGCTTTCTGGGGGTGAGTTAGGAGCTGCTGTGCTATGTGATGCAATTATCCGACTCATTCCAGGGGTTTTAGGCAATGAAACATCGGCCTTAACCGATTCATTTCAGGATGGATTATTAGCGCCCCCAATTTACACTAAACCAAGAGATTATAAGGGTTGGACCGTTCCCGATATTTTATGGAGTGGCAACTTTCCTAAGATTGAAAAATGGCGTGAAGAACAGGCACTTGAACACACCAAAAATCGACGTCCCGATTTGTTGGAAGATTAAAAATATATCTGTTACAAAACTTTTTTCATAATAAAGTTTCTACCTTTTTCTTTTTACTTATATTTGCAGCCAATTTCGAGTTAACCTCTGGCGAGAATCGTGGATGTTGTTTCGAATTCATATATAAAAATTATAACATGGAATCCTTAATTAAATTTGTACAAGACGAATTTGTAGCAAAAAAAGACTTTCCTGAATTTGCAGCTGGTGACACCATCACTGTTTATTACGAAATTAGAGAAGGCGAAAAAGTACGTACACAGTTCTACCGAGGCGTGGTTCTTCAAAGAAGAGGCTCAGGAAGTTCTGAAACATTTACGATCAGAAAAATGTCTGGTACTGTAGGAGTAGAACGTATTTTCCCGGTAAACTTACCAGCCTTACAGAAAATTGAAGTCAACAAACGTGGTAAAGTTAGAAGAGCTCGTATCTTTTACTTTAGAGAACTTACTGGTAAAAAAGCCAGAATCAAAGAAAGAAGACGTTAGTCCGATTTTCAATTTAAACTCTCAAAAAAGCTCTAATTATTTAGAGCTTTTTTTTTGCTTTATTTCTCAGCGAAATACCTTTTAAATTATTAAAATATCAATAGTGCGTTTTTTGATTATTTTTCGAAATAAATTACTCTATAAAATCATTGCAATTTCATATATTTGCACGCCTTAATTCACGTAAGGTCAGACCTATTTTTACTGAAGATAAACTAAACTTTATTCGCCCATCATGGCTAACATCATTTACACCATCACTGACGAAGCCCCTGCATTAGCAACACGCTCGTTTTTACCTATTGTTAAATCTTTTGTAGAAAGCTCAGGCATTGAAATTGAAACAAAAGACATTTCTTTAGCAGCCCGAATCCTTTCAACCTTTCCGGAATTTTTATCGGAAGCGCAACAAGTAGAAGATGCGTTGGCGGAACTCGGGAAATTAGTCACCAAACCGGAAGCAAATATTGTTAAACTTCCAAACATTAGTGCTTCTATCCCTCAACTAAAAGCGGCCATCAGTGAACTGCAATCGCATGGATTTGCAATCCCTAGCTATCCAGATGCTCCAAAAAATGAGGATGATAAGGCTATAAAAATACGTTACGACAAAATTAAAGGAAGTGCTGTAAACCCTGTACTTAGAGAAGGGAATTCCGATCGTAGAGCGCCAAAAGCAATTAAAAATTATGCCAAGAAAAACCCACACAGTATGGGCGCTTGGTCGGCAGAATCCAAAACCCATGTAGCCACAATGACTGCTGGTGATTTTGCACATAACGAAAAATCTATAACGGTTGCCAATGCAACTGACGTTCACATAGTTCATACAGACACCAACGATCAAACAACGACTTTGAAATCAAACATTTCGCTTTTAGAAGGTGAAATTATTGATGCGACTGTCATGAGTCTTCAAGCGCTGAAATCTTTTTTAGCAACCGAAATAAACGATGCTAAAGCGCAAGGCGTGTTGCTATCACTTCATATGAAAGCTACAATGATGAAGGTGAGTGATCCGATTATCTTTGGACATGCGGTTCGTCTCTTTTTTGTAGATGTATTTGAAAAGCACCAAGCTATTTTCGATGAAATTGGGGTCGATGCTAATAACGGATATGGAAATGTTTTAGAAAAAGTCGCTGGACTACCCACTGAAAAGCGTCAAGAAATTGAAGCTGATTTTGCAGTTGCAATTTCAAATGGCCCTGATTTAGCGATGGTTAATTCTGATAAAGGGATTACTAATTTACACGTACCTAGCCACGTCATTATCGATGCGTCGATGCCTGCTATGATCCGTACTTCAGGACAAATGTGGAATGCAGACGGCAAAGCACAAGATACCAAAGCCATCATTCCAGATAGTAGTTATGCTGGAATTTATACCGCCACCATCGATTTTTGTAAAGCAAATGGCGCATTCGATCCAACAACAATGGGAACGGTTCCTAATGTAGGTTTGATGGCCCAAAAAGCAGAAGAATACGGCTCTCATGATAAAACCTTTGAAATACAATCAAACGGCCGTGTGGATGTGATTGATTCAAATGGAACTGTATTAATCTCACACCCAGTAGAAACAGGGGATCTCTGGCGTATGTGTCAGGTAAAAGATGCTCCAATACAAGATTGGGTTAAGTTAGCAGTCACCCGTGCAAAGGCTTCACAATTACCTGCCATATTTTGGTTAGATGCAAAAAGAGCCCACGATGCAGAACTTATTGAAAAAGTAAATACCTATTTAAAAGATCATGATACAAATGGCTTAGATCTTCAGATTCTAGCGCCTATTGAAGCTACACATTACACTCTTTCTCGATTAAAACAAGGATTGGATACCATTTCAGTTTCGGGGAATGTACTGAGAGATTATCTCACCGATTTATTTCCAATCCTAGAGGTTGGAACCAGTGCCAAAATGCTTTCCATTGTTCCCTTAATGAACGGCGGTGGCTTATTTGAAACTGGCGCCGGTGGATCTGCACCAAAACACGTTGAGCAATTTATCAATGAGAACCATTTACGTTGGGATTCATTAGGCGAGTTTTTGGCATTGGCGGTGTCTTTAGAACACTTTAGTCAAGTCAATTCGAACCCTAAAGCAGCGGTTCTTGGAGCGGCTTTAGATGATGCAACCGAGAAGCTTTTGGATGAAATGAAATCGCCCTCACGACGTGTCAATGAACTCGATAACAGAGGTAGTCATTTTTATTTAACACTCTATTGGGCTCAAGCTTTAGCGACACAAACAAAGGATTCTGAATTGAATGCAGAATTTAAAACAATCGCAGCAGCGCTGTTAGATAATGAAGAAACGATTGTAAAAGAATTAATTGAAGTACAAGGGAACTCTGTCTCTACAGGGGGGTATTACCTGCCCAATTCTGATAAAACAGATCAAGCAATGCGACCAAGTGCCACATTAAATAAAATCATAGGATAGTAAAATTCTATCAAAATAATTTGTTAAAAGCACCTCTTTGAGGTGCTTTTTATTTTAATTTTGCAATCTAAAATTTAACCAATGAAACGTCTATTCTTTTTCTTTTTAGTAGGAATTAATTTAATAGGATATGCGCAAGAAAAATTCACACTTAGTGGATCGATCTTTGAAGCAGAAGGACAAGAAACTCTTATCGGAGCAAATGTGCTAATTCTTGACCTTAAAACTGGAACCATTTCGAATGAATATGGCTTCTACTCTATTACGCTAAAACGAGGTACTTACGAAATTACCGTTAGTACAATTGGGTATGCAAGCCTACAAGAAACCATCACTTTGGATCGGGATATCAGCCAAAACTTTACACTCACTGAAGCCCGTGAAAGCTTGGACGAGGTTTTGATTGAAACTAATATTGAAACCTTAAACATCAAAACCCCACAAATGAGTGTCAACTCCTTATCGGCGTCGACTATCAAACAAATACCTGTGGTGTTTGGAGAGGCTGATGTGATTAAAGCTATTACACTTTTACCCGGTGTTTCGAGTGCTGGTGAAGGGGCTGCCGGTTTTAATGTTCGAGGGGGTGCTGCGGATCAGAATTTAATTTTATTAGACGAGGCAACCATTTTTAACTCATCCCATCTCTTTGGACTGTTCTCAGTATTTAATCCCGATGCGATTAAAAATTTAAAACTTTACAAAGGAGGAATCCCTGCAAAATACGGCGGTCGGGTGGCTTCGGTCTTAGATATTTATCAAAAAGAAGGGAATAAAAATGAATTTCATGCCAACGGAGGTATTGGTTTAGTTGCGAGTCGTTTGTTACTAGAAGGCCCCCTCAAAAAAGGTTCTGGATCGTTTCTTTTGGGTGGTCGCGCTTCCTATGCACATTTATTTTTGCCTTTGTTTGACATCGATAATATTGCTTATTTTTATGATTTAAACACCAAATTAAGCTACAAAATCAACCAAAAAAATAATATCTATTTATCGGGTTATTTTGGACGTGACGTTTTTAATGTCTCAGAAAGTTTTGAAAATACCTACGGAAATACCGTTGTAAATTTTCGTTGGAATCACTTATTCTCAGATCAACTGTTTTCAAACTTATCACTGATTTATTCTGACTACTACTATGGATTGAATTTAAATTTTGTAGGTTTTGAGTGGAATTCTGGGATTCAAAACATGAACATCAAATACGACTTTAAACAATACATCAGTGACCGCTACAAACTCGAATATGGAGTACATAGCACCTACTACCGATTCAATCCTGGCATCATCAGTCCAAATGGTCCAGAATCTGGAATTAATAAAGAAGAACTTACCAATAAATTTGCCTTTGAAAATGCGGTTTATATCGACGTAAATCAGCAAGTCACAGATCGTTTAGCCTTAAGTTATGGCGCACGACTCAGTACGTTTTTACGCCTTGGTCAAAAAGAACTTAATGTGTACGAGAACGGTCAAGCCATCCGATTTAATAACGACTTACAATTTTATGAAAAAATAGATCCAATTGGAATTAAAAGTGACGGCCATGGAAAAGTGATCAAATCATTTATGAATCTGGAGCCACGTGTCGCACTTTCCTACCAGTTGGATGACGAGACGTCCATAAAAACGAGTTACAACCGAATGGCTCAATATTTACACTTGTTATCGAATACAAGTTCGCCGACCCCTTTGGATGTTTGGGCGCCGAGTGGCACCTACATTCAACCCCAAATTCTGGATCAAGTAGCCATTGGATATTTTAAAAATTATGAACGCTATTCCTTAGAAGTGGAAAGTTTTTATAAAATCACCAAAAACCGAATTGACTATATCGATGGTGCTAATTTAATAGCAAATAAAGCCATTGAACAGATTGTGCTGAATGGTCAATCGAGAGCCTACGGATTGGAATTATTATTCCGAAAAAACAAAGGTCGTTTCAAAGGCTGGTTTGCATATACCTTATCAAAATCCGAACAACAAACCAAAGGCCGTAACGCTCTAGAACCGGGTATTAATAACGGAAACTGGTACAATACGCCTTATGATAAAACACATGACATATCCATCACTTCGAGTTACGATCTTTCGGAACGATGGAATTTAAATGCTAATTTCATCTTTCAAACGGGGCAACCTACTACCTATCCAAACGGTCAGTATAACTATAATGGTCTCATTGTTCCAACATACGAAGCTCGGAACTCGAGTCGTTTAGACGCTTACCACCGATTTGATGTTTCTGGAACCTATACACCCAAATCAAATAAAGATAGACGCTGGCAAGGGGAATGGGTTTTTAGTATTTACAACCTCTATAACCGAAAAAACACCCAATCGTTAAACTTCAGAGAAAATCAAGATACTGGTCAAAATGAAGCCGTCAAATTATCCTTGTTTGGCGCTGTGGGATCTGTGTCTTATAACTTTAAATTTTAGAGCCATGAAAAAACTATTATTATTGATCGTTATTGGATGCCTAAATACGGCTTGCGAAGAAGTAATTCAACTCGATTTACCAACCGAAACCCCGCGTTTGGCAATTGAAGCTTCTTTAGAAATGATCCCAGGTGAGTCCATGACACAAGTTGTGAAATTGAGTTTAACAGGCGGGTTTTATCAGGAAGTAAACCCTGCAGTGACCGATGCCGTAGTACAACTAATCGACCTTACCAATAACCAGACCTATAATTTTGTGCATAGCACTGCAATCGATGGTGATTATCGATTGCTCTTCACCCCTAGTTTTGATACCGATTACAAACTAAGGGTCGTCTATGATAATGAAACTTATGAATCTACAACCGAACAACTGATGCATGCCGTGCCGATTGACAATTTAGAACAAGGAAACAATACCTCGTTCGGCGGCGATGAAAAAGAAGTCTTAATCACTTATACCGACGCTGGAGAGCGCGATGATTTTTATTTATTTGATTTTGGGGAGCAATTGTATTTAGCGACTAAAGACGAGTTTTATCAAGGTAATGTATTTACTTTCTCATATTTCTTTGACGATTTAGAAGCGGGCGATGTCGCTGCGATTAAAATCATGGGAATTGACGAACGATATTTTAATTTTATGACTATTTTAATCAATCAAACCCAAGATGGCGGCAGCCCTTTTGATACCACGCCCTCAACAGTACGCGGCAATCTGTCAAATATGACCAACCCGACCCATTATCCTATGGGCTATTTTAGACTTTCTGAAACCTACAACGCGAGTTTAGTCTTGGAATAGTTTAAAAGTGTTTCAAAAATTCTATTTTTGTATATGACTTTTACAAAAACCACCGAACAAGATTCGCATTACAACCACTTAGAAACACGGTCTATTAAGGACGTTTTAACAACGATCAATAAAGAAGACAAAAAGGTTCCGATAGCGGTTGAAAAAGCAATGCCTCAAATTGAAGCGTTGGTGGCCCGAATTGTTGCTAAACTTCAAAACGGAGGGCGGTTGTTTTATATAGGCGCTGGCACAAGTGGACGTTTAGGTATTTTAGATGCTTCCGAGTGCCCACCCACTTTTGGCGTGCCACAGGAAATGGTCATTGGATTGATTGCTGGTGGGGATACCGCCATTAGAAATGCTGTTGAATTTGCCGAAGATGACCGACAACAAGGTTGGAAAGATTTACAAGTACATCAAATCTCGGACGCTGATGTAGTAGTTGGCATCGCCGCTTCTGGCACAACCCCATATGTGATTGCGGCGCTTGAAGCCTGTCAAAAGGCTCACATTACAACGGGTTGTATCACCTGTAATCAAGGCAGTCCCCTCGCCCATGCCGCCCAATACCCAATTGAAGTCGTCGTCGGCCCCGAAGTTCTCACAGGGAGTTCGCGGATGAAAGCCGGAACCGCACAAAAACTCGTTTTAAATATGATCACCACCACGACCATGATTCAGTTAGGGCGGGTCAAAGGCAACAAAATGGTGGACATGCAACTGAGTAACCATAAATTGGTAGGCCGCGCCATTAACATGCTTAAAGACCAACTACAAATTTCTGAAGCCGATGCCAAAGCGCTTTTAGAGAAACATAAAAACGTGCGAAATGCACTTAATAATTACGCCGATGGAAACACCAAAAACCAATAAAGACCTTTTGGTCGATGGACTCAAAACAATGGGAATAACGCTATTTCTGTTATTTTTAGGTCCTTTTATATTACATGCTGGATTTTCAAATCCCGATAAGCCATTATACATTCCTTTGGTGATTGCAGGAATTGTAATTTGTGGTCTCGCCATTTACTTTGGTTTTAAAGGCATCCGTACGATTATGAATAGCCTCTTTGGGTCAAAATAATTTTTTTTATTATATTTATATCAGTTTTAGACTCCAAATCTGATTCTTCACAACCAAGATAACTCAAGAGTAAGTTGTTTTTTACTACAACTATTAAATCCTAAAAACGGAAAGTTCATGATCGCATGGCTTTTATTTTCTAGGGATTAATACACGTCTATTTATAAACTTAAATGAATTACAATGAGAACCGTATTGATATTGATACTTGCCCTTACAACCCAAATTACGTTTGGTCAGAAAGTTATAGAAACGAGAACAGCATCACTTGAGGATGGTGATTACTCTCTTGAGGGAACTGTGTATTTAGAATTATTTGATAATAACTCTCTCGATCTCAGATTTGATACCGATTATTTAACACTAAGCAATGTATACGATGTTCACGTATATCTTAGTACCACTAACGACTATACAGAACCTATTGACACCTCTGAAATGTTTCTTGTCGCAAACATTGGTACAATTAGCGGTTTGAACTACTCCTCTGGTGCTATGACCTTTGATCTCCCCTCAGAAATCAGTATTGATGATTATGAATATATTGTCTTTGTTTGTATTGAATTTGGTCGGTTGCACTGGGGAAATGGAACGTTTGGGGAATCAGTATTAAGTAATAAAACGGATATAGAAAAGAGGAATGAACTTGGAGTTAGTATCTATCCTAATCCATCAAAAAGTGGATTAATAGACATTCGATTTCAAAACACTCAACAAAACACTCTAATTGAAGTTCTAAATGTAAATGGACAGATTATTTCAAGTCAACGTCTTTTATGGAAACAACATCATCTCATAGAACTCAACGACTCCGGAATCTACTTTATTAGACTTATTTCTGACGAAGCATCAATGGTACAAAAAATAATAATTATCTAAAAATACTGGCCAATTCCAAACACAAAACCTTGGTTTGAATTTTTGGTAAGCCCATACCCATAATCTATTCGGAAAACAGCATTAAATATTTTAGTATGTATCATACGAATTCCTAAACCCGTATATATTTTTATGTTTTCAGTATCAGCAAAATTCTTTAAACTTTTGCCTGGTTTCCTCCAAGTACCAGCATCGATAAACCCATTGCCTTGTAGGACAAAGCTTTTTTTTTCAAAAATTGTATATCGATATTCTGAATTGAGTACAATACTGCCAGTACCCCTATCTACGACATTCCCCACCCCTCTTAAATTAAGATTATTATCTAGTGCAAAAGCCGCAAAAGGACTGTCATTATTGGTCGATAAACCAAGGCGTAATCGCTGCGCCCAATTTCCATGTAGTCCGATTCTCTTGTAGTACAAAAAGTCATTCCAAGCAATTAAAAAATCATTTTGAGATTTGATTTTAGAAGTCACTAATTGTCCATTAAAAAGACTTTTAAAACCACTGATATAGAAATAAAAATAATCTAGATTTTGATGTGTATAAATAAACTTCACTAACTGCTTATTCACATCCAATTGGTTCGGAATGTCCGGCACTGTAGCTGCGGACTGATTCACATATTTTTCATTAAAAAAAGAGAGTCCGAGTTGAACCGTATTTTTAAAATTGAGTTCATAAGACCCTACGACCTCATACGATCGATTTTGATAAAGAAAATTAACAGATTCATTCTCAAAATAAAGTGGCTCTTCACTATTCCAGTTTAGAAAATTAAACCCTAAACCAAATTTATTAGAAATTAAATAAGGCGCATTAAAATTCAAAGCAAATGTATGATGCCCATTAAATTGATAAAAACCGCCTAGTGTCATGTTTTTACCAAATAGATTATACTCATAGACACCTACTTTATAAGCGGTTGTGTTTATGGTTGTCCAATAATTAATATCAGGGATGAGCGTGTGATTTTCCTCTAAATAAAATTGAATTTTGTAGCCCTTATTTTCTAGTTGATTGACTTCATAAGTCGCATTGGAAATAGACGGTAATCTTTTGAGCCTAATAAGATCATTTTCTATTAGGGTAGAATCTAATGGTTGTTCAATTTTGGTCTTTAAACGGTTTTTTATAAATGAAATTCTTGTTTTATTAAGTCCGTTTATATGAAGTTCCTTTACGAGTTCGGATTGTGCACACAACGAAGTTCCAACTAAAACAACTAAAATAAAAAGAGTAAGAATCCTTTTCATAAGCCCACAAATCTAGATGTTAAAACAAGCTTCTTAATCCGATATTAAACGTTTGCCCTAAACCTGTATTGGTTCCTCTCAAAAAATTGGTGTATAAAAATTCTATATTAACGACTTTACTAATTTGATATTTAGCCCCCACTCCAGCGACTGAATAATCTTGTTCAATACTATCGCCGAGGTCGAGCCTCTGTGAATGTTGCACCATCGCTAAAACAGTAAATTCTTGACTCGGAAAATAACTAAAAAACACACTTGGTGCGAATACCAAGCTATTATTGGCAAAGTTATCTTCCTTTTCTCCGAAATTTAATTCAGAATTTAATTCGGCAAATAGTTGAAATTCATCGCCTGAAAAAGTGTGATCATACAAGAATTTATTTTGTAATGTATATCCGTTTTGATCCAAATAGACACTGTTTTTTGATTCCTCTTTTATTAAAGGAATATGGAACGCTGTTTGCAATGTTAAATTATTAAATCGCTTAAGGGGTTTGAATTTAATCGCCGGCGCAAATGAGGTGAGTCCAGAACGGGTACTTTTAACTGAATTATTTTCAAACTTAAAAACATCAAAGGCATCAAGGCCATTGACCGCATTGGAACGAATTTCTAAAAGCAAACCTATATCTAAATTATTAGCCTCTGAGATCCCCGTAAAAACATCGATTGTAGATGTGAAATAGGTGGCTCTAGGTTGTTTTTTTGAGGTCTCAGATTCTTTAGTTTGTGTATATAAATTATTAAACCATTTAATATCCCATTGTCCTTTATTTAGTAATTTAGAAGGGGTATAAGTGATGATATTACTTTGTTCTTTTTCATCTTCTTCTTGTGAGGAGACCGAAAAAGCGATCATTGAAAATACTAATAGTGTAATTTTAAGTTTCATAAGTAGGGATTTATAGACTATTTAAAGGTATTATTTATTGTTAGATTGACTGTTTAATTTCCAGTTATAGGGGGAATAACTTAATTTAAAATTGGAAGGGATTTTCTCGTTTCTAAAAGAATTCAAGAAATCAATTTCCGATTGTCCATTACTAATAAAATCTTCTTTATACCATTTTAAAATTTCGGACCCTTCCACTCGTTTTTTCTTGGAATTTATCTTTAAAAATGACTTCCCATTAATCGCCAGTTCCGTTTGTTCTTGCAATTGTTTATCGACAGTCCGTGGTAAATATGCGTTAGGTATTAGAGGAGGGCACCCTTTGGCGCCACATACCAATACAAAATGCAAACGTGCATCCTTAAACTCCGCTCTTAATAATTTATTTTCAATCGTATTTAGAGTCACTTTCTTGCCCGCAATTTTATAGGTGATTTTATCAAAAAAACCTACTTTGTCTAAAGGCGATTTTAAGGGGTAGTTATTTATGATACCTTTAATAACTGCTAAATTATAGGCATTAATCCAAAACGCTTTATAAGCATCATCATCTCTAGAAATAGACAGGGTCTCAATCATATTGAGGATCTCATTTAGTTCGGATGGATTTGAATGAATTTTTTTATACGCAACTGCGCCATTTTCGACGTAGGTATTTAAAAAATTATCAGTTTTAGAAAAAAAAGAAGTGACATCTTGAGCATTTAAAGAAAATGTGAAAAATGCTAGTAGATAAATAGGGGCATATTTATTCATAATAGTTGTTTTTTAATTAGACGTAAAAACTTACAAAAACTAAATTAATTTTAGTTAAAAATATTAAAATTAATTTGACTGATCTAAAAAAATAGACAATGCCCCCAAAATAGTGAGGCACATTGTCTAGTTGAGCTTTTAAATAATAAACCCTATAAATTATTAACACAACATATTTTTATTACATTTGACTAAGTCTTAGACCCCAAATCTGATTCTTCATAAACCAATTCAACAGAGAGTATTTTATTCTATTACTTTAACACTAGATGACTGAAAGTCGTCCTTATGTTGATGTACTCTTTTGGGGAGCTATTTTAATATTTGGATCGAAAAACAGACTCTGGAAAATCCTTAAAAATAAAATCAAATCCATTACAAAAAATGACCCAAGACATCAAATCACTTTTAAATGCACTGAATGAAACGCCTCGGTTACTCAAAGAGTTGATTTCTGAAATTAATCCTGAACTTTACAAACAAGAACTTGTGAAAAGAAAATGGTCCATACATGAGCATGCAACGCATATAGCAGTGGGCGATCGACATGGATTTCAAAAACGATTCGCGGATTTTAAACAGCTAGAACACCCTGTATTTAAACCATTATCTGGAGAAAGTTTTCCAACCCATTATTTTATGGAGCTGGACTTGTTTGAATCTATCGATGCTTTTTTCGATCTAAGACAATCAACCCTGACAATGGCGAGGGCACTCCACCCGAATAGCTGGAATAAAGAAGCGACCCACCCCGAATATAAAAAATATACACCCTACATAATGCTCAGACATTTGTTAATGCACGACCACAATCATTTATATAAAATTGAAACGATGGGATTGGAGATTGAAACTATAAAATAATTTTTGTACTAAATTAGAACTTAAGTTGAAAAGTAATCATTATAAATAAAAACTAAAAAAACAACCCTTATGAAAACAATGACCTGCAAACAGTTAGGTGGCGCCTGCGACACAAAATTACATGGAAATACCTTTGAAGAAATCGCACAACAGAGTAAAAATCACGTGGCAGAAATGTTTAAAACCAACAGTCAACCGCATCTAAATGCGGCCAATGCGATGGGAACTCTTATGAAAACCCCAGGCGCAATGGAAGCTTGGTTTGAATCCAAAAGAAAGGAATTTGAAGCGTTACCATCCGATAAATAAACTGAAAAACTAATAAATATGGCTTATGACGAGTACTTAGGAGATCGTATAAGACAGACGCTTCACGATAAACAAACTCATTTTACAGAACTAAAAATGATGGGAGGCCTCTGTTTTAAAGTAGACCACAAAATGCTTTGCGGAATTCATATCGGCAAAAAATATGGCGACAGTCTTTTAATGGCTCGGATTGGAGCTATTGCTTACGAGAAAGAAATTGTGAAAGCGGTTTGTTTACCAATGGATTTTACAGGACGTCCCATGAAAGGCTATGTGTTTGTAACTACAGATGGCTTTGATACTGACAATGATTTATCATACTGGATCGACTTATGCCTCGCTTTTAATCCGATGGCAAAAGCAAGTAAAAAAAAGAAATGAAACCATTAGTAAATGACCTCAAAACAAAGCCCCTTTAGAAGTCTTTCAACCGCTCACTTGTAACAAATAATAGCTTCAATC
>CAJQLD010000076.1 GCA_905479095.1 uncultured Flavobacteriaceae bacterium
TACATAAATTTTTAAAGACCGTATGCCTTTTGGACATACGGTTTTTTGTTTACTACCTGTTTGTGTATAATAAATAAAACTTGTAATAAATTATAAACAAGTGATTTGTGGTATAGCTGTGCTCTTGGTGTCAAAGAATTTACGTACATTTGAATCACCAATTTAATTTATAGTATGAAAAAACCAATTATAACTTTAGTAGTATTTTTCTGTTTTATTTTTAGTGAATCCGTTAATGCACAAGATCCGTTTATTGGAGAAATCAGAATGTTTGCAGGAAATTTCGCACCACGAGGTTGGGCGAAATGCGAAGGTCAATTACTGCAGATTAGTCAAAACAATGCATTGTTTGCAATACTAGGCATCAATTATGGCGGCGATGGCAGAACTACTTTTGCATTGCCAGACTTAAGAGGTCGGGTGCCCATGCATTATGGATCTGGATCTGGGTTATCTTCATATACACAGGGACAATCCGGGGGAGCTGAAACAAATATGCTAGCGGTCGCTAATTTACCTGCTCATAATCATTCCATCAATGCGGTTACGGCAGACGGTAATGCATCGATTCCTGGCGGCAATTTGCCAGCCGGCACAAAACTACTAGACAAGGAATACTCCGATGCTGTAGGTACCACCACTATGAATGCTACAATGGTGAGTAGCACAGGTGGAGGACAGGCTGTTAATAATATGCAACCCTATCTTACAGTGACTTATATTATTGCTTTACAAGGCCTTTATCCATCAAGAAATTAAAGATAGATGAAATTAATTATTCAACTCTTTATTTTTACAAGTATAAGCTTCAATGGCTTTGCTCAAATTACGCTCAACGCTTGCCAAGCGTTATTTGACGATCAAGAATTTATATTCACTCAAACGGATACAGACGCTACTGGGAGGGCTGTTTTTGAAACCACACCAATCACAGGCGATCAGCCTTGTAGCGGCATTGGGGTTTGTGAATTTCAAATCGCTTATAATGACACCGATAGTCGATGGGAGCTCCGAGCAGATGATGGCAACGGTGATTTTTCTGGAACGTATTTAATTTATTATAATACTGCGCAATCGACACCAAATCCTCCAGATGCCACTTTGGGCGTTTGGGTTGAGAATTCGACGACAGACACAAACACTCCGCTTTGTGGAGGGGATGAAGATTCCACTATTGTAACGCTCACAGGTGATGTTCAAAGTGAAACATTAGGGACTTCTAATCAAGAGTTTGCAGGTCTATTTAAACTATTTCCCAATCCGAGTTCAGGCTTAATTACAATAGAGTCGGCTTTTGAGATTTCAAATATTCAAGTAGTTGACCTTTCTGGGAAATCAGTTATAAGTAGTTCTAAGATTCATCAAAATACGATAGATGTCCATCAACTTCAAATAGGATTTTACATCACTAAATTTGAAATTAACAACCGACGTTATTTTGAAAAAATTCTAATTAAATAGAAGTTTGTTGCTTTTAAGGTTTAAAAGGGAATGCATTAGGAAACAACTTTTTTACGACCAATAACTCCCGATCCGCTTCAAGGCGCGTTCTAAATTTCCCGACCCAAATTTTATAGTTCGGCGTTTCATATTTCATTTCAACAAAGTGATCTGGAAACTCTGTTTTGAACTCAACAAGAGCGGCTTCTGCATCAAGTCGATTCCCATTAAATATTTGAATTTTAATGTAGTCTTGCTCTTTATTCAACTCTTTTTTAAGCGCTAAGACACGATCAATTTCTGCACTTTTATTTATGTGTACCACTCCCTCTTGCGCCAATATAGGCG
Source organism: uncultured Flavobacteriaceae bacterium (assembly GCA_905479095.1). GTDB lineage: Bacteria > Bacteroidota > Bacteroidia > Flavobacteriales > Flavobacteriaceae > Hel1-33-131. Next base: position 1,789 of record CAJQLD010000076.1, read on the forward strand.
TTGAAAATAAGACACTTATAATAAAATATTTATAACAAATTAATTTCATAATATTGGATTGCTTTTACAAATGTAAACGAATATAATTAAAAGATAAAAAAAACACTTATTTAGAACGTATATAAATTAGAAACTTACACATATCTAACATTTCAAAAATGGACATTATATGTTACTTTTGCCTAAGTTTTTTATAAACGGATATTACCTATTTGCATGATAAAATCGTACCAAAGTTTAGAAATGACTTCTATCAACACTATGAAACAGGGATTTAACTTTTACACGCTCTCGAAAACACTATTTTCGGGGCTTTTATTTTTCTCAATTATATTCACGTCACTTTACGCACAAGAAGGCGATCCTGCTAAGGGAAAATCGTTATTCAATGCTAACTGTGCTGCTTGTCACCAATTAGATAAGAAAATGACGGGGCCTTCGCTTCGAAATGTGGAAACACGACTAAGCGAAACCGAAGGTTTAGACCGCGTTTGGCTCAATGCTTGGATTCGTAACAGTTCTGCTATGATTAAGTCTGGAGATGCGTATGCGAATAAAATTTATGCTGAATACAACGGCTCTGCAATGACTGCTTTTCCACAATTTTCAGATGAAGACATCTCAAATATTTTAGCCTATACCGCTCAAGAAAAAGCAGCGCCTGTAGCTGCAGCAATGGCCACAACACAAAACACACAATCACAAGGAGGCGTTTCTCAAGAAATTGTCTTAGGTGCACTTGCAATTCTTTTCGCATTGTTAGCCTTAGGCTTATTTTTAGTAAACAAAACATTACGTCGTTTTGCAACAGCCAACAATGTTGAAATTGCGGAAGCAGTTCAAAGAAAATCACTTTGGAAAGCGTTTGTAAACAATCAATTTTTAATGTTGGTAGTGGCGATCTTTTTCTTATTGTCGAGTGCTTACTTTGTATATGGATACCTTATGCAAGTTGGTGTTAACCAAGGATATCAACCCATTCAACCCATTCATTATTCCCATAAAATTCACGCCGGTGACAATGGAATCGATTGTAAATATTGTCATTCCTCTGCACGTGTGAGTAAGCATTCTGGAATTCCAGCGCTTAATGTGTGTATGAATTGTCATAAATCTATTTATGAAGTTTCGCCATCAACTGCTACCGAAGAATACAGCAAAGAGTTTTATGATGGAGAAATTAAAAAACTATACAACGCTGTTGGTTGGGATGATGCCGAACAAAAATATACTGGAAAAACAAAACCAGTCAAATGGGTGCGGATTCATAATCTTCCTGATTTCGCTTATTTTAACCACTCGCAACACGTCACGGTTGCTGGCTTGGAATGTCAAACATGTCATGGGCCCGTCGAAGAAATGGAAGTGATGTATCAGTTTTCTCCACTCACAATGGGTTGGTGTATCAACTGTCATAGAGAAACAAATGTAAAAGTTCAAGATAACGGCTATTATGAAAAAATTCACGAAGCGCTTTCTCAGAAATATGGAGTCGAACAACTAACCGCTGCACAAATGGGTGGGTTAGAATGTGGAAAATGTCATTACTAGAACTTAATTAAAACGATCAACAAGTAACATTATATATATGTCATCAAACAAGAAATACTGGAAAAGTGTTGAGGAGTTAAATCCGAACCATAGCTCTGCTGTTGAGACGCTTAAACAAAAGGAGTTTACAGAAGAAATTCCTGTAGATGAATTTTTAGGCGACAAAGAAACCCTAGAAGCATCCAGTACAACGCGTCGTGATTTCTTAAAATACGTTGGGTTCAGTACTGCTGCAGCTTCTTTAGCAGCTTGTGAAGGGCCAGTGATCAAGTCGATTCCTTACGTTGTACAACCAGAGCAAATTATTCCTGGGGTTGCAAATTATTATGCAACTGCGATTGCTAACGGATACGACTTTGCAAGTGTTTTAATTAAAACAAGAGAAGGCCGTCCTATTAAAGTTGAATCTAATAGTTTGGCAAAAGCGAATGGAGGAATCAACGCCCGAGTTCAAGCCTCAGTCTTAGATTTATATGACAACCAAAGAGTTGTAGGCCCACAAAAAGACGGACAAGCCATTAGCTGGGGTGAACTTACCGCAGAAGTTGCTCAAAAATTAGAGTCTTTAAAAGGAACTGACAAATCGATTGTGTTATTAACACAGACGTTTGCAAGTCCATCGACTTCAAAATTAATTGCTGACTTTAAACAAAAATACGCGAATGTAAGCCACGTGGTTTATGATGCGATATCAGAATCTGCAGCTGCGGATGCGTACCAAAATAAATATGGCCAAAGAGGCTTAGTAAATTACGATTTCTCAAAAGCCCAAACAATTGTTTCTATTGGCGCTGATTTCTTAGGCGATTGGCAAGGTGGTGGATTTGATGCGGCCTATGCAAAAGGACGAATTCCAAAAAACGGAAAAATGTCTCGTCATATTCAGTTCGAAGCAAACATGACTTTATCTGGTGCAAACGCCGATAAACGTGTCGCGATTAAACCGTCTCAACAAAAAATTGCACTTGCTAAACTATATGGAAAGTTAGTTGGAACGGCTGTTGGAGGTGATCTTCCAGCACATTTAGAAACCGCTGTAACTAATGCGGCTTCTGAATTGATTAAAGCAGGTTCTAATGCTGTGGTCCTTACGGGGATTCAAGATGTGAATGCACAAAACATTGTGTTAGCCATCAACGAAAAACTAAACAGTAAAGCGTTTGATACAAACAACCCAATTCAAACCCGTCAAGGGAATGATAAGGCGGTTGCACAGTTAGTTTCAGACATGAATGCTGGAACGGTTGGTGCTGTCATTATGGCCGGGGTCAATCCAGCGTATACACTTCCAAATGCTTCTGCATTTGTTGAAGGATTAAAACAAACAGAATTATCAGTTGCCTTCACCATGAAAAATGATGAAACCGCTTCTGTATCACAATATATTGCTGCCGCACCTCATTATTTAGAGTCCTGGGGCGATTTAGAAACTAAAAAAGGTCACTTTGGACTGATGCAGCCCACGATTCGTCCTTTATTTGATACCAAACAATTTCAAGAGGTATTACTTGAACTTCTGGGAGATTCAGGGTCGTATCATGATTTTGTAAAGTCGTATTGGAAAAACAATGTACTAACAGGAACGTCATGGAATGACACCCTGCATGATGGGGTTTATGTTTCTTCAAACTCTGCGACGATTGATACTGCAGATGCTTTTGATGGAAGCGCAATTTCAGAATTAGAAGCCGCTGTCACTGCACTTGCTGCAACAGCAACTTCTGGAATGGAGCTTACACTCTATCCTAAAACAGGAATGGGCGATGGTCAACAAGCCAACAACCCTTGGTTACAAGAATTTCCAGATCCATTGACTAGAACCACTTGGGATAACTACCTAACGATTTCAGAATTTGATGGTAAAGAATTAGGGTTCTTTTTAGAAACGAGTACGTTTTTTAGCGAAAACAGTCATGACGCCAACGGAGGATTGAATGGGAAATATGCAAACGTGACGGTTAATGGTAAGACTCTAAAAGCGCCTGTGATTATTCAACCAGGACAAGCAAGAGGAACTGTTGGGATGTCTTTCGGCTATGGTCGAAGTGAAGGTCTTAAAGCAGAAATGCAAACCGGTGTAAATGCCTATCCTTTATATACCGACTTTAATACGGTGCAAACAGCTACTATTGAGTTAACCGATGGCAAGCATGAATTTGCTTGTGTTCAATTACACAATACATTAATGGGTAGAGGCGATATCATCAAAGAAACAACTTTGGAGATTTTCAATACAGAATCGGCTGCACAATGGAATCCAATGACCATGGTGTCATTGAACCATGTAGAAACCCCTGTAGATTCACCAGATGTTGATTTGTGGGATGAATTTGATCGTTCAATCGGACATCATTTCAACTTGTCAATCGATTTGAACTCATGTACTGGATGTGGCGCTTGTGTGATTGCATGTCATGCCGAAAATAACGTTCCCGTTGTAGGAAAACAAGAAATTCGTAGAAGTCGCGATATGCACTGGCTACGGATCGATAGATATTATTCTTCCGATGAAACATTTGAAGGAGATAACACTACCAAAGATAATATTCAAGGACTTGGAAGTTCATTAAGTACATTTGGTGAGATGGAAATTCCATCTGAAAATCCGCAAGTTGCTTTTCAACCAATCATGTGTCAGCATTGTAATCATGCACCATGTGAAACCGTGTGTCCAGTGGCAGCATCGTCTCACGGTCGTCAGGGTCAGAATCATATGGCTTATAACCGATGTGTAGGAACACGATACTGTGCGAATAACTGTCCTTATAAAGTACGTCGATTCAACTGGTTCTTATATAATGAGAATGACGAATTCGATTACCACATGAATAACGATTTAGGACGTATGGTAATCAATCCAGATGTGACGGTTCGATCTAGAGGGGTTATGGAAAAATGTTCGATGTGTATTCAAATGACACAGAAAACAATCCTGGATGCGAAGCGCGATGGAAGAGAAGTGAATCCAGATGAGTTCAAGACCGCTTGTTCATCTGCATGTGACTCTGGTGCCATTGCATTTGGAGATATAAATAATAAGAAAAGTGCGATTACCGAACTTAAAGATGATGAGCGTGCTTATCATTTATTAGATCATGTTGGAACAAAACCAAATGTGGTGTATCAAGTGAAAGTAAGAAACACAAACGAAGCATAAATAATAAGAAATAATATAAAGGAATATGGCGTCTCATTACGAAGCACCTATCAGAAGACCATTAGTTACCGGGGAAAAATCATATCATGATGTAACCTTGGACGTTGTTGCACCTGTTGAAGGAAAAGCAAACAAACTTTGGTGGGTAGTATTTTCTATTGCACTTGCAGCTTTTAGCTGGGGAATAGGGTGTATGATTTATACCGTCTCTACGGGGATTGGTACTTGGGGTCTCAACAAAACCGTTGGTTGGGCTTGGGATATTACGAACTTCGTTTGGTGGGTTGGTATTGGACATGCAGGAACCCTAATTTCGGCAGTATTACTATTATTCAGACAAAAATGGCGTATGGCCATTAACCGTTCTGCGGAAGCCATGACTATTTTCTCTGTAATTCAAGCAGGTTTGTTTCCAATCATTCACATGGGTCGACCTTGGTTAGCATACTGGGTATTACCAATTCCAAATCAATTTGGATCGTTATGGGTCAACTTTAACTCCCCATTATTGTGGGATGTATTTGCGATTTCTACGTATTTATCCGTTTCACTTGTATTCTGGTGGACTGGTTTATTACCCGATTTTGCAATGATCCGAGATCGTGCCGTAAGACCGTTCCAAAAGAAAATATATTCGTTATTGAGTTTTGGATGGAGTGGACGTGCAAAAGACTGGCAACGTTTTGAAGAAGTATCTTTGGTACTTGCAGGACTTGCAACTCCTTTAGTATTATCAGTACACACCATTGTATCTTTTGATTTCGCAACCTCGGTGATTCCGGGATGGCACACAACGATTTTTCCACCCTACTTTGTAGCAGGTGCAATTTTCTCTGGATTTGCCATGGTAAACACCTTATTAATCATCATGCGTAAAGTATGTAGTCTTGAAGATTACATCACCGTTCAACACATCGAATTGATGAACATCGTCATTATGATTACGGGATCCATTGTTGGAGTTGCGTATATGACAGAATTATTTATCGCTTGGTATTCAGGCGTTGAATACGAACAATATGCATTCTTAAACAGAGCAACGGGACCTTATGCTTGGGCCTACTGGGCAATGATGTCATGTAATGTATTTTCGCCACAATTTATGTGGTTCAAAAGATTAAGAACGAGCATCATGTTCTCATTTTTTATCTCAATTGTTGTAAACATCGGAATGTGGTTTGAACGTTTTGTGATTATTGTAACGTCTCTTCACCGAGATTACTTACCATCGTCATGGACCATGTTCTCACCAACATTTGTAGATATCGGTATTTTCATTGGAACGATTGGATTCTTCTTTGTATTATTCTTGTTATATGCTAGAACATTCCCAGTCATTGCGCAAGCTGAAGTCAAAACAATATTAAAGTCTTCAGGACAACGTTATAAAAACATTAGAGAAGCAGGTGACAGCTTAGTCGGAACCGGTTCAGATGAACGAACGGCTCCTAAGTTAAAACCAGCCATAACACCTAAAAAGAAAAAAGAGTAGCCTATGGGATCTTCTAAAGTTATTCACGCACTATATACGGATGATGATGTGTTGCTAGCAGCAGTCAAAGCCGTTAAGAACGAAAAGCATCATATCGAAGAGATATTTACGCCTTTTCCTGTCCACGGACTGGACAAAGCGATGGGATTAGAACCCACTCGAATTGCCATTGCCGCCTTTATGTATGGCTGTGTAGGTTTGATCGTTTCTACCGTTATGATGAATTATATTATGATTGAAGACTGGCCTCAAAATATTGGGGGAAAACCAAGTTTCAGTTATATCGAGAACATGCCAGCATTTGTGCCAATCATGTTTGAATTAACCGTGTTTTTTGCGGCCCACTTAATGGTGATTACTTTTTACTTAAGAAGTAGAATGTGGCCATTTAAAAATGCAGAAAATCCGGATCCAAGAACCACCGATGACCATTTTTTAATGGAAATCCCGGTTCATGATAATGAAAAAGAATTAACAACCCTTCTAACCCAAACAGGGGCAGTAGAGGTTCATATCGTTGATAAAGAAGCACATTAGTCATATGAAAAGTGTATCAAAAATAATCGTCTTAGTCTTGGTTCTTGTGACCGTTTTATCATGTCAAAATGATAACAGTCCAAACTACCAATACTTCCCAAACATGTATACGTCAATAGGTTATGAAGCTTATGGCGAATATGAATTTTTTCCAAACTCTCAACAAGCATTATTGCCTGTAGAAGGGACCATTTCTAGAGGACATTCTTTATATGAGTTTGAAAACACAAATGAAGGCTATGCTTCCGCACTTTCAGATCTCATCTCGCCTTTAGCTTCTGCAGAATTGGATGCCAAAAGAGGAAAAGAACTCTACGAAATTTATTGTGGAATTTGCCATGGTAATAAAGGAGCAGGTCAAGGAAAATTAGTTAAAAGAGAAAAAATCCTTGGAGTTCCAAGTTACGCGGACCGAGCGATTACGGAAGGAAGTATTTATCATGTGATCTATTATGGCAAAAACACCATGGGGTCTTACGCGAATTTATTAAACGAGGAAGAACGTTGGCAAGTGACTGCTTACGTAGAAACCCTTAGAGCAGAATTAAAAAAATAAGAAAAGTAAAACATTTATATACATGTACACGTTTTCAAAAAGACTAAAAATTGTTTCAATCCTTCTATTCGTCGTTGGCGCTATAGGATGGGGCACTAGCTACGTAGCAACTCATGGGCTCACCCTTGACGATGTAAAAGTGCTACTAGCAGAAGAAAATTCGCACCACGGTGCAGAGGCTTCTCATGGCGAAGAAACGACAGATGCAACCCATCATGACGTCCAAACAAATGCGGAGGCTCATGCTGCAATGATTCATTCCACACATGATTCAGACAATCACGCCGAAGAAGCACACGGAGAAGTTGCTCATGCAACGGATGCCCATCATGATGATGCGCATGCCGAACATGTATTACACCAAATGCACAACAGACCCTATGCCGCTTTATATGTAGCAGCGTTTTTCTTTTTTATGATTTCTTTAGGGGTGTTAGCTTTTTACGGGATACAATATGCAGCTCAAGCTGGATGGTCACCAGTACTTTTTAGAGTGATGGAAGCGATTACTTATTACGTATTACCTGGAGGATTAATTGTTTTGGGAATTGCATTATGGGCTGGAGATCATATCTTCATATGGATGGATCCAGAAGTAGTCGCACATGATGAACTGATCCAAGCAAAAGCAGGATGGTTAAACAAAACATGGTTTGCCATACGAGGCTTGATATTTATCACAGGATGGAGTTTATACCGATATTTTTCACGTAAATTCTCCTTAGCACAAGATTTAGCGGATGTGAATGACAACCGTAACTTCAAAAAGAACTTTAGAATTTCAGCTGCATTTCTAGTATTTTACATCTATACAGAATCCATCATGTCTTGGGATTGGATCATGAGTGTAGATCCACACTGGTTTAGTACCTTATTTGGATGGTATGTGTTCGCAAGTATGTTTGTAAGTGGAATCACTGTGATTGCATTAATTACAATTTATCTAAAGTCTAAAGGACTCATGGAATTTGTAAACGACAGTCACCTTCATGATTTAGCAAAATTCATGTTTGCGATTAGTGTCTTCTGGACTTACTTATGGTTCTCACAATTTATGTTAATCTGGTATGCAAACATCCCTGAAGAAGTGACCTATTTTGTAACCCGTATTGAAGACTATAACTTACCATTTTTCGGAATGATTATTTTAAACTTTATTTTCCCATTCCTAGTCCTCATGAACAGCGATTACAAGCGTGTGCCATGGTTTATAGTAATGGCGGGTATTGTGATCTTATTCGGTCATTATATAGATATTTTCAATATGATTATGCCGGCAACAGTAGGAGACCGATGGTTCATTGGGGTTCCTGAAATTAGTGCCATAGTATTGTTCTTAGGATTATTCTTATTTATTGTTTTTTATGCGCTATCAAAAGCACCATTATTAGCAAAAGGGAATCCTTTTATCAAGGAAAGCGAACACTTTCATTATTAATTAAAATTTAAAAAGACAACATATAACGATGACTGGCTTATTAACAATATTAATTTTATTAGGGATCACAATTGCAATTTGGCAAATGGTCAAAATCTTTGATTTAGCACAAGTAAATAAAGATGTATCTCAAGTTGCCAACGATGGTGACAATAAAACGCAAGGATACCTTATGTTGGCCTTTTTAGGCTTTATATACGGAATCACAATTGTTTCATTTGCATTGTGGGGCGATTTACCATTAACCTCTAATTCGGCCTCTGAACACGGCCCTGAAATTGACCGATTAATGGTCATTTCAATGACTGTAATATTTATTGTGCAAACTATTACACAGTTTTTATTACACTATTTTGCGTTCAAATACAAAGGTGAAAAAGGACGTAAAGCCTTGTTTTATGCAGATAATGACAAACTAGAATTTATTTGGACAATTATACCAGTGATTGTTTTAGCAGGTCTGATCATGTACGGGTTATTTACTTGGACCGACATCATGAATGTGGATGAAGATGACGATCCTTTGGTCATTGAGCTTTATGCACAACAATTTAACTGGAAAGCCCGCTATGCTGGTCAAGACAATGTTTTAGGAAAAGCAAATGTGCGCTTAATCAACCTTGATAACGCTAATATTTTAGGGTTAGATGAAGCAGATCCAAACGCACAAGATGATATCATCACCACAGAGTTACACTTACCTGTAGGTCAACCGGTGTTATTCAAAATGCGTTCACAAGATGTTTTACACTCTGCTTATATGCCTCACTTTAGAGCGCAAATGAATTGTGTGCCAGGGATGATAACCCAATTTGCATTTACGCCAACAGTGACCACAGAAGAAATGCGATTGAATCCAGACATTTACGAAAAAGTAAAAAACATTAATAAAATCAGAGTTAATAAAAGTAAAAAACTTCAAGCGAAAGGCGAAGAGCCTTTAGATAGTTATGAGTTTGATTATTTATTACTTTGTAATAAAATATGTGGAAAGTCACACTATAACATGCAAATGAAAATTATTGTAGAATCGGAAGAAGACTACATGGCATGGTTACAAGAGCAAAAATTATTCAAGAACTCCCTAGTTCAAAATTAAAAAATTAAAGAAATAACAACATAAGATTATGTCAGCACAGGTAGATACTCACGCACACGAAGACGATCATGGACATCATCCTAAAGAAACATTCATAACGAAGTACATCTTTTGTCAGGATCACAAAATGATCGCTAAGCAGTACTTGATTACTGGGATTATTATGGGTGTAGTTGGGATTTTAATGTCTCTATTAATGCGGATGCAAATTGCATGGCCTACAGAACCAAACGTCATCTTTGAAGCTCTTTTAGGAAAGTGGGCACCAGGAGGCGTGATGGATGCAGATATCTATTTAGCCTTGGTCACCATTCACGGAACCATTATGGTATTCTTTGTATTGACGGCAGGTTTAAGTGGAACTTTTAGTAACCTTTTAATCCCATTGCAAATTGGCGCAAGAGATATGGCCTCTGGATTCCTAAATATGGTTTCCTACTGGTTATTCTTTTTGTCAAGTGTTATTATGATTATTTCCCTGTTTGTGGAAGCTGGGCCAGCCGCCGCAGGATGGACAATCTACCCTCCATTAAGTGCCTTGCCATTAGCACAAGGTGGATCGGGCGCAGGAATGACCTTGTGGTTAGTTTCCATGGCGATCTTTATCGCATCCTCCTTATTAGGATCTTTAAATTACATCGTAACCGTTTTAAATCTCAGAACAAAAGGGATGTCAATGACAAGATTACCACTAACAATATGGGCATTTTTCATCACTGCTGTGATTGGAGTCGTTTCGTTTCCAGTTTTATTATCGGCAGCATTGTTGTTAATTATGGACCGTAGTTTTGGAACCTCTTTCTTTTTATCGGATATATTTATTCAAGGGGAAGTTTTACATTACCAAGGTGGATCTCCCGTATTATTCGAACATTTATTCTGGTTCTTAGGACACCCAGAAGTATATATTGTATTATTACCAGCCTTAGGAATTACTTCTGAAGTCATTGCGACAAACTCACGTAAACCAATTTTTGGATACCGTGCTATGGTTGCGTCTATATTAGCGATTGCTTTCTTATCAACAATTGTATGGGGACACCATATGTTTATCTCAGGAATGAATCCATTTTTAGGATCCGTATTTACATTCACCACCTTATTAATAGCCATACCATCGGCTGTAAAAGCGTTTAATTACATCACTACATTGTGGAAAGGGAATTTACAACTGAATCCAGCCATGTTGTTTTCCATTGGTTTAGTATCCACCTTTATTACAGGAGGATTGACAGGGATTATCCTTGGAGACAGTGCTTTAGATATCAATGTTCACGACACGTATTTTGTAGTAGCTCACTTCCATTTAGTTATGGGAATTTCGGCTCTTTACGGTCTTTTTGCAGGGGTTTACCACTGGTTCCCAAAGATGTTTGGACGTATGCTTAATAAAAATCTAGGGTACATTCACTTCTGGGTCACTGCAGTTTGTGCTTATGGTGTGTTTTTCCCAATGCACTTTATTGGGATGGCAGG
>CAJQLD010000077.1 GCA_905479095.1 uncultured Flavobacteriaceae bacterium
CTGCCTGTGTTAATACAGACTTTATAACTGTTGGGGATTGATTTATCCCTTCCTGAGTAAACCCATTGGTTACTGAAAAAAGAAAACAAATCACAAAAATCAATTGGTGTTTATACATTTAATGTTTTTACGATATATACATGACATCTACTTAAATGTATATCAATATATTTCAATTAAAAAGTTAATTGTAATTAACGGCAGAAACACGTAATAAGCGGAGGCCGAAATGTTATAAACGATAAATTATAGTACAATTTCACAGTTAACAAAAGGAAGTTTTAATAGTGGATATATATTTATTAGTTTAAAAAACAAGAAAGTCATCTATAATAAAGCACGTATTTTTTGATACATTTAAGCGTCAATTCTAAAAAAAACTATAAAAAAATCATAGTTTTACATAAAATCAACAAAATGAAGTTAAAAGCAGGCGTATTGGGTGCAGGTCATCTCGGTAAAATTCATCTTAAATTACTCCAGCAATCTGAAAAATATGAGCTTACAGGTTTTTATGATCCTGATGAATCTAATGGCAAAAAGGTTGAACACGAGTATGGGTATCCCTATTTCAGTTCACTAGAATCGTTAATTGATGCTGTCGATGTTGTCGACATCGTGACGCCTACACTTTCACATTATACATGTGCAATCAAAGCCATTACTAAAGGAAAGCATGTGTTTATTGAAAAACCTGTGACAAACACCGTCGAAGAAGCCGAACATATTCGTCTTTTAGTTTCTGAAAACAATCTTAGAGGTCAAGTTGGGCATGTGGAACGTTTCAATCCTGCATTTATTGCCGTAAAAGATGATATACAATCACCGATGTTTATTGAAACTCATCGTTTGGCCGAATTTAATCCTCGTGGAACTGATGTCCCAGTGGTCTTGGATTTGATGATTCATGACATTGATATTATATTGAGTGTCGTGAAATCTCCCGTCAAAAACATCACCGCAAGTGGCGTCTCTGTCATTAGCGAAACACCTGATATTGCCAATGCACGTATTGAGTTTGAGAATGGGTGTGTTGCGAACCTTACCGCAAGTCGCATCTCAATGAAGAACATGCGAAAAAGTCGTTTTTTCCAAAAAGATGCATATATCAGTGTTGACTTTTTAGAAAAACAAGTGGAGGTTGTGAAAATGAAAAATGCCCCAGAAATCCCAGGGGATTTTGATATGGTTCTACAAAATGCAGAAGGACTCAAAAAACAAATCTATTTTGAAAATCCAGAAATTTCACCAAATAATGCGATCTTAGAAGAGCTCGAAAGCTTTGCAAATGCAATTAACAACAACACAAAACCAGTCGTCACACTAAGAGACGGGACTGATGCTTTGAGAGTCGCTTATCAAATTATAGATTGTTTTTAAATAAATAGGTATGAAAAATATTGCAGTTATTGGAGCGGGAGCCATGGGAAATGGGATCGCACATACGTTTGCGCAAGTAGGTTATAAAGTACAGCTAATCGATGTCAATCAAACGGCGCTTTCATCGGCACTTGAAACAATTTCAAAAAATTTGGATCGTTTGGTCGCTAAAGAAAAAATAGAGGCATCTGACAAAGTTAAAACACTCGCTAACATTTCAACCTTTACCGATATCACTGAAGGGGTTGAATATGCCAGCTTAGTCGTAGAAGCAGCAACTGAAAATGTAGATTTAAAACTTCAAATTTTCAGACAATTAGATGAAGCGTGTCCGGAAGATACCATTTTAGCAACCAACACCTCCTCTATTTCCATCACACAAATTGCTGCGGTTACTTCGAGACCGGAACGCGTGATTGGGATGCACTTTATGAATCCAGTGCCCATTATGAAATTAGTCGAGATCATTGCAGGCTACAATACATCAAAAGAAGTGATAAATTTTATCGTTTCACTAACTGAAGAAATTGGTAAAACGCCCGTGATTGTAAATGATTACCCTGGATTTGTTGCCAATCGAATTTTGATTCCGATGATCAATGAAGCCATCGAAACGCTATACTCAGGAGTCGCAGGTGTCAAAGAAATTGATACGGTTATGAAACTTGGAATGGCTCACCCAATGGGCCCACTAGAACTAGCCGATTTTATTGGACTAGACGTTTGTTTATCGATCTTAGAAGTGATGTATGACGGATTTAAAAACCCTAAATATGCACCAAACCCTCTGTTGGTGAATATGGTTCGCGCCGGAAAATATGGTGTAAAAACGGGGGAAGGGTTTTATGATTATTCAACCGAACGTAAAGCGATCGTCGTCGCTCTCCAATTTTCTTAAAATACACCCTAAAACTCCAACTGTAAAAATGGCGAAAATTAACCCCTTTAGAGCGGTTCGTCCTTCAAAAACGAACCTTCAAAATTTTAGTTCAAAATCGTATAAAACGTATTCTCAAATAGAATTAGTAGCTAATTTAAAAAATAATCCGAACTCATTTTTAAGTATTATTAATTTAAAAAAGAATACCAAGTTTGCTCTCGATATCGCAAAGCGATATGAACTGGTCAAACAGAAATATGAAAATTTCAAAGCCACTAAAGTTCTTATTAAAGACGCGACTCCTGCTTTCTACATTTATGAAACTCTACAAGAAAACGGACTCCGATTTTGTGGTATTTTAGCCACGGCTCATGTAGACGATTATGAAACGAATGTGATTAAAAAACATGAGGCAACTATTTCGAAACGGGAAAATAAATTTAAAACATATCTCAAAACTGTGCGCTTCAACGCGGCACCAGTACTCCTTACCTATCCAGATGATGAGACTGTTGAGTATGGAATTCAGAAGGCGAAATTAAACGCCGTAGAAATAAATTCTTGGAACTCCGAAAATGAAACTCATAAGATTTGGCGAATTGAAACCCAAAAAGAGGTGAGTTTTATTCAAAAAGCCTTTGAAAACATTCCTAGTCTTTATATTGCTGATGGGCATCATCGCTCTGCATCCTCCGCGCTTTTAGCAAAAGAGCTGAACTCTGAACAAAAGACTCCAACAAACACTTCTTATAATCATTTTTTGACCTATTTAATTCCTGAAAGTCAACTAAAAATACAGGATTACAACAGAGTCATTAAAGACTTAAACGGCTTAAGTGTTGATTCGTTTTTAGAAAAAATAAGTCATCGATTTAGAGTAGAAAAAAAAGGGAAAGATGTTTACAAAAGCATTGAAAAAAACGAAATATCAATGTATTTAGGAGGCGAATTTTATTGTTTATCTTTGCGTCAACCAATGGAAAACAGTCAATCTGCGATCCATCAACTAGATACCTATATTTTACAAACACATCTTTTGGAACCAATTTTAGGAATTACAAATGTTCGAACTAATAAACGGATTGATTATATCCATGGATCTGATAGTTTAGAACAGATTAAAACCATTGTGGATGACGGGGATTATGCGGTTGGATTTGGACTTTTCCCTGTTGAAACAAAAGAATTAAAAGCCATTGCAGATGCAGGTGCCATGATGCCCCCAAAAAGCACCTATATCTATCCGAAACTAAGAAGTGGAATCACTATATACGAGTTTTAATTATGTCTATAAACACCAATTTATCACAACTACAATCGCAACTTCCAGATCAAGTAACTTTGGTCGCTGTTTCTAAAACAAAACCCGTAGCGGACTTAATGGAAGCCTATGCTGCTGGTCAACGCATTTTTGGCGAAAATAAAATCCAAGAAATGGCCGAAAAACAGCAGCAAATGCCAAAAGATATCCAATGGCATATGATTGGAAATGTGCAACGAAATAAAGTCAAATACATGGCTTCATTTGTAGATTTGATTCATGGGGTTGACTCCCTAAAGTTACTCAATGAAATCAACAAACAAGCCGAAAAAAACGACCGTACCATTTCATGTTTATTACAACTTAAAATTGCAAAAGAAGATACCAAATTTGGAATGACTTCAGAAGATGCGCACTCCATAATTGATTCGGATCATTTTAAGAGTTTAAAAAACATATCGATTGTTGGCGTGATGGGAATGGCAAGTTTTACGGATAATACAATGCAAATTAAAGAAGAATTTACAACTTTGAAAAATACTTTTGAAAGCTTAAAAAAAATCAATCCCGATCTTTTAGAGATCTCCATGGGAATGAGTGGCGATTTCCTATTAGCTATTGAATGTGGAAGTACTATGATTCGTGTGGGAAGTCGTATCTTTGGAGCAAGAAATTACACCAAATAAATCAACATTATTTACACGATAGTAGACATAGAAACCACTGGAGGAAAGTTTAATGAAGAAGGCATTACAGAAATTGCAATCTATAAATTTGACGGTCATAAAATTGTAGATCAATTTATCAGTCTCGTTAATCCGGAACGGGAAATTCAACCCTTTGTCGTTAACCTTACGGGGATTAATAGTAAAATGCTAAGGTCTGCACCAAAATTTTATGAAGTCGCCAAACGGATTATTGAAATTACCGAAGGCAGTATTTTAGTGGCGCATAACGCTCAATTTGATTATCGAATTTTGAAAACAGAGTTCAGACGTCTCGGATTTGATTTTGAGCGTGAAAATTTATGCACAGTTGAACTTTCTAAACAATTAATTCCAGACCTTCCTTCCTACAGTTTGGGCAAACTGGTACGATCCTTAGGGATTCCTGTAAGTGATCGGCATCGAGCTGCCGGAGATGCCACAGCAACGGTCAAGCTTTTTAAGATGTTACTGGACAAAGATCTTGAAAAAACAATTGTAAAAGCGGCGATACGAATGGACCCAAAGCATCAGATGGAACCTAAATTAACTGATATTATTTCTAAATTACCATCGGTTACAGGCGTTTATTACATCCACAAGGCCGATGGTGAAATTGTGTATATCGGAAAAAGTAAAAACATTAAAAGTCGAATCAATCAACACTTTACGGGTCAGACCCCGAAATCAAAAAAAATACAACTCGAAGTCGCAGCCGTCACTTATGACGAAACCGGCAGTGAATTGGTCGCACTTTTAAAAGAGAGTGAAGAAATTAAACGCAACAAACCTAAATTTAATCGCGCACTTCGGCGAACTATTTTTACGCATGGATTGTTTAGTTTTAGAGACCAAGAAGGCTATATCAATTTAAAAGTTGAAAAAATAAAAGGCAATCAAAAACCAATCACTACCTTTTCGAATCAAGATAGCGCTAAGAGCTTTTTGAATAAAATTGTGGAACACTACCAACTCTGTCAAAAATTATGTGGGCTGTATAAAACGGCCAATTCTTGTTTTGGATATGATATCAAAACTTGTGCAGGTGCCTGTATTTCAGAAGAACCCGCCGAAATATATAATAAAAGGGTGCTGAGTCTGCTTGAATCCCATAGATTTAAAGATCAAAATATGATTGTGATTGATTATGGTCGTGCTGTTGATGAACGCAGTGCTATTTTAATTGAAAATGGTGTTTTTAAGGGCTATGCCTATTTTAATTTAAACTTTCAAATCCACTCCACTGAAGTCTTAAAATCGATTCTGACTCCGATGGAACACAATAAAGATGCGCAGCATATCATTCAAAGTTTTATGCGCCGTCATAAAAGATTAAAAATAATTAAACTGAAGGACTAAAGTTTTTTAGTATTTTTGAGATATGTCAAAATCAAATCAAACAACAAGTTGGAGAGAAAAGGTTCATGAAATTATTTATGAAGCAGACACCCCAGCAGGAAAGTTATTTGATGTTATTCTATTAATTGTGATTCTTATCAGCATCCTTTTGGTGATGCTAGAGAGTGTAGAAAGTATTGGATCGCAGTATGCAAGCCTTCTTAATATTTCGGAGTGGGTGATCACTATTTTATTCACCCTCGAATATATCGCTCGAATTATATCGGTTAAAAAACCAAAAGCATACATATTTAGTTTTTATGGAATCATCGATCTTTTATCAACCATTCCAAAATACCTTTCCTTATTTATTTTAGGATCGCATTCTTTAATAGCTCTAAGAGCCTTACGCTTATTACGCGTGTTCAGAATTTTAAAACTCACTCGATTCATTGGAGAAAGTGCCAATTTCGGGAAAGCATTAAAACGAAGTCGTGCAAAAATAGCGGTCTTTATATCGTTTGTCATTGTATTATGCATCATTTTAGGAACCATCATGTACCTTATTGAAAGTGATCAAGATAGTGGCTTTACAAGCATTCCAAGAAGTGTGTATTGGGCCATTGTAACGTTGACAACAGTTGGCTATGGCGACATTGCTCCTATCACCGCTTTAGGACAATTGATTGCCTCTTTAATTATGATTTTAGGATATGGCATTATCGCAGTACCAACGGGAATTGTCACCTCCGAAATGACAAAATCAGATGAAAAACTGATTCCAAATAATACGCAAGCTTGTACAAATTGTAATGAGGCTTATCACCAAGATGAGGCTGAATACTGTCATAAATGTGGTCATAAAATTCATGATGCATAAGACACTTATTTCAATTGTTGGCCCTACTGGGATTGGTAAAACTGCGCTTAGTTTAAAATTAGCAACGCATTTTAAAACAGCGATTCTATCCGCAGATTCGCGTCAATTTTATAAAGAAATCCCCATTGGGACTGCCGCACCAACCGGTTCTGAATTAGCCACAGCAGCACATCATTTTATTCACCATAAATCAATAAAAGACGCTTATAGTGTGGGCGCTTTTGAAACAGAAGCACTAGCAAAACTCGAAGAACTTCAGCGAACAAACCCCATTATTATCATGGTTGGAGGTTCTGGATTGTATGTAAATGCAGTTACAAAAGGCTTTGATGAATTTCCGGATATTGCGCCAGAAATCAGAATGCAACTCAATTCTGAACTAGAAACTAACGGACTCGAGTTTCTTCAAGAAGAATTAAAAGAAATAGATCCGATTAGTTATGCGACCATTGCCCTGAAAAACCCACACCGAGTGATCAGAGCCCTTGAAATTTGTAGAGGAACTGGAAACCCCTATTCTAGTTTTTTAAATAAAGACAAACGAAAAAGACCTTTTAATACGATTTCGATTGGATTAAAAGCAGAGCGGCCTTTAATTTATGAACGAATTAATCAAAGGGTGGATCAAATGTTAGACAATGGGTTGCTAGAAGAAGCTAAATCTGTATTTGAACATAGAGGTTTAAATGCGCTCAATACAGTGGGATATAAAGAGTTATTTCACTATTTTGATGGAGAATGGACGTTGGATTTTGCGGTTTCAGAAATCAAAAAAAATACAAGACGATTTGCCAAACGACAGATGACATGGTTTCAAAAAGATCCTGAAACCGCGTGGTTTGAATATGACACAAATTTAGAAAATATCGTAAATCATTTAAATAAAGTTATAAAAAATACCCCCAAATAGTGTCTAACTTTTTGGGGGCAGTGTAGAATAGCTGGTTTTTTAATAGTTACTTGTTCACCACGAGTCGAAAACCTTCGCCATGAATATTTAAGATTTCTACTTTTGGATCTAACTTTAAATATTTTCTTAATTTGGCAATATAAACATCCATACTTCGAGAAGTGAAATAATTGTCATCTCTCCATATTTTGGTCAGTGCAATTTCTCTCGGCATTAAATCATTTTCATGTA
>CAJQLD010000078.1 GCA_905479095.1 uncultured Flavobacteriaceae bacterium
GTGGAGAAGATGAGATTCGAACTCACGACCTCTTGACTGCCAGTCAAGCGCTCTAGCCAACTGAGCTACATCCCCATTTATAATGATTCGTTTTAAATTCAGTCTAGAAATCTTGAACTTAAAAGAGGCTCTTAAAACCTTCGCCAAAAGTAATGAAATTACTGAGATCTAAAAGGCTAATGAAATAAAATCCGCAGCTTTTAAATCTATAAAAAACTGCAACTCAAAATTTTCAATAGTATTGAGTTTAAAATCAATGGGTTCTGTCGAGTCCAAAGCGGTTATATCCACAACCATTTTTTGTGTAGAGTCCATTCTTTCGAAGGTGATTGTGTTGGACGTTTTTAGGATCCTCCCATTGGTCACAAACTTTAAATGCCGCTCAACTTCTTCGATGGGTCTATTAAAGTTTAAACGGATCGATTGTTTCTCGGACAAAGATAAAAAACCAATAGAATCCTCGTGTTTTAATTCAATTTTATCAATAAAATTATCGGGTGAAAACTTTTGTAAACTTTCAATTTTTTGAACCGAAATGTCCCGGTCCGATGGATCGCTAAGCGATTTTAACAACTTGTTGTTGGCGATTTTATTTTTTACGTTGTCTAATTTGTTTTTTAAATTCGTTGTTTCTTCAAGGCTAATGAGTCCTACAGCACACTGGGTGTTGTTATTAAATTTGGCTTCAAAGTCAAATTCCATCGACTTAGACCCGATGTCTTTCTTTTTTAAATCGAAAAATAATTTACAAAAATCATCATAGTCGTCGCTATTTGTACGCGTGTAAATCGCTAAAGATTCCTCTACATTAATGATCCCATTTTCTGAGTCTTTTAACGAAATAAGGCTTAAAGTTTCTGTAGTTCCATGCATGTCTGACACGGAATATCCTTTCGTTGCTTTAGTTGGTAATTTTAGATAATACGGGAAAATAATGGAATCGGATACCTGAATAACGCCAGAATAACTTTGAGCCTGAGAAAAATTTATAAGGCATAAAAAAACCAGAAATAAAACTATTTCTGGTTTTTTATATGTAAACTTAATTACCATCCTGGTCCAAGATCGCCGACGCAAATTCTAACGAAATCAATTAACGTCCAAACACCCAAGCCTCCGAAAGTTAATAATTGGACAACACCTTGCCAGATATCTCCTAGGTAAAATCTGTGGATACCAATACCTCCTAAAAAGAAACAAATTAACAAAGCAGCTACTTGTGTTTTTCCGGCAAATGCATCAGAATTTGAAATAGTAGCTTCAATGACTTCGTTGCCTTCAACGACTGTTTTTGTCACAGGAAAGTGAGCAAATGACATGGTACTGAATAGCATAAATGCTATCAAAAAAATTGTGTTTTTCATTTTAGTTTGAATTGGTTAATAATTTTTATAAATCTACAATTATTATTTTATTCTTGCAATTTACTATAAATAAAAAATCTAAATTGTTAATGTCAGATTTGAAAACCTCCATGAATTATAGCCCCTAACTCTAAAATGAACGTAAGTTCAAAATATTAACGTCGTGACTTAGAAGTCTTTTTCGTACATTTGACTCTAAATTATATCTATTATGAGCAGTAAATTTTTTGGCAATAAAACCGTAAAACAAGCAGACACAAAAAAAGGTGCTAAATCGGACCTTAAGAGTAAAAACAAAAGTAAAACCACTGCCGTTAGAAAAACGGGACGCGGAAAATAGTCCTATTGGAAACAAGTATAAGCCTCAAACACATCAACAAACTTGCGGTGCCAGCCATTATCGCAGGTATTTCTGAACCGATTCTTTCTCTTACAGATGCCGCTATCGTGGGCCATATTCCAATAAATGCCACAGAATCTTTGGCTGCTGTAGGGATTGTTACTACTTTTTTATCCATGCTTATTTGGGTGTTAGGACAATCGCGAAGTGCTATTTCGTCGATCATTTCTCAGTATGTCGGTGCTAACAAATTAGAGGAAGTCAAAAATTTACCAGCCCAAGCCATCACTCTTATTTTGCTGCTAAGTTTATTAATCTGTCTAGGAACCTATCCGTTTTGTCGGTCCATTTTTAAACTTTATAATGCTTCTGGATTACTTTTAGAATACAGTATCGACTATTATAAAATCCGGGTCCTAGGATTGCCTTTTACGCTCTTTACATTTGCCATTTTTGGAGTCTTTAGAGGCCTTCAAAACACTTATTACCCCATGATCATTGCCATCACAGGAGCCGTCCTAAACATTGTTTTGGATATTTTAATGGTTTATGGAATTGCCAATGTGTTTCCGCCGCTGTACCTTAAAGGTGCCGCCCTTGCAAGTGTGATTTCTCAGTTTTTAATGGCCGCAATGGCCACCTATTTTCTTTTAAAGAAAACACAAATCCCTTTAAGATTCACTCGGCCGTTTAATAAAGAAATTCCACGGTTTTTGAATATGATCGGACATCTGATCGTGAGAACACTGGCCCTTAACACGGCTCTATATTTTGCAGCACGTTTTGCAACAGGCTATGGAAACTCCTATATCGCAGCCTATACCATCGCTATTAATTTATGGTTTTTTGCCGCCTTTGCCGTCGATGGGTATTCGAGCGCAGGAAACATCCTATCTGGAAAATTATTTGGTGCCAAAAAATACCATTTACTACTGCAGCTAAGTAATCAACTTATAAAATATTCCCTTATCGTAGGGGTTGTTATGGGGCTCATTGGGGGATTGCTGTACAGGCCCATTGGAATGGTCTTTACGAATGACCTTGCAGTGCAGACTCAATTTTATGACATCTTTTGGATTGTTTTACTGATGCAACCTTTTTGTGCATTGGCATTTGTATTTGATGGCATTTTTAAAGGGCTTGGAAAAATGAAAGATTTAAGAGATGTTTTATTACTCGCAACCCTGTTTGTGTTTTTACCACTGCTTTTTATCTTTGATTATTATGACTGGAAACTTCATGGTGTTTTTACGGCTTTTTTCCTGTGGATGGTCGCCAGGGGCATTCCGTTGATAATAAAATTTAGGAAACAATTTTTACCGCATGTTCAAAACCATTAACTTTGTATAAGAATTATTTAGGATTAGACACAAAAAACCACTGATGAGCAACATTCGAATTACGAAACAATTTTCTTTTGAAACAGGTCATGCACTCTATGGGTATGATGGTAAATGTAAAAATGTTCATGGGCATAGCTATCGCTTAGATGTCACAGTGATTGGACTCCCTATAACAGATTCTTCTAATGTGAAATTTGGAATGGTGATTGATTTTACTGATTTAAAAAAAATCATCAAAGAAGAGATTGTGACTGTTTTTGACCACGCAACGGTCTTTAACAAAAACACGCCACACGTAGAACTTGCAAAAGAGCTCTCCGACCGTGGTCACAACGTGCTATTAGTTGACTATCAACCTACCAGCGAAATGATGGTGATTGATTTTGCTCAGAAGATAAAAAAACGATTGCCCAAAACAATACAATTACATTCCCTAAAACTACAAGAAACAGCTACCAGCTTTGCTGAATGGTATGCAAGTGACAACTAACAGTTAGATATGACGGCTCTAAAAATCCCTCAAGGGAAAAAAATATACTTTGCTTCGGACAACCACCTAGGAGCCCCGACCGCAAAAGAATCCAAGCCTCGCGAAAAAAAATTCGTTCAATGGTTAGATACGATTAAGCATGATGCGGAAGCTATTTTCTTATTAGGCGATTTGTTTGACTTTTGGTTCGAATACAAATATGTAGTTCCCAAAGGATTTACACGCGTTTTAGGGAAATTGGCCGAACTCAGTGACCAAGGCATCAAAATTCATTTTTTTGTAGGAAATCACGACTTGTGGGTCACTGATTATTTTGAAGAAGAATTAGGGATTACAGTACACCATAAACCACAAGATTTCACATTCAACTCGAGCTCATTTCTTATTGGTCATGGCGATGGTCTTGGCCCAAATGACAAAGGATTTAAACGCCTTAAAAAAGTATTTACAAATCCATTTTTTCAATGGCTCTACCGATGGATACACCCCGATATTGGCGTCCGGTTTGCACAATACCTTTCTGTAAAAAATAAAGTCATTTCTGGAGATGAGGATGTGAGGTTTTTGGGCGATGACGACGAGTGGTTAGTTCAATACAGTCGAAAAAAATTAGAAGAAAAACACCGCGATTATTTTGTATTTGGACACCGCCATTTACCGCTTGATATTACGTTGAATGAGCAATCAAAATACATCAATTTAGGCGATTGGATTCACTATTATACGTATGCCGTTTTTGAGGATGACACCCTAACTTTAAAAGAATTTTAAAGTTTGTTCTTTAAACGTTTCCTGTTCAATTGAGTCAAAACTTAAACCACTCTTACATGAAACTCAATCGACTCACTGGGATCCTCGCATTTTTGATTTTTAGTAGCTGCAATTCGGATGATGCCGCTACCGAGACTCCCGAAACCATTCCAACCCCTAGCTCTCCTAACATTTTATTAATTATTGCTGATGACATGGGGCTCGATGCCACGCCAGGTTACTCAGTGGGCACAAGCAAGCCTACAATGCCCAACCTACAAGACCTCATGAATTCGGGAGTCCGATTTAATAATGTATGGTCAAATCCTGTATGCACCCCTACAAGAGCCACTATATTAACAGGCAAGTATGGCTTTCGGACAAATGTCATAAACGTTGGTGATGTCCTTTCGACTTCCGAAACATCTCTTCATAAAGTCCTAAACACCAATGCTTCAGAATATAGCCATGCAGTCATAGGGAAGTGGCACCTGTCTTCAGATCCAACCCATCCAACGGCCATGGGGGTCGATTATTTTGCCGGGCTATTGGGGGGGGGCGTCCAATCCTATACCAATTGGGATTTGAATGAAAATGGAGTAACAACGACCTCAACAGCATATACAACTACAAAATTTACAGATTTAGCGATTGATTGGGTCAGCGCTCAATCGCAACCTTGGTTTTTGTGGCTTGCCTACAACGCGCCACATACGCCGTTTCATTTACCCCCAACCAACCTTCACAATCAAGGCGATTTACCTGCCGATGACGCAAGTATAGAAGCAAACCCATTGCCGTACTACCAGGCCATGATCGAAGCGATGGATTCTGAAATGGGTCGGTTGCTAAGCACGATGACCCAAGAAGATCGCGACAATACACTCATCATTTTTGTCGGAGATAATGGAACTCCTAGCGAAGTCGTTCAGGAGTACAATAGCAATCGCGCAAAAGGCTCTATCTACCAAGGTGGCGTAAATGTACCTATGGTCATTTCTGGGAAAAATGTGACACGTGTGAATGAAACTGAAGACGCACTTATTAGTACAACCGATTTATTTGCAACCATCGCAGAAGTCGCTGCTGGTACTGCTAGTTATGACAGTGGTGATAGCCGTAGCTTTCTAGATTTATTAAGCAGTGGCAATTCAAAAGGGCGAGACTTTGTCTATACAGAGAAATACAATGCGCAAACTCAAGGTCCCGATTATACCATCCGAAATGCGACCCATAAATATATTTATTTTAATACGGGGGCAGAAGCCTTGTATGATCTGATTGAAAACCCCTTAGAGTCTCCTAACCTCCTCAATGAAAATCAACTTCCATTAAGTACCTCTGACGCTGCAATAAAATTAAGCTTAACAACTGAACTCTCGAATCTTAGAAATTGAAGCCTTTTAGGACTATTGACATTGATTAAATTTCAACTTATTGTGAATCGGTTTCCCAAAAATTTGTAAATTTACACAAACTAACCAATGAACGTATCCGATTTAGCAGGCTTCCCTCCCATTGCATTGGAGGAAATGAATGACGTCTCTCTTCTGAAGCGGGTCGACACGAAATTTCTGACAACGGAATCTAAATTGTCGGAAATATTATCTCTATTACATGATGAGTATCAGATTTTAGAGATTGCCGAAAAGCGGTTAATGAATTACACCACCCTTTACTTTGACACAAAAGACTTGACCTGTTATAAAGAACACCATAATGGGAAAGCAAGGCGTCAAAAAATACGAATGCGTAAATATGTAGACTCGGATCTTTGTTTTTTGGAAATTAAGGAAAAACAGAACTCTGGGATGACCAATAAAGTCCGCTGTTCAATTGATGATTTTGAAACATCTTTATCAGAAAAATCCAACGCATTTATTAAAAAAGCGACTAAAAAAGACCTGGAATTAGAGCCTGTTTTATATAATTATTTCCAACGATTTACATTGGTAAGCAAACTGCGGTCAGAACGGGTCACAATAGATACAGGCTTGGAATATAAAACCGATTCGACCACAAAAAAAATCAATAATATAGCGGTCATTGAAGTTAAACAAGAAAAACAAAATATAAGAACACCGATCTATAGCGCGCTCAAATTAAACAGAATTAGAACCGTTAGCTTTAGCAAATACTGTATCGGCGTTGCTAATATTTTCTCGGATGTAAAGTCTAATAAATTTAAAGAACTCAATTTAAAAATTAACAAATTAAACCACTAATATGGAGCTACTAGGCATTCCTTTATTCGATGACGATTTTTACAAAATGATGATTCGGTTTTTATTGAATTTATTTTTCCTCACTGGAATTATAAAATTTGTATACTACAAACACAACCCAAAGAAAGAATATCTGTTCACCTTTTACCTTATTGGAATTGTAGTTTACTTTTTATGCTTTACCTTAAAAAAGTATGAATTGGATCTCGGGATGGCATTGGGGTTATTTGCGATTTTTGGGATTATCCGTTACAGAACACTTCCGCTAGAAGTCAAAGAAATGACCTATCTCTTTGTGGTCATTGGTGTCGCAGTGATGAATGCCCTTTCAAACAAAAAAATGAGCTATGCAGAAATTATTGCAGCCAATACAATTATCCTTCTGGCTCTATACTTTCTTGAGCGTTATTGGGCACGAACAGAGACCCTCTCAAAAGATGTGATTTATGAAATTATTGAAAACATCCGTCCCGAAAATCACGACAAGCTCAAAGCTGATTTAGAAAAAAGGCTCGGCGTTGAAATCTTAAGTTTTGAAATTGGAAAAGTGAATTTCTTAAAAGATGTCGCTAAAGTAACCGTCTATTATAAACTCTAATTATAACTATGAAACTATCTAAACAAAAAATCAGTGTATACACTTGCCTTGCCTTTTTATTAGCGTCTTCAAATCTAATAATGGCTCAAAACTCAAATGATTTAGAAGGATGGAGCGCCGTTCAGATTGACATAGAGGCGACTAAAAAAATGTCCTTTTCCATTTCAGAGCACCTACGGTATCGAAATGATATTACAACGGTCAGCACCTATTTTACTCAAATAGAAACTGGTTATGAAATTGCAAAGAATTTTGAAATTGGTGGTGGGGTTCGGTTTATTAAAAAAAATGATGATGTTGGAAAAAAACAAGGGGTGGAATCTCATTTTAGATATCAATTGGATGCAAGTTTCAAGCACGATATTAAAAAAATTGGAGTGTCCTACCGACTTCGATATCAAAATAAAAATGAGTTAGGGTTTTCCGAAGATGAGGGTGATATCGCCAAAGAACAACTTCGAATGTTATTTGGGATGGACTATAAATTAAAACCGCTTAGCGTTCTATTAAAGTTAAAAGGAGAGTTTTTTAGCACCTTTTCTGATGGCGCTGATGGGGATAAAATTAACCGACGACGGTTTACACTCTCGGCGTCTCGAAAGTTTAAAGGGTTTGGGAAAATAGCCGTTTTTTATAGGACTCAAACTGATTTAAACGTCCTCATAAAAAAAGAGCGTTTTGACGTTTCAAAATCGATCCTAGGATTTAAATATATCTACAGTCTAAATTTAAGAAAAACTAAAAAGTCCTCTGATAAATTATAAATTACTCTTCTTGAGCTTCATGAGCATCTAACTCTTTTTGAAGGTCTAATTTTCTAAAGGTTGGGGATACAATTCCGGTCGTGATGACGGTAATTAAGGTCATCGTACCACCAAAAACAACGGCGGTTACAGTACCCATAAGTTTTGCGGTTAATCCGCTTTCAAAAGCGCCTAACTCGTTGGAAGACCCGACGAACATAGAGTTGACTGAAGACACACGTCCGCGCATGTGATCGGGAGTCTTAAGTTGTAAAATGGTTTGTCTAATCACCATCGACACCCCATCAGTGACGCCGCTAAAAAATAAGGCAACTACCGAAATCCAAAATATAGACGACAGTCCAAAAGCAATAATACACACCCCAAATCCAAAGATGGCTGCTAAGAGTTTAAGTCCCGCATTTTTACTGATAGGAATGTAGGCCGTAATTAGCATTGTTAAAAAAGCCCCTACAGCAGGTGCCGCACGCAGTACCCCAAATCCTTCAGAACCCACTTCCAAAATATCTTGTGCAAAAACAGGCAATAAGGCCACCGCACCTCCAAATAAAACCGCAATCATATCCAAACTTAAGGCTCCTAAAATAGCTTTGGATTTAAACACAAATCGGACCCCTTCTTTTAAACTTTGCATCACTGGTTCGCCTATTTTAGGATTTAAAATTGGTTTTTTAGAGATCCCAAATAAAAGAATAAAGGATAGCAAAACCAACCCAAAAACTATGCATAGCGACCAGTGGACTCCAATCCAATTAATCGTAAACCCTGCAGTAGCAGGCCCTAAAACAGAGGCCATTTGCCATGTAGAACTGTTCCAGGTCGCAGCGTTTGGATAGACTTTTTTAGGGACGATTAAGGCGACGAGTGAAAAAATACTAGGCCCAAAAAAAGCTCGCAAAAGACCGCCCATAAATACAAAACCATAAATCGTATAAAGAATCATTTTAGTAGACCAAGTCGATTCAATGTTTGGACTGGTTAAGAAAAAAAGTCCAAAACTAATGAATGAAAAAAGACCGATACACTTTAATAATAGATTTCGTTTTTCACTTTGATCTACAATATGCCCTGCAAATAACGCCATACTAAAGGCAGGAATAATTTCCATAAGCCCAATAATCCCAAGAGACAAAGGATCTTTGGTGAGCGAATATACTTGCCACTCAATAATGATAAATTGCATAGACCACCCAAAAACTAAAATGAAACGCAGTAGTAAAAAAATATTAAATTCCTTAAATCGAAGTGCTGCGTAGGGATCTCTTTTTGCCATATTATGGTTTAATTCCTTTTAGTTTCAACTGCAAGCTAACACGTCCATTCCATTCATTTTCATCTATTGAATAGACGACTTTAAAAGGCGTTTTATTTTTTATAATTGGGAGGTGTTCTCCTAGTCCAAAACCAATTCCAACCATTTTGGGACCGCTATTTTGAGCCAGCGTGACCCGTAGATGTGTTTGATCTTCGCCAACACATTTTCCATAACCTGTGTCAAGAACGGCATCCGTCATAAAAACTGGGGCCATATTTTGAGGTCCAAAAGGGGCAAATTGTTTTAGGATTCTATAAAATTTTGGAGTGATGGCCTCAAAATTAATATCTGCATCAATTTTTATTTCGGGCGTTCGAAGATGCGCAGGCAAAGTCGCTAAAACCTCTGCTTCAAACGCAACTTTAAATGCCGGATAGTTTTCTTCTTTAATGGTAAGCCCAGCCGCATACATATGACCCCCAAATTGTTCTAAAAGATGGCTGCAATTTTCCAACGCATTATACACGTCAAACCCGCTTACTGATCTTGCAGAAGCTGCTAAGTAATCGCCACTCTTGGTAAACACTAAAGTAGGACGGTAATAGGTTTCTATCAATCGAGAAGCCACAATGCCGATAACTCCTTTGTGCCAATCCTCTTGATAAACCACCGTAGTGGCAGCCTTAGTTTCGTCTGAATTTTCAATTTGTAAAAGTGCTTCTTTAGTGATGCGTTTATCTGCTTCTCGACGGTTGGTGTTAAAAAGTTCGATCTCACTAGCCGCAAGTTCAGCGGTTTCAAAATTGGTTTCTTTCATCAAGGAAACGGCATAATTTCCATGTTTCATGCGTCCGGCAGCATTGATTCGGGGCGCGATATTAAAAACAACATCTGTGATCGTAAGCACTTCTTTTTTCATCTGATGAATGAGTGCTTTAAATCCGGGTCGTGGATTGGTGTTAATAATTTGTAAACCAAAATAAGCAAGGGCTCTGTTTTCGCCAACAATGGGCACAATATCGGCACCAATAGCAGTAGCGACTAAATCTAAATATTCAACGAGCGATTCTACGGATGTACCGTCTTTAGAGGCTAATGCTTGAATGAGTTTAAACCCCACACCACAGCCACAAAGTTCTTTAAAAGGGTATGCGCAATCGGGTCGTTTTGGGTCCAAAATAGCGACGGCAGGCGGCAAATTTTTTCCAGGCCGGTGGTGGTCACAGATAATAAAATCGATGCCTTTTTTCTTTGCATAGGCGACTTTTTCAATGGCTTTTACGCCACAATCTAAGGCAATTATTAATGAGAAATCATTGTCGGATGCAAAATCAATTCCTTTGTAGGACACCCCATACCCCTCCGCATACCGATCGGGAATATAGGTGGATATTTGTGTGCTTTTAGTTTCTAAGTAAGAGCCCATTAACGCAACCGATGAGGTGCCATCCACATCATAATCTCCAAACACCAAAATTTGTTCGTTGTTTTTTAAGGCCACTTCAATTCGGTCAACCGCCTTGTCCATGTCTTTCATCAAAAAAGGGTCATGTAAATCTGACCAGCTTGGACGAAAAAAGGTTTTAGCAGCCTCAAAAGTGTCAATCCCTCGTTGCAATAACAATTCTGAAATTGCAAAATCCACCCCTAATTCGGCTGCTAGTTTAGCAATTTTATTAGAATCTGGTTTTGGTTTGAGGGTCCAACGCATCGTTAAGAATTATGAATATGAATTTCTGTGGTCACCGTTGCAAACTGTCGAAACATTTCCATCACCCCGCAATATTTTTCAACGGAGAGTGTAACGGCTTTATTAATTTTTTTGGGATTTAAATCTTTCCCATGAAAATGATAATCTACATGTACTTTATGGTAATACTTTGGGTGTTCGTCTGTTAAAAAACCTTCGGCATCGATAGATAGTTTGTAATCGACAACTTTCATTTTCTCTAAGATTTCGACGATATCAACCCCAGAGCACCCCGCTAAAGAGGATAACATCATTGCTTTTGGCGATAAGCCAAACCGCTCAGATTGACCGTTTACAACCGTATCCATTAACACGGTTTTTCCGCTTGGGTTGTCGGATTCAAATAACATTCCACCCTTCCAATGGGTTGTTGTTTTATGGGACATAATAACTTGTTTTAATTCTTATTCCTTCAAAAATACTAAATAATGTTATCAGTTACACTATGATTTCCTAGTTGCAGTTTAGAAATTCGCGGGCATTCAAAGTTTTTAGTGAATCTTCATTAGAAACCCCTAAATGATATAAAAATTTAGGGCTAAGACGCTTTTGATTTTCCTGCAACAACAATCACAATTTCGCCCTTGGGTGGCTTATTGGTGTAGTAGTCTAAAACTGATTTTGCGGTGCCTCTTTTGGTCTCTTCAAATAGTTTTGTAAGTTCACGCGAGACCGAAATTAGACGATCTTCCCCAAAGTATTCACAGAGGTGTGCCAATGTTTTAAGAAGTTTATGAGGGCTTTCATATAAAATAATAGTTCGAGGTTCATCGGCTAGCAAAAGTAATCGCGTTTGCCGCCCCTTTTTGACGGGCAAAAAGCCTTCAAACACAAACTTATCATTTGGTAATCCAGAATTTACTAAGGCGGGTACAAAGGCGGTGGCTCCAGGTAAACAATCGACTGGAATATCGTTTTCGACACAAGCTCTTGTAAGTAAAAATCCAGGATCAGAAATCGCTGGGGTTCCCGCATCACTAATCAATGCGATGGTGGTGCCCATTTTTAATTTTTGAATAATCCCTTGAACCGTTTTATGTTCATTATGCATATGATGCGAATGCATTTGCGTCCCAATCTCAAAATGTTTTAATAGTTTTCCAGAAGTTCGGGTATCTTCTGCTAAAATTAAGTCAACCGATTTTAAGACATTAATCGCTCGTAAAGTGATGTCTTCTAGATTTCCTATCGGGGTTGGTACAATAAATAATTTCATGGATCAAAGTTACAATGTTTTTGAGAGAAATTATAAACTAGTGAATCTATTTAAGATTTTATATATTTGATGCTAAATTATTTAATAACCCCCAAAACAAATTTTTAAATCATGGAAAAATACCTAACACTCTTAAAAGACCTACTTGTAGAATACTCACCAAAAGTACTTTATGCTTTAGGACTATTAATTGTCGGCTTATTTGCTATAAAGCTTATCATCCGTTTAACTAAAAAACTACTTAATGTACGCCACGTTGACGAAACCCTTCAAACTTTTCTTGGAAATTTAATAGGTTGGGGGTTAAAAGCGCTATTGTTGGTCGCCGTCATTTCTAAACTTGGGGTTGATACCACTGCCCTAGCGGCAGTAATGGCTGCTGCAGGATTAGGTTTAGGTCTTGCTTTACAAGGGGCTTTAGCAAATTTTGCAGGCGGTGTTTTGATTATTTTATTCAAACCTTTTAGAGTTGGGGACTTAGTAAATGTCCAAGGCGAGATCGGTGTTGTGAAAAATATTGAAATTTTTACCACTCAAATTTTATCTCCAAGCAATAAACGCATAATCATCCCAAATGGAACACTAGCAAATAGTAATATTATAAATTTATCTGCGGAAGGAAAACTAAGGGTTGATTTAACCATTGGGGTTGGCTACGACGAAAACATTAAACAAACGAAAGACGTATTGATGGCTGTACTGACATCGCATCCTAAGGTATTGCAAGATCCCTTACCTACCGTTGATGTCTCCGAACTTGCCGATAGTTCTGTGAATTTCGCAGTTCGCCCATGGTGTACGGTCGAAGATTATTGGGCAGTGTACTTTGGAATTACCGAAAACTGTAAGTTAGCACTCGATGCTGCTGGTATAGAAATTCCATATCCACATGCTGTTGAAATTCAGAAAAAAGGGTAAAATTTATTTATTTTTTTGATGGAATTGCGATAAAGTCTTTTAAATAAAAAGGTTCAAAATAAGCAACATCTTCAAAATTGTTGGACTTGAATTTTTCAAAAGAGAGCGCACACATTTGTTTAGCAGAAGGCAATTTGTTTTCAATAAAATGAGCGTTCTGGTGTGCAATTATTTCTTTGGTTTTAGCCACTCCATTTCCAATAAAATAAACAGGAGATGATTCTAACAATTCACGATACGACTCAGAGGTGATTATTTCTGCCTCTGTGGTTCGTGTCTCTTTAAAACTGCTATCGTAAATAGCTGAATAAACCTCTAAACGTCTTGCGTCTAACATGGCTACTACGTCTCCATTTGGATTCTCAACTTGATGCGCGAGCGCCTCTAGGGTTGGAACAGAAATTAAAGGAATTTTAAGTGCATAACACAAGCCTTTTGCTGCGGAAACACCAATTCGGAGTCCAGTATAAGATCCAGGGCCTTTGCTAATCGCTATGGCGCTTAACTGCGTCTTAGAAACGTTCGCCGTTTTTAAGAGCGCATCTATATACACATGGAGACGCTCCGCATGAGAGTACGACAAATTGTTGTCTTCCTTGAGTCCAATGACGACGCCCTCTTTCGCTAGAGAGACCGAACAGTTCGTGGTGGACGTTTCAATATTTAGAATATATGTCAAAGTTATTATAGAATTTTTTTACCCATGTAAAAGTCCAAAACTTTTGAACGAAAAACAAAATTATATTTTGAGTTAATTAAGTTTGATTTTGCATTTACCAAACGCCCTCTTATTTGTTCAACTTCAAAGGAAGTCGCCGCTCCATAATTAAATTTATTTTGAATATTCTTAAAGGAATCTTCAAGACTAGCAACAGAAAGCTCCGTTGCTTGGTATTGCTTTAAAGCAGCTTTCGCATCTGCAAATGCTTGTGTGATGGTCGTTGTGAGGGTTTGTTTTTCTTTCTCTAAATTAAGTCGGCTTTTTTCTTTGTTAAGTCTCGCTTTAGAGACACTGGCTTTTGTTTTGAAGCCGTTAAAAATGGGGACTCTCAGATTAAACCCTAAATTATACCCTAAGTTATTTTCTAGTTGGGTACTAAACCCATTAGACACCGTGGTTTCAATGACTCTTCCAGGATTATTTGGATCCGCTGAATATTGAGATCTAAAGTCAATCGCTCCCTGATTGTGTTGATAGGACGTCCCTAAACCCGCGCCAAAACTCAATGTCGGTGCGAAAGCGCTTTGTGCTAATTTAATGCCGAAATCTGAATTTTCAATCCCTAATTCTGCATTCTTAATTTCTGAACGATTTTCTAATGCATAGGCTAAAACTTCATCGGATGAACCATAGAGTAAAGACGCTGACGTTAAATTGATTTCCATTTCTTCAATATCAAAATCACGCGTTGAAACTTGTAGATTTTGACTTAAACTTAAGATCGATAAATCTAAACTATTTTCGGCTTTTACAATACTTTCTTTATTGGAGGCCAGTGTCGCTTCTACGTCAAATAAATCGGAGCTTGGTTTGGTTCCTGCTTCTACTTGAGACTTGATTTGATCCAATTGATTTTGACTAATCTTTAATTGTTCTTGCGCAATTTTAAGGTTTTCTTTATTAAATAAAATATTTAAAAAAGCATTAATAACCGTCATTGAAATATTATCCTGAAGAATTGAGAGTTGTAATTGACTCGCCTCTACTCCAAGCTTTGCTTGTTTATAAATGTTTAAATTTTGAAATCCATTAAAGATAGTAACACCCGTATTTAAGCCAAAATTATTCCCTCTAGTATCCCTTTTAATTCGGGTTCCATCCTGACCAATAAAGGACCCAAAATTGTAGTTTTGAGACGCAGAACCACTAAGCGATGGCATGAAATTTCCTTTAGCACTCACCAGGTCTTGATTCGCCAAATCTATATCAAGTTCGGATTGCTTCACCGAAATATTGTACTCTAAGGCATGTTCGACACATTCTTTTAAGGTCCATTGTTTTTGAGCAAAGCTGCTTAAAGTCCCCATAAGTATAAGAACCGTACAAATATGTTTCATTGTTTTGGGCGTTTTATTATTCATCGTCTTCATCCTCATTATTTTCTTCAGAGGCTTTGTTCCAAACCTTAATTTTATCACCTTCTTCGACACCTTCTGTAATTTCTACATTGATGCCGTCAGATAATCCGATTTCAACCTTCTTAATTTCAAAGTTTCCGTCGTCATTTAGAAGCTCTACAAATGGTTTTTCAGTAATTCGATTGAACTGTAAGAGTCCTTCTTTGATAACCAAAACACTGTCTTTACTTTCAATTTCAATTTCGGCATTCGCACTGTATCCTGCACGGATTTTTGTACTCGCTTCTATTTCCACATCAGCTTTGATGGTAAACTGAACGGCTCCATTTTGTTCCACCCCTTTGGGTGCTACAAAAGTAAGGATGGCAGGGAATTCTTTTTCATTAATTGCCCCTAGGATCACTTTGATCGCTTTACCTTCTTCTAATTTTCCGACTTCAGATTCATCCACTTTACCTTCAAAAATCATTTTACTCATATCGGCAATCGTAGCTATGGTCGTTCCTGCATTGAAATTATTACTTTGAATAACTTGATCGCCTTCACGAACTGGGATTTCAAGAACAGTTCCAGGAATTTGAGCGACAATCGTTGTGTTTGCTGAGCTTCCACCCGATAACGATCCACGTTTAATGATTTGATAATCGTTTTTGGATTGACTGTAGTTCTCTTCTGCTTGGTTGAGGCTTAATTCACTGTTTTCAAAATCTTGTTTCGAGATCACTCCTTTTTCAAAAAGTGTTTTGTTTCGATTGAATAAGGTTTTAGCATTCTCAAAGGATAGTTTAAGAGATGTAATTCGACTTTTAGCACTAACTAGAGCTTGTTCGTTTGGAACCACTCTAATTTTAGCGATTAAATCGCCTTTTCTAACAAGGTCGCCTTCTTCGACAAAAATTTGATCTACAATTCCTGAAATTTGTGGTTTTAGTTCAATTTCTTCCTCAGGATTCAATTTACCGGTCGCCACCGTTTTAGTATCAAGTGAACTATAAAAAGGGAGTTCTGTTTTATAATCTACAACTTCTTTGGCGTTCGAATCTTTAAAATATTTCAATGCGAATACTAATAATATTAGTAAGATGATTCCTAAAATAATTTTTACTGTTTTATTCATTGTTTTGATTTTTTTATTCTTCTCTTAATGCTTCTATTGGTTTAATACTTGTGGCTTTAAAGGCGGGGATAAGACCTATTAAAGTTCCTAAAACGACTAATATTAATAAGGCGATAAATACGACTGTAATAGATACAGATGCATTAACTAATGTAGCATCGTCACCTTGCCCCCATGCCTGATCAATGGCAATTAAAATCCAGCCTCCCGAAATAATCCCTAGCAGCCCAGCAATGAGGGTTAAAAACACGGCTTCAACGACGATCTGACGTTTAATTTCGAAAGGGGTTGCCCCTAAGGCGCGTCTGACACCAATTTCTTTGGTGCGTTCTTTGACGGTAATTAATAATATATTTCCAATGGCAAAGACCCCAGCGATTAAGGTTGAAATTCCTACGAACCATGTTAAAAATTGCATCCCTGTTAGAAAGCCTGTAATTTTCGCAAATTCTTTTCCTAGGTTAAAACTTCCAAAAGCTCGTTTATCTTCAGGATGAATTTTATTTAAATTTCGCAATAATAATTTGGCATCTTCTTCTATTTGCTTGATGCTATACTCCGGTTTTCCCGTTATCATTAACCACCCAATTGTATCGCCTTGGTTATAAATTTGCTGAAAGGTTGTAAAAGGGATGTGAATATCACTACTAGGGCCCATGTTGGCGTTTTCCGTTTGTGACACGCCAATGATGGTGAAATTGATACTATTCATTTGGATGTATTGGCCAATAGCTAATTCATCTTTTTCAAACAGTTGTTTGTAAATATCTTCTGAAATAACGGCGACCTTTTTATTAGCATCAATATCGTTTTGATTGATAAAACGTCCTTTTAATAATTTTTTCTTTTGAACTTTATCTAACAATGGGAAATCGCCATTTACACTATAACTTCCTGATAAAAAATTACGAACAACCAGCGCTTGGTTTCGATTTCGGGGAACTACAAATTCGATCCCTTCTACATTATCTTCAATTTTTTTGGCATGGGATAATTTGAGGCTGACTCTTCGTCCCTCCTGAAATCCTTTGAAGGGTTTACTTGTACTTTGTCCCCACACAAAAACACTATTAGTTGCAAAATCGCCAAACGCACGATTAAACGAATTTTCCATGCCTCTTGCGGCACCTAAAAGTGCAATGAGCAACAAAATACCCCACCAAACACCTACCATAGTAATGCCTGTGCGCAATTTGTTTTTGCTCATGCTATCATAGACTTCTTGCCATGTATCTCTATCAAATAAAAATTTAATCATTTAGTCGTCTCTTAATGCTACTATCGGTTTTATTTTTGATGCTCTTTTTGCAGGCAAATATCCTGCGAGAGTTCCTGCCCCAACCAATGTAAGAGTTGCCGAAATAACAAGGCTAGTACTCACTGATGGGTTCGTTATAAAATATGTTTTTAAGCTTGGGCCTACCCACTCTAAAATCCCCATTCCGAGCAGGAGACCAAAATAGCCTGCAATGGTTGTTATTAAAATAGATTCGATCAAAATGATAGATACAATAGATTTTGGTGAAGCGCCTAAGGCTTTTCGGATTCCAATTTCTTTGGTACGTTCTTTCACGATAAATATCATAATATTACTAATTCCTACGATTCCAGCGATCAATGTTCCCAACCCAATGACCAAGATAAGGATCCCTAAAACTGAAGTCATTTGATTAATCCCTTTGTTTTGCATTGCCATATTAAAAACCCGTACGGCCCGTTGATCATTCGCTGCTACAAAAAAACGTTCTTTAAGTTTTTTTTCTAAATCTAAACCAAAATCAATGGCTTGATTAAAATCTAATTTTGGATCATAAGTCAGATTAATTTGATCCACATAATCATTATTACCATATACCAGTTGTGCTGTTGTGAGCGGCATATAAAGGAGTCGTTCTTCATTATCGCCACCATCATCTGCAAACACACCTACAACTTTATAGGAGATTCCACTTAAGTTTATATACTGTCCTATAGGATCTGTTTTTAAAAATAAATCTTCTTTGACCAACCTTCCGATTACAACCACTTTCGTTTTAAGATCCATATCGCGTTGGTTGATATAGCGACCTTGATATACTTTTGTTTTTTCTAAATACTGATGATCTGGATGTACCGCTCGTAATGAATAATTGTTTTTTTCATTTTTATAGGAAGCAGCAACATCTTTGTAAATCCGAGAAGTGATAAATTCTACATTCTCATCAAAATCGGTTTTGATGTATTGATAGTCTTCGTTTTTAAATTGAATTTTTCGCCCAGCCTGTAATCCTTTGTAAGGCTTGGTGGTTGTTCCGGAGCGTATAAAGACGGCATTCGCTGCGTCATCCACAAATTCTTCGGCAAAAGTGTTGTTGAGTCCGTTTGCAATCCCAAACAGAACGGTAAACAGAAGAATCGCAAAAGTCACCGTAAACCCCGACAACAAACTTCGTGTACGGTTTTTATTAATGCTCTGAAAAATTTCGCGCCAAAGATCGATATCAAACATGTGTCTCTGCTCTAACTTGTGTTACTTTTTTATCTTCCATTATGACGCCGTCCCGCAACCGAACGATTCGTTTACACATAGCAGCAATGTCTTCTTCATGCGTGACGATAAGAATCGTTTTGCCTTCATCGTTTAATTGTTGTAAAAAAGCCATGATGTCGTAAGAAGTCGTTGTATCCAATGCACCTGTTGGCTCATCTGCTAGTAATAATTTTGGATCGGATGCTAAGGCACGTGCAATAGCTACACGTTGTTTTTGACCTCCAGATAGTTCGCTTGGCAAATGGGTTGCCCAATCCAAAAGGCCCACTTTTTTTAAATGAAAACGTGCTTTTTCTTGACGTTCTTTACGTTTTAAGCCCTGGTAATACAACGGTAAACCAACATTTTCAAGGGCATTTTTATAATTAATAAGGTTAAAGGATTGAAAAATAAACCCTAAAAATTTATTTCTATAAATAGCCGCTTTCTTCTCTGTGAGGTTTTTAATAGGAACATCGTCTAATATATAGTCGCCTTCATCGGCTTCGTCCAACATTCCAATAATATTAAGAAGGGTGGATTTTCCGGACCCTGAAGACCCCATAATAGCAACCATTTCGCCTTGCGCTACAGAAAGATCAATTCCTTTCAGAACATGTAAGCTTGAATCTCCAATGGCATATGACTTATGAAGCTTTTTAATTTCTAGCATGGCTTGATTTAAAGTTTTTGAATATATATACAATCATTAATAAGACGTATAAAACTACAATTTGTTACACTAAAAACTAAAAAAAAATGAAGTCTATTTTGGTCAATATTTTTGTGATGATAAGTTTCAAATGACAAGAAATTTTTATACTGAAAATATAATATATTATTAAATGTGACGATATTAAATTCACTATTTTGAAGTATAGTTCAAGAAAGATAATTTATCACATTTAAGATGTAGGTTTGTAAAATAAAATAAGTAACTTCTGCCTCAATGTAGTACTATTAATTGGATTGAACGTATTAAATTGTACTAAATTTTATTTTTTAAAACCAATTTTTAACCTTAAATAATTACTGTACTCTATGGGAAAATTTGAAGATGAAAGTGTTGTGATTTTAAAGTCTTTAGGGTATCATTTAAAACTGATTCGCCAAGAGAAAAATCTGCGTCAAAAAACCGTTGCAAAACGTTGTGATATGGACAGTGGAAGCTATTCTAATATCGAAAACGGGAAGCGAAACATCACAATACTGACGTTGTATAAAATTTCTAAAGTATTAGAGGTTCCAATTAGCGAGTTAATGAAATTTAAGCTTTAGTTATTTTTCTTTCAAATAACGATACAAAAAGATCGCTAAACCACCAATAAGGATATATGGAATAACCATTAGGTAAACAATTCCATTATTAACGCCTTCAGCAGTCGCTTGTCCAACTTCACTTTCCAAAACGGCTCTACACATGGCGCACTGTGCATCTATTCTTACAGCGCAGATTCCAAATATCAAAAAAAGTACAATTCGCTTCACAATTTAAACATAATAAGGTGAAATCATAAGGTACACTACTACTCCTGTAATGGCAACATAAAGCCAAACTGGAAACGCATAACGTACCATTTTTTTGTGCAACTCATATTGCCCAAGATAGGCCCTTACGTAACTAATAAGAACTAAAGGAATAACGATAATCGAAAGTATGATATGGCTAATCAAAATAGCGTAATAAAGGTATACCATCCCGCCTTCTCCACGATACTTTGTGGGGTCACTGGTCATGTGATAAGCAACATACATCACTAAAAATAGTAGAGAACACATAATTGCTGTTTTCATAAGATTTTCATGCAAAACTCTCTTTTTATTCTTGATGGCGATTAAAGCAAAAATCAATAGGAATGCTGTAATTCCATTAATAGACGCGTATATAGGTGGTAAAAAAGAAAGGGGCTCCACATTGGGAATCCGAACCATAAATAGTAATGCGACTACTATTGGGATTGCTATGGACACAACATTAATCCATAGTTGATACTTGTTTTTGGTTAACTCTGGTTTATTTTTCATCTTCTAATAATTTTAAAACATCTTCTTTAAGTGCGCTTATATCTTCTGATTCGCCCTCTTCATCAAATTGTTCTGATTGACTTATAATGCCTTTGTAATATATTTTTGGGTTACCAAATGTGTCTGTTCTTGAACGAATATACCCTTCTTTATCAATGAGCGCAAAGTTTCCAGAATGTTCAAATCCACCATCGGCGCCTTCGACCTCAGCCGCATAAAGATTAAATCCTGTATTGGCAAGATCATATAAAGCGTCTCTATCGCCAGTCATAAAATGCCAATTCGGGTTGGTGACTCCGTAATCGTTGGCGTATGTTTTTAAAACCTCTTGGGTGTCATAATCTGGATTAATGGTGAATGAAGCAATTCCAAAATCTGGGCGGTCTGGAAAAGTATTTTGTATATCTACTAAGTTTTTATTCATCTTCGGACAAATGGTAGGGCAGGTTGAAAAGAAAAATTCAACAAGATAAACCTTGCCTGCATACTCTTCATTAGAAATCATTTCTCCATCTTGATTTTTAAAGCTGAAGGGCATGACTTTTTTTGCTTCTCCATTAATAACTAAATAGGACAAAGGAGTCGAGTCAGATACCGTCATTTGAACGTCTTTACTACGACTTTCGGAACGTGTGACATCGTTGTTTTGAATACGATCAACAATTTTTGGCACCACAATGATTCCAAAGATTAGAATGATAAATGAAACACCTACGTATGAATAACTAGTTTTTTTCATCTGCTTTTAAATCGTCTGCTCTACGACTTGTAGAATTAAAATTTCCTTTGCGTTTTTGACGGTATTCTGTAAACAAAATCCGCATGTCTTCACTCATTTTGTTTTTTAGAATAGAGACCTCCAAACAATCGTATGAACTCATCCCGTAAAGGGGGACTTTGTTTTTTATTTGGTCTTTGTCGCGATCGTCCAAACGTCCTCTTTGATGGCGTTCTTTATCGATAATAAAAACATCCGATGTTTTTAGGTTTGAATCTAAAACTGTCGAAATTTTAAGGGATTGGTAGGCAGCTAAAATATCTTCATCAGAGCCAAATCCAAATTGCCAGTATTCCAAAAACTCATACTGATTGAGTTCTTTATGTAATAATTCAACCTCTTCCCTTGCAGATTCAGGAACTAAAATTACAATTTGAAAACGCTTAAACCCGCGAAACTTATCATATACGAGTTCCTTTAAATTAAGAGCCAAAATAGCATCTTCCATAGGGGTTTTTCCTAAAAACCCAAGTACTGTAAGGTGGTTTTCTAACTGTATAGAATCTCCGTTTTTGGTTACAAAATTAGAAATCTCAGGGATCTCTTTTTTAATGACATCCAAGGTCTTGTAATTATGTTTTGAAGGATACAAAAACAATAAAAACAAAACGGGTAAAAAAAACAGTACCGAAAGTACAAATGGCTTTTTTAGACTAGTGATTTTCATACTACAAAAATAAAAAAGACGGCTTTAAAAGCCGTCTTTTTAGTGTTAATATTAAGCTATTTTTTAAAAATCGCGTTTTACAAATCCATTCGTGTAAACAGATTCTATATAGCCACCTTCTTGAAGTAAGATAAATACGAGGTAACAAATTAGAAAGATAACGGTCCAAGCAACAAGTCTTTGTAACGATTTTGTTTCATCGCGCATGTGCATAAAATCCCACGTAATATAATAGGCTTTCACAATGGTAAGCACTATAAATATTAAATTGAGGCTTTTCATGTATATGAATCCCGAAAATAGAATGTTCCCTAACAGTGCGCCGAATTCGCCCTCAAAAGGCGTCATTGACGGTGTCATGAGTGAGGCTGGTTTGTAGATACCTAAAACAACTTCAACAGCTGTAATAATAGAAAGTAATAGAAGAACTCCCCAGATTTTTTGAGTGTTGGACTTAAATTTTATTAAGCCTCTGAAAATTTCTAATTTATGTGCGTGATCTGCCATTTTAAAAAAATTATATGATTAAACTAGGTAGAAGAATGTAAATACAAAAACCCAAACTAAATCTACAAAGTGCCAGTAAAGACCAACCTTTTCTACCATTTCGTAGTTTTTACGACGTTCATACGTCCCAATAATTACATTGAAAAAGATAATAATATTGATGACGACTCCTGATAACACGTGGAATCCGTGGAATCCAGTAATAAAGAAAAAGAAATCTGCAAATAGAGGAGTCCCGTATTCATTGACTTCCAAATTAGCGCCTTTAACATATCGTTTTCCGTTGTTCTTAACTTGTTTCAATGATGCTTCCCTTGATAGAACCGTTTTCTCTCCTTCTTCGTTGATTGTTTGTGTTCTGACCAAAATATCAGGGTGGGATTCTAGTCCATGAAATACATCGCTCACAGAGAATGCAGGCAAAGCGCCTTCCTCAACAAACCATATACCATTTTTAGTTTCGTGTTGTGTACGATCTGTATGAGATGCCGTAGCGAAGTCCTCGACTGCGACTCGCTTAAATACAGCCTCACCGTCAATTGTTTTATACGCTCCAAACTGTAAGATATTACCGCCTTTGGTTTGTACAGCACCATAATCACCTTGGATAAATGTTGCCCACTCCCATGCTTGAGACCCTACAAAAATAGCGCCTCCAATAATCGTAAAGAACATGTACCAAATGACTTTGTTTTTTTTCATTTCATGTCCGGCATCTACGGCCAATACCATAGTTACGGATGACATAATTAGAACAAAGGTCATAAAGGCCACGTAAATCATTGGAAGTTCTTGTCCATGTAAAAATGGAACGTGTGTAAAGACTTCATCGGCAATGGGCCAATAGTCGATAAACTTAAATCTTGAAAATCCATAGGC
The DNA here is from genome assembly GCA_905479095.1 of uncultured Flavobacteriaceae bacterium. Classification (GTDB taxonomy): domain Bacteria; phylum Bacteroidota; class Bacteroidia; order Flavobacteriales; family Flavobacteriaceae; genus Hel1-33-131. The sequence continues at coordinate 23,575 of CAJQLD010000078.1, forward strand.
GGCTAAAAAGCCTGAAAAGGTTAATGCATCGGATACGATGAAAAACCACATCATCATTTTTCCATAACTTGATTTAAGAGGTTGATTCCCTCCACCCCAAGCTTTTCCTTCTGTTCCGGTGCTAACTACTGTAGAATCCATAACTGCGATTTGTTTTTTTTGAGTTGTGCAAAAATAAGAATTTTATTTAGTTAAAGAAATATAAAAAGAAAAAGAGATATATCCATAAAATATCTACAAAATGCCAGAAGCTAGATGCAAGGTCAAATCCAAGTCTATCTTCTGCTGAATATTTCTTATTTAATTGATTAACAATGACCACTATTAAACAGATAATACCTGCCAACACATGCAGGATATGGACCACTGCAATAATGTATATATAGGACATTGTAATGTTGCTTGTTGGTCCTGTAAAATTATAACCTGAATCAATGATTTGATTGAAACCTTGAATTTGAGAATAAATAAACGCGATCCCAAGAATTAAAGCCCCAATTAACAGGGATGTCGTTGTGGTTGCTTGATTCTTTTTTAAGGTTTGCTTTGCAGCGTATAAAAAAACACTACTCAAGAAAATAATTAAAGTACTGTAAATAAATGCGTTTGGAAGCACAAATCCGACCAGCCAGTCTTCCCTTGAGCTACTAACAATAAATGCACTTGTAAGTCCTGCAAAAGACATGATTAAGGAAATAATCCCAAACCATAACATCATTTTCTTGGCGCGCTTTTGCTTTTCTTGGGGTGTCCCTTGAGTTAAATCCATAGTCTGATAAATTTATCTGAAATGTAAATGATTTGAATTAAAGTAATATAGACAACACTCGCCAACATCAGTTGACGTGCTGCTTTATCGGTTTGATTTTTAAAAAGTTGAAACCCGAAATATAAAAACCAGATGCCGCAAGCGAACACCAAGACTGTCGCAACAATGGACAATTGAAGTTGGCCTGTGAAACCAAATACGGGTATGATAGAAATAAGAATCGTCCAGACAATGTAAATGATCGCTTGGAGTGCAGTGCCCTTATCGCGTTTTCCCGTTGGTAGCATATTAAACCCCGCTTTCTGATAGTCCTCATGTAAAAACCAACCAATAGCCCAAAAGTGAGGGAATTGCCAAAAAAATTGTAACATAAATAAAACGCCTGGTTCAATCCCAAACTTTCCTGTGGCTGCCACCCATCCTAGCATAAAAGGAATGGCTCCAGGAATGGCTCCAACAAACACTGAAAGTGGTGTTTTTGTTTTTAAGGGCGTATAAGCACTCGTATAAAGACAGATGGAAATAGCGCCAAACATGGCCGTGCGCGCGTTGATACTGTATAAAATAGACAACCCAGCTACGGTTAACAGGATCGCTAAAACAAAGGCATAATTCACCGTCATTCTACCCGCAGGAATGGGTCGGTTTTTGGTGCGATCCATAAGTGCGTCTAAATCGCGCTCTATGATTTGATTAAACACATTGGAAGCTCCAACCATAAAATAGCCGCCAATTGCCAAAAGAAGTAAGGTTGGGAAATGGATGGTTTCTGCCGCTAATAAATACCCCGCTACAGATGAAAAAACGACGCTTATAGATAAACCCATTTTAGTCACCGCTTTAAAATCGGAGAGAAATGTGCTTGCTGTAATTGATGTGTAAGTAGTATTCGACATAAAGGTGAAGTTTCTTCACATTTGAACTGCAAAGATACTTCTAAAATCTATTTTGGCAATGTAAATTTTAGAAATAAACACCCCTTTTTGAGGCCTTATTTATTTACTTACAAAATAAATCGATAGGTGGCTTTAACTAGGAAAATATTTTGTGGACGCTGATCTAAAACTCCAGCCTCAAAACCTTCAAATAATCCATTTGATGTTGAAACATCTCCTGTAACTCCTTGAGACCAGACCAAAAATAATTCGGATCCAGGAATGTATTCCCATCGTAGGACTAAATTAGAATTAAATTGAACGTATGAAAAATCTGGATTTTCAAAACTATAATCAATCGTGCCGTCTTTATTATAATCAATCTCATAGTCGTCGTTGTTCAAGCTGATCTGATCGGGGTCATACAACTGAAATCGATCATTTAAATGATCGGCTACGGGATTGGTTACGTATTTAAAATCACTATAGCGGCCACGTGAAATAAAAGGTTGCCCGTAATATTGAATCGACAAATTAGGATTGATCGTATAGTCCAATCGAATCGATGCTGACAGAGTTTGATTGTCTATCGTCCCTAATACATATTGAGTGCTTCTATCTGGTTGTGATACATATTGTGTTTTGCTTTTTGACAAACTATATTCTGGAGCAAAAGAAATATTGAGTGCATTGGTTGGCTGGTAATTTAGTTCGGACTCAAATTTTAATAACGAAAAATTATCTTTTTTAGCGCGTGAATTAATCAGTCCAATAACCCCCTGTAATTTTTTACGACGATCGGTTCCCACAAAAAAGTATTGAAAATTTTCTTCTGAAAAACGCCATCGTGGGCCACCTCTTAAAACACTGTTTGAGTAAATACGAGGTTTGTGAGCCGCTCCAAATTCAATCCCCCAATTGTTAGTGAAACTAATATCCCCTTTCGCCTCATATTGTATCCGATTGTAATTCCCTTCAAAATCGAAGGCTGTAAACTGATTAAAGCTTAGACTAATATTACGAGAAATTCCAACAGGTTTTCCGGTTCTATACCTCAAGTTGAAATATTGAATCATCTCATCTGCACTCCTTAAAAACCCAATGTCATTCAACTCTAGTTCTGGAGAGACCCACTTGAATCCTCCGTTATAATTCCAATGCTGTCCACCCGTTTTTCCAATAGCAAAAAGACCTCCGGTCCCTGTTAGAGAGGTTCTGTTGGGATCTACTTCTAAATGACTCGCATCGACTCTATTAAATAAATGCGTTAAATTTTCTTGAGTGATTGTGATCGCTTCTTTACTCCCTTTCACATGGCTCATGACCACGTTGGCTTCCATATAATAAGCTCTGTTTTTCCATTGATGCTTAAAATCTACCCCCCCAGAATAGGCTGATTTCCTTAGTTCAGACACTTCAGGTGTGAGACGTCGATTCGTCGCGGTAAACATTCCGCCTAAAAATGTATTTTTTTCATTTAAATCTTTTTGAACACGGCCAACCAAGTAGTTGGTAAACGGCTCTGCAAGACTTTTAGAAGATTGTCCGGCATCACTTATATCTGCATATTCTTTAGAAGTCATGCTTTCTAAAAGACCAATAGACCAGCCATTTTTAGTTTTACCACTAAATTTTGCAGCTCCTAAAATGGCGGTATTTTGAGGTTGATCGACAAAAGCTTCGTCTGAACTGTCTGGAGTGACTTGAGGAGTACGACCGATGCGACGAGAGAAAAACAAATTGTTTCGGTTACGCGCAAATTGATAGTCAAAAATATTTTTATTTTCCACAAAGAATGGACGTTGATCTCTGTTGAATATTTCAAAGCCGTCTAAATTGATTGCAGCAGGATCTGCTTCGACTTGTCCAAAATCGGGATTGATAGTGACGTCGAGCGTCAAATCATTTGTAATACCAATCTTGGCGTCTAGTCCCGCGTTGAACTTAAAATCATTACCATCCTCATAAGGGTTGCCCGTTTCTGGTTCATATCGATCTAATAAAGCGACGGTAAAAGGTTGAATTTCAATTTGCTTTTGAGGTTCAATGTTTTTAAGTCCGTGCAATTCTCCAGCTTCGCTCACCCATCCAGCAGACTCCAAAGGGATTCGATTCCAAGCGGAACTTTCATTTTTCCTGAAATAGTTTCGGACAACATTGAGTCCCCAAACTTGATCCTGATCATTACTGAATCGCAATTGACTTAATGGAATTCTCATTTCGGCACTCCATCCATCGGCATCAATGAGTGCTTTGGTACTCCAAATAGGATTCCAGCTTTCATCGATATCATCGCCATTATCGGTGACAAACTCATCGCCACGAACGCCTGCTGCGGTAACTGTAAACAAGAAAGCGGTTCTTAAATCGTGGTAACTATCAATAAGGACATTAATTCGATCGCCAACAAATCCATCACGCCTCGAGAGTCGTTTTGTGATGGTTTCAGGTTCTGGATCGAGTGCTTTCAGAGCTACATAAAGATATTTTTGATCGTAAAGAACTTTAAATTTAGTTTGAACTGAGGCTGCGGTGTTTTCATCAGGTTGAACTTCGACAAAGTCACTTCCCCATTCCACGGAGCTCCAAACAGAATCATTAAGGGCTCCATCGATCACGGGAGCGAAGGACAGGTTAATTTCGAGAGTGTGATATTCTTTTTTAGCGGTGTTCGGAAGTTGTTGAGCTATCAGATTAAATGAAGAAATAAATAAAAGGAAACAGAAAGATTTGAAAGGCTTCATTGTGTGAAATTTAGGATAGCTGGGTCTACAAATATGAAAAATGTAATTTATAAACACCCGAAAAAAATTGTTAAAATTTATACATATCAACTTAAGCAGACAACTTATCATCTTAAATTAGAGGTCATAATACCTAAGAATCAATCTAAAAATAAACACAAAATAGATTTTGTTAATAACAATTTATAATTGTAGATTTGCAAACTCTTTTTTAAGGGAGGAATGTTTAATAAGTAAAAACTAATTAGTGTGGATACATTAAGTTACAAAACAATTTCAGCCAACAAAGCTACTGTGAATAAGGAGTGGGTTTTGATAGATGCTGAAGGACAAACGTTAGGGCGTTTAGCTTCTAGAGTCGCAATACTTTTAAGAGGTAAGCACAAACCTAACTTTACGCCACACGTTGATTGTGGAGATAACGTTATTGTTATCAATTCAGAAAAAATCAAATTATCTGGAAACAAATGGAATGACAAATCTTACATTCGTCATACAGGCTATCCAGGTGGACAAAGATCACTAACTGCAACAGAATTATTTTCTAAAGATCCTGCAAGGTTAGTTGAAAAATCAGTAAAAGGAATGCTCCCTAAAAACAAATTAGGTGCTGCTTTATTCCGTAACCTAAACGTTGTTGTTGGTGCTGCGCATACTCACGAAGCACAAAAACCAAAAACAATGCAATTAAACGAAATTAACTAATGGAAGTTATTCACAAAATTGGTCGTAGAAAAACGGCTGTTGCACGTATTTATTTATCTCCTGGAAAAGGAAAAATAACCGTCAACAAAAAAGATGTTAATGACTACTTCCCATCTGCAACTTTACAATACAAAGTAAACCAACCGTTAGCATTGACTGACAACGAAGGTACTTTTGATGTAAAAGTAAATGTATTTGGTGGTGGTATTACAGGTCAAGCAGAAGCAATTCGTTTAGCTTTGTCTCGCGCCATGTGCGAATTAGATGAAGAAAACAGAGGGATTCTGAAACCAGAAGGCTTATTAACAAGAGATCCAAGAATGGTGGAGCGTAAAAAATTCGGACAGAAAAAAGCGCGTAAGAAATTCCAATTCTCTAAACGTTAATATTTTAAATTTAAACCAGTTATTGTTGTCTATGGTGGGCCAACTACCAAGACTTAGTTTAGCATCTAAATGATTAAGGCCTAAAATAAAAGTCACTTGATCATTGCTAATTCAACAGAACGTAAACTATTACAAAATGGCATTAGTAGAAGTAAAAGAATTATTAGATAGCGGTGTACACTTCGGTCACCTAACTAGAAAATGGGATCCAAACATGGCTCCTTACATTTATATGGAGCGTAATGGTATTCATATCATTAACCTATATAAAACAGCTGCAAAACTTGAAGAAGCTTCTGAAGCTTTAGCAAAAATAGCAGTCTCAGGTCGTAAAATATTATTTGTTGCGACTAAAAAACAAGCTAAAGACATCGTCTCTGAAAAAGCAGGAAACGTCAACATGCCATACATTACTGAAAGATGGCCTGGTGGAATGTTAACTAACTTTGTAACGATCCGTAAAGCCGTTAAAAAAATGGCAACGATTGATCGTATGAAAAAAGACGGTACGTTTTTAACGCTTTCTAAAAAAGAACGTTTACAAGTAGATCGTTTACGCGCTAAATTAGAGAAAAATTTAGGTTCAATTTCTGACATGACACGTCTTCCAGGTGCCTTGTTTGTTATTGATATCAAACGTGAACACATCGCGATTAAAGAAGCACAAAAATTAAACATTCCAATCTTTGCAATGGTGGATACAAACTCAGATCCACGACAAGTGGATTATGTGATCCCTGCAAATGATGATGCTTCGAAATCAATCGAAAAAATCCTTACCAATGTAACTGATGCAATTGCTGAAGGTTTAGCGGCAAGGAAAGCTGAAAAAGATAGCCAAGATGCTGCAAAAGCATCGGAAGCTTCTAAAGAAGTAAAAGCTGAAGCAACAGAAGCAAAAGCAGAAACAACAGAAGCAAAAGTAGAAACTAAAGAAGCGCCTAAGGCTAAAAAAGCAGCGGCTCCTAAAGCAGTCAAAGCTAAAAAAGTAGCAAAGGTAGCTGATGCACCAATTGTTGAAGCACCAGTTGTTGAAGCACCAGTTGTTGAAGCTACAAAGGAAGAAAAAGAATAACAAATCAATTATAAGTAATTAAGCAATAATAAAGTCGTTAAGTTCTTCTCACGGAAAATTTTAACGACTTTTTTTAAACTATTAAATCATGATAAAAATAACAGCTGCAGAAGTAAACAAATTAAGACAAGCTACGGGCGCAGGAATGATGGACTGTAAAAAAGCCTTAGTTGAAGCTGAAGGCGATTTTGATAAAGCAATAGATAACCTTCGTAAAAAAGGACAAAAAGTAGCTGCTAATAGAGCCGATCGCGACTCTTCTGAAGGGGCTGCTGTTGCAAAAATCAATGCTGACAACACTGTAGGTGTTGCCATCGTTTTAGGATGTGAAACTGATTTTGTTGGGAAAAACGAAAACTTTTTAGCATTAGCAAGCCAATTTGGTGACATTGCTTTGAATCACGATTCTAAAGAAGCATTTTTAGCTGCTGATTTTGGTGGCATAACCGTTGCAGAAAAATTAATCGAGCAAACAGGGGTCATTGGTGAAAAACTGGACATTAATGCGTTTGATAAAATTGAAGCTGCCTATGTAGGTTCTTATGTGCATATTAATAAAATTGCGGCGGTGGTTGGATTGTCTGCAAAAGTTGATAATGCTGATGTCTTGGTAAAAGATGTTGCAATGCAAGTAGCCTCTATGGGTGCTTCAACGCTTTCTTATAAAGATTTTGATCCCGCATTTATTGCTTCTGAAACAGAAGCTAGAATCGCAGTGATTGAAAAAGACAACATCGAGTTAGGACGTTTAGGGAAAACCCTTAAAAACATCCCTCAGTACATCTCAATGGCTCAATTAACAGCGGATGCTTTAGCGCAAGCTGAAGAAGCTGCAAAAGCAGAATTGAAGGCTGAAGGGAAGCCAGAACAAATTTGGGACAAAATTTTACCTGGTAAAATGGAACGTTTCATTTCGGACAATACGTCTTTAGATCAAGAACAATGTTTGTTAGATCAAAACTTTATCAAAGATGATAAGGTAAGAGTTGCTAAATATGTTGAAAGCTATGGTGACGTATCTATCACTGGTTTTAAACGTGTGTCCCTGGGATAATAAAATATTTAGATCTTTATTCAAATCCTGTTTAGCGTGCTAAACAGGATTTTTTT
>CAJQLD010000079.1 GCA_905479095.1 uncultured Flavobacteriaceae bacterium
TTTCAATTCCCCACCAAAACCCCTATGTTTTTGCCATTGTTGGGCTTAGTTTCTTTTTAATATTTCTATCAATTCTGTGTTTATGTATATAGTTTCTCGTCCAATTTTTTGAGATTCTAATATTCCAATCTCTTCTAATTGTTTTAAGTATCTTGATGCTGCTTTTCTTTCAACTCCAAGTCTTTCGACTACATATTCTATTTTGGAATAAGGATGCTCAAATAGTAGTTCAATTAATTCTTTGCGATAAACTTTAGTTGCTTTTTCTTGAGCGACAAGAATGGTTTTTTCAAGTAAACTTTTAATTGAATTAATTTTTTCAACTGTTTTATTAGAAGTTACCTCTACTGCTTTTAGCATATATACAATCCAGTTTTCCCATTCATTATTTTTATTGACTTTGTTTAATAGTTTATAATATTCAGATTTATTATCATTAATGTAAGAACTTAGGTAAAGGATAGGGATATCTAATAGTCCGTTTATGATTAAGTAAAGAATATTTAATATTCTTCCAGTCCTTCCGTTTCCATCATAAAATGGATGAATGCTTTCAAATTGATAATGCAAGATGGCTAGATTAATTAAAGGAGATATGTCTGTGTCTACAATGTTAAAATGGTCAAGAAAGTTTGAAAGTAAATCTAGTATTTCGTCTTTTTCTTGTGGAGGTGTATAAACGACTTCTCCTGTTTTATCATTTTTTAAAACAGTTCCTGCCATATTCCGAACTCCAGCATTATTTTCAATAATGGTCTTTTGTAATTCAACAATGTCTTTTTGTCTTAAATACCCTTGATTGTTAATTATGTCTGCACCTAGAAATATTGCTTTTCTATAGTTAATTACCTCTTTAATTTGTGATGGTTGATTTGTAGAAGTGGAAAGAGCTTTATATAATTCATCTTGTGTTGTTATGATATTTTCAATTTCAGAACTGTCTTTAGCTTCTTGTAAGACGACTGCATTTATTAGCATTGTTTGATTAGGAATTGTCTTTGCAATTCCTTTTAGCTCGCCCAATGCAGTTGATGACTTGCTTAATTGGCGTAAAATATGAAGCGTTTCTATTTCTTCTCGTTTTGGAGGTAGTTTTTCAAGTTTTTTAATAAGAGTCATTTTATCCCGCATTATTTTTATATGTACCAAAAATACAAAAAAAGCACCAAATGAAAAATATTTGATGCTTTTTGTCTCGTATCATGTTTTGATTATAAAATTTTATTACTAAGGAAACGTCCTGTTTTTTGATGTCTAATTTTTATGGAATTTGATTTCAAAAACACCGACACCACTAACCCAAATCCCCTGCTCCGTATTCTATGACTTAAACAAATAGTTCCGTCCTGAAATAAGTTAACAGAAAAACGCTTTAGAGCTTTAAAATTTAATGGGCTTCTAGCCAATTCTCACCCATATCCATTTCAACATCTAAGGGAACGCTTAAGGTATAGGCGTTCTCCATTTCTTGTTTAATTAATACTTTCATGGTTTCCAATTCGGGCTTATAAACATCAAAGACCAATTCATCATGAACTTGCAACAACATTTTGGTTTTAAAGCCGCCTTCCTCTAGCTTATTATAGATGTTAATCATCGCAATTTTGATGACATCTGCGGCACTTCCTTGGATGGGTGCATTGACAGCATTTCGTTCGGCAGCACCGCGTACAATTGCATTTCGAGAGTTGATATCTTTGAGATAACGGCGTCGGTTGGACAAAGTAGTTACATAGCCATGATCTCTTGCGAAATCGACCTGTGAACTTATGTATTTCCGAAGCTTAGGATAGGTCTCATAATAGGTTTCAATCAACTCTTTGGCTTCAGAACGGCTCAAATCAGTTTGATTGCTCAACCCAAAAGCCGACACGCCATAAATAATTCCAAAGTTGACTGTTTTGGCATTTCCACGCTGTTCTCTAGTCACTTCTGCTAACGGCACATTAAAGACTTTCGCCGCGGTCGACGCATGAATGTCTTCACCGTTTTTAAAAGCCTCTAGCATTGTTTCTTCTTCGCTCATCGCCGCAATGACGCGTAACTCAATTTGAGAATAATCGGCCGCTAATAGGACGTACTCCTCATTTCTAGGAATGAACGCTTTTCGCACTTGACGCCCGCGTTCGGTTCGGATCGGAATATTTTGAAGGTTTGGATTGGTACTACTCAGTCGTCCAGTGGCAGCCACCGTTTGCATGTACTCCGTATGAATATGACCAGTGACGTCTAAAACTTGCTCTGGAAGCGCATCTACATAGGTGCTTTTGAGTTTCGCTAACCCTCTGTAATCTAATACATTTTGAATAATTTCGTGCTCCTTTGCCAGATAAGACAATACATCTTCAGCAGTACTATACTGACCCGTTTTGGTTTTCTTTGGTTTCTCGACCAGCTTTAATTTTTCAAAGAGAATGACGCCCAATTGTTTGGGCGATGCGATATTGAAAGTTTCGCCTGCCGCTTCATATATTTTTGTTTCTAAGGCAGCAATGTCCTCATTTAAATCGCCTGAAAGCGATTTTAGAAAATCTGTGTCTAGCTTGATGCCTTCGAGTTCCATAGATGCTAATACTTTTACTAATGGAATTTCGATCTCATTAAATAACTTTAAAGAATCGGCATCGGTCAGTTCTTTTTTGAAATGACGCGCTAACTGAAAGGTGATATCGGCATCTTCAACAGCGTATTCCGTCAGTTTTTCAATTGGCACATCGCGCATCGACAGTTGATTCTTTCCTTTTTTACCAATGAGGTCTGTAATGGAAATAGGGGCATAATTCAAATAGGTTTCAGCAAGGACTTCCATGTTATGACGCATGTCTGCATTGATCAAATAATGGGCAATCATTGTGTCAAACAAGGGGCCTTTGACTTCTATTTTATATTTGTGTAAGACCTTTAAATCATATTTTAAATTTTGTCCAATTTTTTCGATATGAGTCGCTTCAAAAAAGGGTCTAAATAATTCAATTAATTTTTGAGATTCTTCGAAAGACTCTGGAAACGAAATATAAAACCCTTTATGCGCTTCCCAAGAAAAAGCAATACCGACAAGTTCTGCTTTAAGGGGATTGAGTCCTGTTGTTTCAGTATCAAAACACACCGATGTTTGAGACATGAGCTGTTTGATAAATAGTTTTAATCCTAAATTGCCCGTCACATTTTGATAAAAGTGAGGGGTTGATGTCGCTGTTTCTCTTCCGTAAGTTAGTGCTGCTACAGGTACTTCCGGTTCGTCTCCACCAAACAATGAAAATTGTCCAGCCCCCGCTTGAGGTGTTGGGTTTGTGGCTGGAGTGGGGGTCGTAGCTGCCGGTTCTGAAGTCGTACTTTCAGGGGGTTTTACAGCAAATGTTTTATTAAAATTATCGATTAAGCGTTTGAACTCTAAGTCTTGAAAAATAGCCCCTACTTTTTCAGAATCTGGAGCCGTTAATTCAAAACTTTTTGCATCGAACTCTACCGGAACATCCAATAGAATGGTGGCTAGTTTTTTAGATAAAAGTCCAAGTTCTGCATTGGCTTCAATTTTTTCCTTCATCTTTCCTTTGAGCTCATGGGTATTTGCCAAAAGGTTTTCCATACTTCCGTATTGAGCGAGTAATTTTTTAGCGGTTTTATCGCCCACACCAGGAAGGCCAGGGATGTTGTCAGACGCATCGCCTTTCATCCCTAAAAAATCGATCACTTGAAGCGGGTCTTCGATCTCAAATTTTGCTTTAATTTCTTCCACTCCCCAAGTTTCATACCCACCTCCAAACATGGGACGGTACATAAAAATATTGTCACTCACCAATTGTGCAAAATCTTTATCGGGTGTGACCATAAAGGTTTTAAAACCTTCTTTTTCTGCCTTTTTAGCAAGGGTTCCAATGATGTCATCTGCTTCAAATCCTTCTTTGACAACGGCAGGAATGTTCATCGCCTCTAATATTTGATAGATATAAGGTACTGCAGTCTTGATGCCTTCAGGCGTGGCATCTCTATTGGCTTTATACTCCTTAAAAATTTCGACCCGGTCCTTACTGCCCCCTTTGTCAAAACAAACCGCCAAATGATCTGGCCGTTCTCTTTTGATGACATCTAATAAGGAGTTTGTGAACCCAAGAATTGCTGAGGTGTCAAGCCCTTTGGAATTAATCCGAGGGTTTTTAATAAACGCATAATAGCCTCTAAAAATTAAAGCATAAGCATCAAGAAGAAATAAGCGTTTTTGGTCAGCCATTATGGTGAGTTTACGGTATTTTAGTTAATTAATCATTTTGAGTGATTCCTTGCTTTTCGAGGACACTTTTGGTTTTGTAAGCGTAAAAAAGAAGGTAAGCAAAACAAGCAACCGCAATCCAATACGAGGATTGAATGCTAAAAATATCTGCCAACTTCCCTTGTAGAGGGGGGATAATAGCACCGCCTAAGATCATCATAATTAAAAAAGCAGACCCCTGTGACGTGTATTTTCCTAATCCAGAAATACTTAATGTAAAAATACAAGGCCACATGATCGAACAAAATAAGCCACCTGAAAGCAATGCGTATAGTGCCAATTGACCTGATGCAAATATGCCAATAATGACGCCAATAACGCCCAAGGTGCTAAATATTTTCAATGTTTTAATAGGGTTATCTTTTGCGATAAAAAATCCACCCACCTGAATGGCAACACAGACACTAAATAATAAAATTTCTGTTGAAGAATATTTCCCAAAATTAACCAATAGAATCACGCCAAAAGCGACATAAGGCACTAAAATAAGCAACCATTTCTTAAGCCCTTTACTCGGGTTAAAAACACTAATAGCACCAACCCATCGACCAATCATCATACCGCCCCAATAGAGTGAGATGAACGGCGCAATTTCAGCATCATTCATCACTTTTAATCCTAAAGCATTGAGATTACTGACTTTATCTGCAACCGATTTTAAAAGCTCGCCTAGGTTACTTTGAATCGTCACTTCCACGCCAACATAGGTAAAGATTGCTAACATTCCCAAAACCAATTGTGGGTATTTCATTGCACCCCAGCCATCTGGGTTTTTTGATGCTCGTGTATTTGCGAAAAAGATACTTACAACAACGGCCAATAGCGCAATTAACAATAATAAGAGTCGTTTGTTTTCAAGCGCTTCAGTGGTGACTTCTCCACTTGAATACGTGCTAAAAATCATTGTAAAACAAACCCCAATAACGACCGTTAGCACAATGAGTGTATTTTTAGCTTTATTAGCGGGCTCAAATACTTCATCCGTTTTTGTATTGGGTAATTTTTTAGAAAAATGAAATAATGCTGCGGCGACCAAAAACAACGCTCCAACGCCCAAGTAAAGCAATTGAACAGTGGTTAGTTTTATTTCATTATTTAGAATCATTTGGTTGAGTTCATCCCCTGATAAAGGAGTGGATCCAAAAATAATTAATGCAATAACAATAGGCCCGATGGTTGTTCCAAATGAATTAACGCCTCCGGCGAGATTAAGTCGATGCGAACCAGTTTCTGGGTCACCGAGCGCAATGGCAAAAGGATTTGCAGCTGTTTGTTGTAGTGAAAATCCGAGTCCTACAATAAACAAAGCCAATAACACCAAATAAAACACAGACGTATCGCCTTGTTGTGCGCCATCAACAAAAGGATACATCAATAAAGCCCCAAGAGCAGAAATTAATAATCCATATACAATCCCATTTTTGTAGCCCCAATTATTAAGAATATCTTTTTTAACCGCACTTGATAGGATGAAAAGCAAGAGAGCTCCTAAATAATAGGCGCCATAAAAGGCAAAATCAACGAGTTGAGATTGAAACTGGTCAATACTGAAGTAGGTTTTGCAAAAAGGAATAAACACGCCGTTTGAAGCGGCAATAAACCCCCAGAAAAAGAAAACTGTGACAAGGGTCGTTAAGGCGGAATTGTTGTTTTTAGTGCTCATAAAAATGGTGTTTAATATGTAAAGTTAATGGTTACAGAACTAGCTCAGAAACGATATAAGTGCCGTAAATTGTATTTTTTGTTTAAAGATTAGAAATATAGTGAAAATTCCCAAATCTAAAAGTATAGTTAAATAAAATTATTAACCCAATTATCATTTGCTTTTGTTTTATTTTTGCGCTTGATTCTATCCGAATATGATTCGATTAATAATTTTTGTAGTTCTTGTTTTAGCATTAGATTTTTATGCCCTTCAAAGTTTTAGAAGTGTGGTTAGAAATCTATGGGTTAAATGTATGGCAGGGGCTGTAATCAATTTTTTAATTGGTCAGCCAAGATAGCTAACAGACAAAATATCTCCGAATATTTGCTTGAAGTTGAAAGACGCCGTCAAAATCGGTTTGAACGCCATAAGACGTCCCTTTTATTATAACGGTTGCTCCTGAAAGAGGCACTGCATTTTCATCTGTAACCGTTCCCGTAATAGGCTCTTGCGCTACAGTAGTGTATATGTAATGAATAAAAAAATAAATGTAGTAAATAGTCTAGTTTGCATAATTTAGATTTTGGTTTCATAGAAATTACTGAAACCAAATATATAACAAAGACAATATTGTAGTAGTACTTTTTTACGCGGACTATTTATATTAACCTGATTGTTAATTATTTATGTATTATAATGAAATATAACTTTAACATATTACTGTGTATTTAATGTAGTTATAAGTTGAGTAATATTAGGTCTTAGGGACTTTTTTTGAGTTCTAAATTTCTAAAGTTTCCTTAAAAAATGGAAGAAATTATCCTTTGAATTAATGTTTAATTTTTTTCTTAAACGATAGCGGTGTAATTCAACGCCTCGTAAACTAATACCCATCAAAAAGGCAATTTTTTTAGAAGTCAACCCTGTTTTTATATAAGCACATAACCTTAAATCTTTGGAAGTGAGTTTGGGATGTATAGCAATTAGTTTTTTAAAAAAATCTCGGTTGAGCTCATTAAAATTGGATTCAAAAACCTTCCAATCATTTGTTCCTCTAATATTTTTTTTTGATATTTCTAAAATTTTTTTTGTTCTTGATGGATTGGTAGATGCTTCTGTTAAGCGTTTAAGTTCATTATACATCACCATAATTGTTTCATTTTTTCTTATAATAGAATCGGTAGTATTCGTTAATTCTCGTTGCTTTATCTTCACTTCTTTTTCAAGGTTTTCCTTTTCTAATTGATAGATTTTCTCTTGAGTTTTTCGAATATGCATTTTTTTCAATGCTAATTGTTGTCTTCGGATTCTTCTTTTATTGATTTTAAATATTATTAAACACACACAAACTATTAATAAAAAATAGACAATTTTCATAAATATGGATAAGTACCAAGGGGGTATTACCTTAAAACGAAAATCTTTTATATGTTTTAATTCAGAATGCATACCCTTGTTTTTGATTGATAAGGTATAATTTCCATAAGCTAGATTTTGTAATGTAAATTTTCCGTCTCTAATTAATTCTCTTTGATTTATCTCTCCAGACAAGGAATAAACATGGTCATTACCGTATTGATTAGGTGTATAAACTTCAAAAGAAAGGTATTGTGCATCCTTATAAGGAAAACGTAATAGGGAATCGTTGACTGAAAACTGTTTTCGATTAGAATATATTTTATCTATAATAGGTGAATTTGTAATTGACGCCTCTTTCATTTTCAATTTATTTATATTGAAAATTGCAAAACCATCATTTAAATTTAAAATCCGTAATGAATCATCCTTAATTTCAATTTTCTCATATTTGGACACTGAACGTTTTCTGATCTCTAATGCATCAACCTCAAGAGTCTTTTTAAATTTATTATAATAGTATGTAATGACACCGGCTTCATTGTCATCTATAAACCAGCTACCATTATGCTCTTTAAATATTAAACTCTTAGCATTAAATTGTTGAAAATCTTTATATAAACCAATGCTATCTTTATTTTTAAAATACTGCAACCACTTTTTTGAATTATAGAAGACAACTGAACCATTTAAGTTATAAATTCTCGTTTTATATTGATTGAAATTTTTATCATTACCATAATAGACTATTTGTGAAGTTTCTGTATAATCTTCCTTAAATTTTATCTGATAAAGACCTTTATATGGATGTGTGGCCCAAATCACATATTCCGATTCAAATACAATATTATTTACAGGGAAATCAATGTTTTTTATTTCCTTACTAATCCATTTATTGTTAACTTTTTTTAAAAGATTAACTCCATTATATTCCCCTTGTAAGAACCATTGTTTCTTATTTGGAATATTGAAATATCCAAAAACACCTTCAGTACTTGAACCAACACGATGAAGACTATCATTCTCTATATAAAAAGTTCCATCATTATGCCCAAAAAAAAGCTGGTTTTCAAATACTGTTAAATCCCAAACATGTCCTTCAGAACCTTGAATAAAATTTAGTTTATTGTCATCTGTAAATGAGTAAATACCCGTATTACTTGCTAAATAGTATTTATCATTAAAAAATGCCACATCATAGACCGTTCCTAAAGTACCTGTATGGTCTTTATAATATAAATAGGGGCTATCAAAATTTATTCTACTGATACCATTATCCAATGCACACCAAAGGTTACCCTCATGAAATTCAAGACCTAAAATAGTGTTATTATAAAGTCCAGACTCTTTTGATATATACTGAGTATCTTGGTTCTTTAGATTATAAATGATAATACCATTTTTAACTGTTCCGAAAGCTATTCTATAAACATCTAGAAATACCGTTTTATTTAAAATGTATTTATCTAAAAGTGTATTTATCTTTTTTGGTAGTCGTAAAAGTTGATTAGAATTGTAAATATACCCTCCCTTATTCGTGTCAAAAAAGAATAGTTTTTTTTCATTATTGGAAACTATATTTGCTATGTTATCGAAATTGTAATTTTTACTTGAAAGTACAAACGGCACTAATTTTCCGTTTATTAGTTCTTGAAGTCCATTTTTTAAATTACCAACAATTAATCTGTTATCATAAATTGTAAAATTTGAAACTTCTTGACTATTTGGTACTGAAATAATATTATTTCCATTATATATATAAACGCCACCAAAAGACCTAAAAATGATATCATTGCCATGTTTTACTATCTGCCAGAACTCATCACTTTTAAACTCGTAATCTTCCCCAAATAGATTATTTAATGATGTATACGAAAGGTTACCTAAATCATCTTTTTTCCAATATCCAAATTCTTCATAAGACCCTGTGTATATAGTATCATTTACTATCAATACTGACCTTATTATAGTTCTATTAGGAAGTTCGAATAACTGCCATATTTCGCCATTATATTTTAGCAACCCACGGTTGTTGGCGGCATAAATAATCCCGTTATTATCTATATCGATACCCCAATTTTGATTATCAGCCCCATAGTCTTCAATAGAATAGTTTTCTATTTCAGGGTTAAATGTTTGTGCCATAGAAAAAAGGCACAATACTAGAAAGGTAACATTCAGTAAATAGGCTTTTATAAAACACAATTTTTTGTACATTGAGATTAAAATAGTTTTTAATTTTTTTAATAGGTTTTTAAATACGAAAAAACGCACCTAATTAGTACTCAAGTTTAGTGTCAAATTTACAGTTCATAATTTATTTTAGGAATATACTAAAATTTTACAAATCTAAAAGTATCGTTAAATAAAAATATTAACTCTAATATCATACGCTTTTGTTTTACTTTTGCCGCTGACTCTTACTGAATATGATTCGATTAATAATTTTTTTACTCCTTGTTTTATCCTTAGATTTTTATGCGCTACAAAGTCTAAGAAGCGTGGTTAGAAATCCGTTGGTGACTTATGGATATGCTATCATTTCACTCGCAGTACTAGGCGTTTTTGTCTACCAAGCAATGACCTTCGATAGAGGCGCAGGAGGTAACCAAGGTTTTTATGTAGCATTTGCAGTACTTGTGTTGGTTTATGTTCCAAAGTTAGTATTGGTTATTTTTATGTTTGGGGAGGATGTGTATCGACTCTTTGAAGCAGGGGTTAATTACTTTATTTCAAAACCAGAAGAACCTTCCGCATTTTTTAGTTCCAGACGAAAATTTATTGGACAACTGGCATTAGGATTAGCCGCCATCCCATTTATATCCATACTTTATGGAATTACGAAAGGAAAATATAATTTTAAAGTTTTAAAATACACCTTATATTTTGAGGACTTACCCGCTGCTTTTGATGGGTATCAGATTTCACAAATAAGCGATATTCACAGTGGTAGTTTTGACAACAAAAAAAAAATTGAATATGCGGTTGATTTAGTCAACCAGCAAGCGTCTAATGTGATTATGTTTACAGGTGATTTAGTCAATAGTAAGTCAAAAGAAATGCGTCCTTGGAAATCTACTTTTTCAAAATTAAAAGCGCCTGATGGTGTGTTCTCTATTTTGGGAAACCATGATTATGGCGATTATACCCGATGGCCTTCAGATGAAGCGAAAGCAGAAAACTTTCAAGAATTATTAGACATCCAAAAAGACATGGGGTTTGATTTATTGAGAAACGAAAGTCGGTTTATTGAAAAATCTGGCGATCGTTTGGCAATCATAGGTGTCGAAAACTGGGGGAAGGGATTTAAGCAAAAAGGCGATTTAAAACTTGCAACTTCAGCAGTTGACCCTGCGGATTTTAAAATACTTTTAAGTCATGATCCTTCGCATTGGCAGTACGAAGTTATCAAAGATTCACAACAGTATCATTTGACGCTTAGTGGTCATACCCATGGGATGCAATTTGGAATTGAGATCCCAGGAGTGATCAAATGGAGCCCTATTAAATGGCGCTATAAATACTGGGCCGGCATCTACGAAAAAGCAGGGCAATACATAAATGTGAACCGTGGATTTGGCTTTTTAGCATTCCCTGGGCGGGTTGGAATATGGCCTGAAATCTCCGTTATAACGCTAAAAAAAGGGATTAATAACGCTTAAATATCAGAAAATGTTATATTTACCCCAGTAAATTACTTATTTTTAGGGTTGAATACGATCATAGTTAAGTAAAATTATCATTGAAGGTTGATCCATAAAACACCATGATATGTCAAAATTTGGAGAGTTAATAGATGTTGAAATTCCAGTATTGTTTGAATTTTTCACCGAATGGAGTGATGAATCTGAAGCGATGCACGATGTACTTAGACATGTTGCAGCTGCAATGGGAGACAAGGCGCGCGTTATAAAAATTGACGTCGACAAAAACAAAGACCTCTCGGAAGCACTACGCATCAAAGGATTGCCAACTTTAATTATTTATAAATCAGGCGACATGAAATGGCGCCAAAGTGGTGAGCTCGACGCCAATACGATTATTGGTCGCATTCAAGAATATGTATAGCCTTCGTTAAGACCCTTCAGAGTTCAAAAATGTAGAATCTAACACTTCTTTATCCTTCAACTCTTCCGCTTCAGGTTCGCCAGTAAAGAGTCTAAGGTAACTATTGAATTTCTCCATTTCTGTTTTAATAAACTCTTCAGTTTCATAAAAAGTAGTCACGTCCACTAAACTTCTGTAGCGCTCAATATCATTGTAGATGGTTTGTATATACTTGGATTGATTGTACTCAGAAAGGGTGCTGTAATAGCTTAGACTTTCTTGGTATTTAGAGCTCACATTTATGAATAATTTACGTGCTTTTTCTGTGGCTTCCAGCTCATAATACGAGCCAATGTAAGGTTCTAATAAGGTGTAAAACCCAAACAGATCAACGGGCATTTTTGCCATTGCTAAATCTGCAATTTCTTCTGCTTTTTCTAATTCACCTTCTTGGATTAACACTTCAATGAGTCGTGCTAAGTTACCGCGGTAGGTTAAACTATTTTTTCGGGTTTCGATGTCATGATACATTGAGGGATCTCCGTTATTACCCCAATCCCAATTGGTGACCATTTCGTACATTTTATCCGAGTCAATACGACCCATATCAAACGGATTGTCTTTAGCGACCGGTGTTTTTATAGGGACTAACTTGTACACCAAACCATCGAGTTGTAAGTAGTCTTTCATCCAAATATAATCTTCATCTCCAAACGCTCCGCCTGTAAAATAGATGGGACGTTCCCAATTGTTATTGGCGATAATATCCAACATCAATAAACGGTTTTTGTAGAGTGCTGCCCCTTTGATTTTAATATCGATATAGGGTACAATTAAGGTCGAATCTTTTGCTTTAACAATTCCATTTTTTAAGACAGATTTTTTGTCAACAGGGATTCTTACATGTTCTGTAGGCAAGTAATTTGCATTTAAATCTTGACGGCGTTGTCCGCTTGGGTCATAGCCTTGTTGTTCAAGAACGTGTTTGTACTTCGTACGTGGGTCATCACTTGTAATAAAACCTAAAAATTGATCAATACTAAGTGTGTCGTTAGTGACGGCTTCCTTAATAATATAATCTCGGGTTCCTAGTTTATACTGATCGTGTGTCAATAGAGAGGGAATTGGATCGCTTTCATACGCTTTGCGTTTCATTTGATCAATGTACCAATCGACATTTAATAAACTCGTACACACGACGCGAACATCCCGTCGGATGCCTTCAATTTCCTGTGCATACCAAAGTGGAAACGTATCGTTGTCACCTATTGTAAAAATAATGGCATTGGGATCACAAGATTCTAAGTACTGAATGGCCATCGCGTGGGCCGTTTCTCTTTTAGACCGATCATGGTCGTCCCAATTTTGGCTGATTAAAACTCCAGGAACCGCGATCAAACAGACTCCGCTAACAATGGGCGCTAACAAGCTGGTTTTTGTGTAGCTGCTCAATTTTTCATAGATGGCAAAGACCCCAAATCCGATCCAAAGGGCAAAGACGTAAAAAGATCCTACCAACGAATAATCGCGTTCACGCGGTTCAAAAGGCCTTACGTTTGTATAGACTTGTATGGCGATTCCTGTAAATAAGAAAAACACCAGCATCGTCCAAAAGAGTTTTTTATCTCGGTTAAAAAGAAAGAATAATCCAATTAATCCTAGCAATAGAGGTAAGAAGTAATAGGTGTTTCTGGCCCTGTTATTTAAAACATCACTAGTGAGGTTGTCTTGAGAAATGCCTAAAAAATAAGTGTCAATAAACGAAATTCCGCTAATCCAATTGCCGTGCAAGTCAAATTTACCCTGAACATCATCTTGTCGTCCGGTAAAATTCCACATAAAATAACGCCAATACATATATCCGATTTGATAATCAAAAAGGTAATAAATATTTTGAAGGAGGGATGGTTTTTGAATGTCGATATAACGCCCATATTTTTTTAGAAAGCCATTGTAATCTTCGTAATCGACGTCACCATTTGCAACAGCCCCTTTGAAGTCATTGATGATGGTTCGTAAATCGTTTTGCATCTGATACTCACTCTTAATTGAGAATTCCAAAAATCCAGAGAACATCATATAGTTTTCAGCGTGTTCAGAACTCCACATTCTTGGTAATAAAGAAGCGTGTTCGGAGTTGTAGTTTTGTAAACCGTCTTTGTAGTCGTTTACAATCACATATTTCCCAGCAGCCTTGTCTTTTTCATATTTTGGTTTGTCATCAATATAAGGTTGGTTTTCGTCTAAACCTGCATATTGATCGGTGAATTGTGGCCCATAAAACAAATGTGTTTTTGGATATTGTTCTAGATTATAATAGGCGAGGAGTTCTCGGGCACTTGAAGGATTATTTTCATTAACTGTGACGTTGGCATTGGCTCGAATTGGCAATAACAACCAGGACGAAAATCCAACGACGACAAACGTGATGCATAAGAGTCCCGTATTAAGATAGATATAGCCTTTTTTTCGGGTGTAGTTTAACCCCAAATAAATGAACGCTACTAAGGCTATAAATGCAATGACAGAGCCCGAATTAAACGGAAGCCCTACAGAATTCACAAAAAATATTTCTAAAGCACTAAAATACCGCAGAATGTTAGGAGCGAGTAGTTTAAACACAAATAATAAAATAGCAACGCCGGCAACATTGGCAAGAATAAAATTCTTTACCGTCACGGTTTTATAGTTTTTGAAAAAATAGATAAGACCAATAGAAGGAATCGTTAACAATCCCAAAAAGTGGACTCCAAACGATAGGCCCACAATAAATGAAATGAGTACTAACCACTTGTTCCCTCTGGGCGTAAACATGTCCTTTTGCCAGCGGAGTCCTAAGTAAAACATGACGGCCAATATTAAAGTTGCCATCGCATACACTTCAGTTTCAACGGCATTAAACCAGAACGAATCTGTAAACGCAAAGGATAGACTCCCAACAAAAGCGGCGCCTAAAATGGCGATTTGTTGACTTTTAGAAGGTTTTGTGTCGGTTTTAACGACTTGTTTAATAAGCAATACAATCGTCCAAAACATAAACAAAACAGCAAATGCACTTGCCGTAGCACTCATCATATTAATCATTAATCCTATTTGAGTAGGGTCGGTGGCGAAAATAGAAAAGAACGCCCCCATCATCTGAAAAAACGGTGCTCCAGGAGGATGTCCTACTTGTAGTTTAGAAGACGTTAAAATATATTCACCCGCATCCCAAAAACTAACCGTTGGTTCGACTGTGAGGCTATATGTGATAAATGCTATTAAAAATGCAAGCCATCCTAAGATAAGGTTCCATTTTTTGAAATTAAAATCCGCCATTGTTTGAAATTGAAGTTTAAGGCGAATTTAATAATAATTACTTAAGGTTTAAAAACTTTTAAGTAAACCTTAATAATTGTCAATAAAAAAAATGGTTTTACTTTTTTTCAGCGAGTCCTAAAATGCTAAAAAAGAAGCTAAATAGAATTATTTGAATTCCTAATGCAATTGCAATAATAGCAGGGAATATGAATTTAAGCGTGGATTCTATTTTAAGTTCAGAAATAAATCCAGTGTATAGTAAAACACTCCCTAAAAGAGTCAGAGTAGCCCCTATAACAAGACCTCTTTCTAAGTTAAAGTATTGGAAAAGGGTAGAGTAATTAGTACTCTTTGGGATGAGTCCATGGTTTACTGCAAATATCTTAGTTAATCCATAAAAAACAACAAATTGAAAACTAAATAAAATGATTCCTAATATCAAGGTTGACTCTCTAATATATTCAATACCTGAACCTGAATTTAAAAGAACCATTAGCCCCACGATTCCTGTGAAAAACAGAAGGACTCCTGGGATAAGGAATAGCCATTTTGGACTGTATAAAAGCAAAAACCGAAGATGTCTCCATCCATCTGGGAAAGTCCTTAAGTGCGGTTTTCTAGTGCGACCTGCCTCAAAAACGGTGGTTGGGACTTCGGTAATATTTAACTTTAACATGGAGGCTTTCACAACAATTTCTGAGGCAAACTCCATCCCTTGACTGTTTAAATCCATTTTTTCATAAGCAGCTTTGGTGAAACCTCTCAATCCACAATGAAAATCTCCAATAGATGTTTTGAAAAACAAATTGCCAATAAAAGTCAGTACTGGATTTCCAACATATTTATGTAAAAAAGGCATTGCATTTTTTCTTTGTTCGCCTTTAAAACGATTTCCCATGACAAGTTCGTAGCCCTCGTCAAGTTTCACGATAAATGGTTTCAAATTCAACAAATCATGACTATCATCAGTATCAGCGGTGATAATATAGGTCCCATTAGCGGCCTCAATAGCACCTCTTGAAGCATTTCCATATCCTTTTTCTTTGACATTCACAACAATCGCCCCCATGGCGAGTGCTTTTTCAATGGACCCATCGGTACTTCCGTTATCTCCAATAACGACTTCCCCATCAATATTATGGGTTCGCATAAACTGTTGAGCTTTTGAAATGCAAAGCTCAATAGTTTCTATCTCATTTAAACACGGCATTACGATTGATAACTTAGTTTTCATTGGATGTTTTTTTTGACAACTCACTCAAAATCAATATTATAATTGCAAATATAATCCAGTAATAATAAAACGCATACCTTTTAATGGCGTGCATTACAAATGCGATCAGTACATTGTTTGCTAACATTAAAACAGATCCAAGTAAAATAAATTTATAAATAGTGCTTTTAGTTTTGTATACTTTTATTAAAGAGTAAGAGATCAAAAGGATAAATAAAAAGAGGTGTTTGGCAGTACCATAAGTAAGTTTAAGGTTTTTTATAAAAAAAGAAACTCTAGCTTTAAAATTGTGTTTAAGCATTTTAAAAAACATTCCTTTACAAAGCTTGTTGAGAGCGAAATGTTGTTCAAAATAATTCAACCCTTTTTTTTGAAAATAATTAAGCCCTAAATCATAGATTCTTCGGTTGCAAATTTTCGAAAAGTTATCTACATATACTTCAATATCTGATTTGTTTTGTGCATCAGCACTTTGTTTTGTAAGTTCAACATTCTTTAAACTTTCATGTACAATTTTAAAGTATTCAATTTCATCTAGGTCATCAAAAATCTCTACAGTAGTTGATTTGCTTAAATAAAAATCTGCAGAAATTATATGCACATAGTTCATTGAATTGTTTACATAATACCCGTACATTAATTTGTTGTAACAACGTTCAGAAATACTGGTAAAAAACGGAAATAGAACCAATAAAATTATGGGTAACCATCTTGTTGATAGACTCCTATTTTGATAGTTTATATAGACGCCAACCGCAATAAAAACAGGAATAACGACTATGAATTGACCTCTAGTTAAAACTAGGAAATATAAGGGGATTATGCTTTTTAGAAGTAGTTTTATATCTAGAATCGCAAAGGCCTTGAATCCTAAGGCAAATACAATTAAAACGAGAGGATAGCTTATAGCTTCGGACAGAACAGCTCCTGTTATTTGATTGAAGTAAATACTAGGCGAAATTAAAATAAATTGTAAAATAAATTTTTCTATAAGGGTAAGATGAAACTGTTTTTGAAGAACATTAGACAGGTAATGTATAGCGCCTATGAGTATTAAAAACTGAGTAATAATAACGGGCCAAATAAAAGAATCATTGAAAATTAGTCTAAAGAATTTTAAAAACAAACTATAAATGGGTGAGTGGTTAATAGACATGTCTAAAAAAGCATAACTATCGGGATAATAAAACGGCCCCTTAATAACAACAATGCATCCAACAATTAAATACAATATGAAGGGGATGTTTTTTGTTCTAAGCAACGTTATGTTTCTAATTTCACTCAAAATAATATTTTAATCAAATTTAATGATAATTGTTTAGAAGTTATGTGCTTCTAGGATTTTGTAGATCAAAATAATAAAACGTTGGGTCATTCAAACAACACGCTATGTAAATACCGTCCTGGCATCAAAGTAAACAACCCTGCGAGAAGTAAGCCAGTCCAATACAGTAATTTCATGGAACGTTTGTGCCGTGGTATGTTGCCTTTTTTAGCAGCAATTAAACTGCGAGGAACCGTCCAGATTGTGAGAAAACTCAATAAATGAATCCATCCAAAATGGTTCAGAAATGTGGGGCCTACATAAGCTTTTAAAAACAAGGATACGATCGCCGAGAAAAAAATGAGAACCATATAAACGTAACCAATTTTTTTATGCAAAACGCCTCCTTTTCCTGAAACCACGATAAGGTAAAACCCC
Organism: uncultured Flavobacteriaceae bacterium; assembly: GCA_905479095.1. GTDB lineage: Bacteria > Bacteroidota > Bacteroidia > Flavobacteriales > Flavobacteriaceae > Hel1-33-131. The sequence goes on from CAJQLD010000079.1 coordinate 17,552, forward strand.
AACGGAAGGCAGGGCGCGATGGTGTATAAATGGAGATCTCTTATAAATTCATACATACCTAAAGTTTTAAGTCTTGATAGTTTTTCAAATTTGTAAAATGATCTTCAAAGGCCTTAACGCCTATTTTAGTAATCGAACAACTGGTTTTGGGATAGTTGTTTTCAAAACTTTTTTCAATAGAAATATAATGACTTTCTTTTAGTTTTTTTAACTGAATACTCAGGTTGCCCTGTGTGGTTTCAGTGACTTTTTTTAAGTAATTAAAATCGCAATTATCCACCTTAGTCAATACCGACATAATAATCAACCGCGTTGGGTTAATTAACAATTTATCCAAGGGACTAAACATTTGATTTGCTATAATAAAGGATAATTCCAGGTATAAGTAACCCTAAAACGGAGGCGATACCATTCATTAATAACCAATTCCCATTTGGACTGTACACACATATAACACTGCATATAATCACGGCTATCCCGCCAATTGAAAAGGGTTTGAATCGAATTAAGAGCCCCGTGATAAGGATCATGACACCGAGTAAAAACAAAATAGAATCAACAGGGTTCTGTTCTTTTAAAACCGAAATGTACACCAAAAGGATCCAAGCCAAATTAAATACGCTCCAAATTATTTTTAAGGTACGCCCAATATGGGTCTCATAGCCGGTCTTTTTACGTTTTTTAATTTGATATACAACGGTAACGACCATGCCAATCACTGGAATTAGGATCCAATACAGCGTTGATGAGTATCGACTTTGCTGAACGATTTCAGGGAAACTGTAATGAAAAAAACTTAAGGTCGCAATTAAAGCACCCCATAAAATAAAACTGAAGGAGCTTGATTTTAAATTTTCTTTTGTTTTATTAATAGTGTCATTAATAAGTTGAATTTGTTCTTGTGTTTTCATGTTTATAAGATTTAGAATAGCAAATATAAACTAGTTTATATTATAAACCAAAAAATCAACAATAAATAAATTTAAAAATGTTTGCCTAAACAAAACTTTATTATAAATTTGCAGCCTCAATAAGAGATTGGCCCATGGTGTAACTGGCAACACGTTGGTTTTTGGTACCGAAGAGTCTAGGTTCGAGCCCTAGTGGGCCAACTAAAACAAGGATGAACACTTGTTAAATTCAATTTTTATGTCGTATATTTGCGCCATAGAATGATAAATGAAAAAGCGAGGGGACATAAAGTCCCCTCTTTTTATACCAAATGTTTAGAGATATAGTAAAAGAGTTATTAGAGGATTGTCTTGAACAAAGACAAGATTTGTTTTTGATAGATTTTGATATCTTAGAAGGCAATAAAATTAGAATCGTAATTGACGGTGACAAGGGTGTCCTTGTCGAAGACTGTATGTTTGTCAGTCGCGGTATCGAACACAACTTGGATCGAGAAGAGCATGATTTTGCACTTGAAGTATCCTCGTCTGGAGCCACCACTCCATTGACACATCCTAGACAATACCAAAAACATATCGGCAGGACTTTAGAAGTGAAAGCATCAGAAAATCAAAAATTTGAAGCAACTCTAACCACCGCCAATGAGCAAGAAATTGTACTAGACTGGAAAGCAAGAGAGCCCAAGCCCATCGGAAAAGGAAAGGTGACGGTTCAGAAATCAGCAACCCTGTTGTACAGCGATATTAGTGAAGCAAAAGTGAAAATATTATTTTAATACAAGACTAAAATTATGGAAAATTTAGCGTTAATTGATTCGTTTTCAGAGTTTAAAGACGAAAAGTTAATTGATCGTGTGACCTTAATGTCAATCTTAGAAGATGTATTTAGAAATACATTGAAAAAGAAATTTGGGGACGACGACAACTTTGATATCATTATCAATCCAGATAAAGGGGATTTAGAAATATGGAGAAATAGAGTTGTAGTTGCAGACGGTGAGGTTGAAGAAGAAAATCAAGAAATCTCTTTGACAGATGCTCAAAAAATCGAACCAGATTTTGAAGTTGGTGAAGATGTGTCTGAAGAAGTGAAGCTGATCGATTTAGGACGTCGTTCTATTTTAGCACTTCGTCAAAACTTGATTTCTAAAATTCATGAGCACGATAATACCAATATATACAAACACTTTAAAGATCTCGTTGGAGAAATATATACTGCTGAGGTCCATCACATTCGTCACCGTGCTGTTATCTTATTAGATGATGATGGGAATGAATTGATTCTTCCAAAAGACAAACAAATTCCATCTGATTTTTTCAGAAAAGGAGAAAATGTCAGAGGAATTATTGAAAGTGTTGATTTAAAAGGAAACAAACCTTCAATTGTATTATCAAGAACAGCACCTGTTTTTCTTGAAAAACTATTTGAACAAGAAATTCCAGAAGTTTTTGATGGTTTAATATCTGTTAAAAATGTCGTAAGAATTCCAGGCGAAAAAGCCAAAGTTGCGGTAGATTCTTATGACGACCGAATTGACCCTGTAGGTGCATGTGTTGGAATGAAAGGCTCTAGAATTCACGGAATTGTTCGTGAATTAGGAAATGAAAACATTGATGTGATCAATTATACAACCAACTTACAGCTTTATATTACAAGAGCATTGAGTCCGGCCAGAGTTACATCGATCAAAATAAATGAAGATACTAAAAGAGCTGAGGTTATTTTAAAACCTGAAGAAGTTAGTAAAGCCATTGGTAGAGGTGGCCATAACATTCGTTTAGCAGGCCGTTTAACTGGTTATGAAATTGATGTATTTAGAGAAGGTGTAGAAGAAGATGTTGAGCTTTCTGAATTCTCAGATGAAATAGAAGCTTGGGTCATCGCTGAATTTGCAAAAGCAGGTTTAGATACCGCCAAAAGTATCCTAGAACAAGAGATTGGAGATCTTGTAAAACGTACTGATTTAGAATTAGAAACCATCGAAGATGTTGTTCGTATTCTTAAAGAAGAGTTTGAAGAGTAAAATTTTAATTATATTTGGTACCCAATAAGTTCGGATTACCACACGATTATGCGTAAGAACTACTGTTAAAAAATATCAAAGGCAATTTATGGCTGAAATTATTAGATTAAATAAAGTGTTAAGGGAATTGAATATTTCTCTCGATCGAGCGGTCGATTTTTTGGAAACAAAAAACGTTGAAATAGAAAAACGCCCTACAACCAAAATCACTTCAGATGTGTACGATCTTCTTGCAGGAGAGTTTCAAACCGATGCAAATAAGAAAGTCGCTTCCAAAGAAGTTGGTGAAGCTAAGCTAAAAGAAAAAGAAGCCTTACGTGTTCAGCGTGAAGAAGAAATTGAGCTCAAACTTCAAAAAGCTGAAGCTGCCAAAACAGTTTTCAAAGCCAAACAGGTGCTTCAAGGACCTAAAAAAGTTGGCATGATTGATTTAGACGGTCCTAAAAAAGCCCCTCAAAAACAAGCTGAAGAAGTAAAGCCTACGGTTGAGCCAAAAGCAGCAGCTCCGAAAGCAGCGCCAGCGCCAAAAGCAGAACCAGCGCCTATCGTTGAGTCCACGCCAAAAGCAGCGCCAACGCCAAAAGCTGAGGTCGCTCCTGATGTAGCGGAAACTCCCAAAGTAGCGAAAACACCTAAAGTAGCACAAACACCTAAAGTAGCGACTGCACCCAAGGTAGAAGCCACTGCTAAAAAAGAAGTGCCAGTTTCAAAAACAGAAACGGCACCTCCAGCAACGCCTGCTGTATCAGCTCCCGCAAATGCGGAAGCGATAGTTTCTGGGGAACAAAAAGTTGAAACTACAAATTACCAAAAACTTTCGGGTCCTAAATCTACAGGTCAAAAAATAGATTTAACCCAATTTAATAAACCCAAAAAAGCGAAGCCAGTGACTCCAGCTGCCGGCGCAAATTCTGCAGACGCCAGAAAAAAACGTCGTAGAATTAGTAAAGTTGGAAATGCACCTTCACAACCCAGAGGAAATTTCAGAAATCGCCCACCGCAAGCAAGAACGCAAGTTCCAAAAGTAGAGCCAACGGCTGAAGAAGTTCAAAAACAAGTAAGAGAAACCCTTGAAAAATTACAAGGGAAATCGAACAAAGGTAAAAAGGGTGCGAAATATAGAAAAGACAAAAGAGATCAACACCGTCAACAGACTGAAAAAGATCAAGAACAACAAGAATTAGAAAATAAAGTACTGAAAGTTACTGAATTTGTAACCGCCAGTGAAGTCGCTACTATGATGGATGTTTCGGTGACACAGATTATTTCGGCTTGTATGTCGCTTGGAATGATGGTGACCATGAATCAGCGTTTAGATGCTGAAACTTTAACGATTGTTGCAGAAGAATTTGGATACACCGTTGAGTTTGTAACCGCAGATATTGATGAAGCAATTGAAATAGTAGTGGATACTGCCGAAGATTTAGAAACACGTGCACCGATTGTAACGGTCATGGGACATGTAGATCACGGAAAAACATCCTTACTAGATTATATACGAGAAGAAAATGTAATTGCAGGAGAATCAGGAGGCATCACCCAACATATTGGTGCTTATGGAGTAACGCTTGGAACAGGTCAAAAAATTGCCTTTTTAGATACGCCTGGTCACGAGGCCTTTACGGCAATGCGAGCCCGTGGTGCTCAAGTCACAGATATCGCTATTGTTGTCATTGCTGCAGATGATGATATCATGCCGCAAACAAAAGAAGCCATTGCACATGCACAAGCAGCCGGCGTCCCAATCATATTTGCAATTAATAAAATTGATAGACCCGCAGCAAATCCTGAAAAAATCAAGGAAGCCTTGGCTAATATGAATTTATTAGTGGAAGACTGGGGTGGTAAAATTCAATCGCATGATGTCTCAGCATTAAAAGGAGATGGGGTAAAAGAATTATTAGAAAAAGTATTACTGGAAGCTGAATTATTAGAGCTGAAAGCAAACCCAAATAAACCCGCTTTAGGAACCGTAGTTGAAGCCTTTTTAGATAAGGGTCGTGGTTATGTTTCTACAATCTTAGTACAGGCAGGAACGCTGAAAATTGGCGATTATGTCCTAGCAGGAAAAAACAGTGGAAAAGTGAGAGCGATGCATGATGAGCGCGGAAACGACGTACTTGTCGCAGGACCATCAACCCCAATCTCTATTTTAGGATTGGACGGCGCGCCACAAGCAGGTGATAAATTCTCAGTCTTTAAAGATGAGCGTGAGGCGAAGCAAATTGCTTCTAAACGTACACAACTACAACGTGAGCAATCTGTAAGAACGCAACGTCATATTACGCTTGATGAAATTGGAAGACGTATTGCATTAGGAGACTTTAAAGAACTCAACATTATCTTAAAAGGAGATGTTGATGGTTCCGTAGAAGCCTTAACAGATTCGTTCCAGAAATTATCGACCGAAGAAATTCAGGTTAATATTATTCACAAAGGTGTTGGAGCCATTACCGAAAGTGATGTATTGCTTGCAACGGCATCGGATGCGATCATCATTGGATTTAATGTGCGCCCAATGGGGAATGCCAGACAAATTGCCGATAAGGAAGAAATCGATATCCGAATGTACTCTATTATTTACGATGCAATTAATGATCTTAAAGATGCGATGGAAGGCATGTTGTCTCCAGTCTTTAAAGAGGAAATCACGGGAACTGCTGAAATTAGAGAAACCTTTAAAATCTCTAAAATTGGAACCATTGCAGGGTGTATGGTTACCAATGGTAAGATTTACAGAAGCGCCGGCGTTCGATTAATCAGAGAAGGTGTAGTTGTGTATACAGGCGAATTAAGCTCTTTAAAACGTTTCAAAGACGATGCGAAAGAAGTGGCTAAAGGCTACGACTGTGGGATGCAAGTGAAAAACTACAACGATATTCGTGAAGGTGATATTTTGGAAGCCTTCCGTGAAGTAGAGGTTAAAAAAACACTTAA
>CAJQLD010000080.1 GCA_905479095.1 uncultured Flavobacteriaceae bacterium
TGTTAGAATTAAAGGTTTCAAATTTAGAGTTTGAATGCGGTACAGATGAAGCAGGCCGCGGGTGTTTAGCAGGTCCTGTTACCGCCGCAGCCGTCATATTACCCCTCAATTTTTCAAATGAAATCCTAAACGATTCCAAACAACTTTCACACACAAAACGAACCTTTCTGAAACCTATTATTGAAACGCAAGCGGTATCTTATGGGGTTGCTCATATATTTCCTAAAAAAATCGATACAATCAACATCCTAAACGCCTCCATTCTGGCGATGCATCATGCGATTTCTAAATTAGAAGCCGTAGAATTTATTAGTGTCGACGGCAATCGTTTTAAAGCATTTAAAAAAGTGCCACACCAGACCGTTATCAAAGGGGATGGGAAATATCAAAATATTGCAGCGGCTTCTGTGTTAGCAAAAACCTATCGAGATGCCTATATGGAACAAATTCACGAAGAATTTCCAATGTATAATTGGAAACAGAACAAAGGATATCCAACGAAAGAACACCGTGCTGCAATCCGAAAATACGGAGTTACAAAATACCACCGACTTTCCTTTAGACTTTTACCGGAATAACTTCCTTTTGAATTATAAATCTTATCTTTGTTTAGAGTCGGATAAAGAATGACAACCAATGCATAAGATTTTATATTTTTTAGTTATTTTGATCGCTGTTTATAGCTGTGATAACGTTCAAAACTCAAAGCGGTCTATTGAGGATTTAGTCCCTAAAAACGCCTCTATCGTGCTCTCCATAAATTCTCTAGATGGCTTTAAAAGTGCAATTAACAATAACGATTTGTTGGTTAAAACGGCAGCCTTTGAGGCGTTAAAGAAAGCACTTATGCCACTCGATAGCCTTCAGAGTAAAAGCCCGCTTTTACTCTGTATAAACAATGAAGGGAGTTTCAACGAGATTACTTTTATTACCCACCAACAAAATTTAAACGCCAAAGACAGCCTTTTAATCCCATATATAACTTTAGACAGTATTATCGTTGCTTCAAGTTCTAGGGCAACTCTTGAATCACTCAAAACACAATCTAACTCTACTTATTCAATCGTCTCCAAATTACAACAAAACTCAAATACATTTTCAGTGTATTTAAAAGCATTCCCAGCGCTAAAATCAATGCCGTTATTAAACCATGAATCTGTGTATTTTGGATTTAATGTCACTCCTGAAAGTATCGCTATTAACGGTACCGTTCTGGATCAAAAATCAAAAAACAGATGGTTTCAATTCTTTAAAAAACTAGAACCTCAACCTCAGAACTTACAAACAATTATGCCCGCTCAGTCTGCGAGCGTCAAATCCTTTAATTATACGGATTTTGAACAGCTCACTCGAAACATCGATTCTGCAGGCTATACTTCAAAAGTAGCTCCCTTAGCGAAAGCTTTTTTTAGTACGATCAAAGAGATTGGTTTTTTTGAAACCCCAAAAGGAAATGGGATTGCACTAAAGTCCATCGATATTAGTGCGACTTATGAAACCTTAAGTCGTTTTCAAAATGAACTTAGTAGTTTTCGATCGGTTCCCATATTTGAGTTCACAGAAACGACGATGTTCAATACCGCTTTTGGGCCTTTACTCTCCCCAGTAAAGCCAACAAAATTCATTACTTTGGATGATTACCTGGTGTTTTCAGATTCGAAAGAAATGTTGGAGCTTGTGATTTCAAATCATCTAAATAAAAATACTCTTGAGACTTTGTATGCCTACCAAAACATTCAAAAATCATTAAGCGACGAAGCTTCTTTTCAAACTAATTTTGACGCTCAATCCTTAGCAAACACATTAAACGAACTGTTCCGTACCACCCTAAAAAAGGAGGACTTGAGCCCCTACAAACGTTCTGCAATACAATTAGTAAAAGACGATCATATTGTTCATGTGAATGGCATCCTCCAAAAATCTAAATCTAAACAATCCAAAACACAGATTACTGAAGAGTTTAGTTTAATGCTTCCAAATGATATTCTGATGGATCCAGTATTTGTAACAAATCACCGCTCCAAAGAGAAAGAAATTCTAACTCAAGATGTTGCAAATAACTTATATTTAATTTCTAACAAAGGGGTAGTCTTATGGAAAAGGAAGTTGAATGGCGCTGTTTTAGGCAAAGTTCAACAAGTCGATTTATATAGAAATGGACGGTTACAACTCGCTTTTGCGACTCCAAACACCATGTATGTAGTTGAACGTAATGGGGAAAATGTAGATGGATTTCCGCTAAAAACTAAGGATGAAATCACGCAACCCTTAGCTATTTTTGATTATGACAAACAACGAAACTATCGGTTTTTGATCACTCAAAACACCACTCTTTCGATGTATGACTCTAAAGGTGAATCTGTTGAAGGATTTAAGTATGAAGCCTCAAAACCTATAGGGACTGCACCGAAACATTTCCGAATTCGAGGAAAGGACTACATCGTATTTAGTGCTGGGAATGAACTCAAATTATTGGACCGCCGAGGCAACATTCGTATAAAAGTTAAAGAACGTATTAATTTTTCTGGAGAAAGCATCTATTTTTATAAGTCTCTATTTACAACCACCAACAAAAAAGGAGATTTGGTGCAAATTAATACAAAAGGAAATGTGAGTCGTCAAACTTTGGGACTTGATCAGAAACATGATATAACGAGCTCGTCAAAAACATTAGTAACACGAAGTGATAATCAATTATCGATTAAATCGAACACCCTAAACTTAGAGTATGGAAATTACTCGGCGCCACAATTATTTTATTTAAGAGATAAAATTTATATCACAATCACCGATTTACAAGCTCAAAAGGTATGGCTGTTTGACAGTCAGGCAAAGCCGTTCACAAATATGCCTGTTTTCGGATCGAGCGCTATTGATTTAGCAAATGCAGATGCAGATTATGCCCTCGAATTCGTAACAAAAAGCGACTCTAACAGCCTGCTATTATATCAGTTATATTAAGCTTGACTCGCTTCGAAAAGGATTAAAAAATGTTTTAAAAGCTTTGCTTTAACTTCCTCTTCATCGACCTCTGTTTGACCAAGTTCTACATGCAACGAGGTCACGGCTTTACCACGAATGCCACACGGAATTATATGGTCAAAATACCCTAAATCAGCATTCACATTTAAAGCAAACCCATGCATGGTCACCCAACGACTCGCACGCACACCCATGGCGCAAATTTTACGTGCAAAGGGGGTTCCAACATCTAACCACACACCTGTTTCACCTGGGCTTCGTTCCGCTTTAAGTCCGTATTCTTCTAAAGTTAAAATGATGGTGTCTTCTAGCAAGCGAAGAAACTTATGAATATCTGTAAAAAAGTTCTCTAAATCTAAGATTGGATACCCAACCACTTGACCCGGTCCGTGATAGGTAATATCACCACCACGATTGATTTTATAAAAGGTAGCCCCTTTAGATTTCAGTTGTGTTTCAGACAACAAAAGGTTAGAAATGTCGCCACTTTTACCCAAGGTATATACATGTGGATGCGACACGAACAACAAATAGTTGGGGGTGAGTAGTCCCGCAGATTCCCGACGATTTTTAATCTTGATATCAATGGTAGTCTTAAATAACTCTTCCTGATAATCCCAAGCATCTTTATAATCTTTGAGTCCAAGGTCCTGGATGTGCACCGCTTTATTCATAGGCCACAAATATACAGGATTATGACTTAGGATTGTTCAAAATAACGAGTGCCGCAATGACGCCAGGCACCCAACCGCAAAGGGTCAACAAAAAAACGATGACAATGGAACCACAGCCTTTGTCAAACACTGCTAAGGGAGGAAATAAAATAGAAACAATTACACGCCAAATACTCATAGAAAATAAAGGTTAATTTAAGTTATACTTATTAGACAAAAATACACAACAAACGTTACAAAAGCAATGGAGGATTTATGCGTCTTTAATTGAAATCCTAAGCAATAGTCAGTATCTTTGTGTCTAAAATTTTTATCCGAGTATTATGTCGCAGCTTTCAGAACAAGAAATTGTCCGTCGAGAAAAACTTTCAAAATTACGCGAATTGGGAATCAATCCTTATCCCGCAGATTTATTCCCCGTGACCCATAGCAGTGCTAAGGTGAAATCCGAATTTAAAGAGGGTGACAAGGTCGTATTGGCCGGACGTTTGATGCGGAAAAAAATACAAGGCAAAGCTGCGTTTGCGGAACTTCAAGATAGTGAAGGACGCATACAGATTTACATCAATAGAGATGAAGTGTGTCCAGGGGATGATAAAAGCATGTACAACGATGTCTTTAAAAAATTGCTGGATTTAGGTGATTTTATAGGGATTGAAGGCGAACTTTTTACGACGCAAGTCGGCGAAAAAACAGTTTTGGTAAAACACTTTAAACTATTAAGTAAAGCATTAAAACCATTACCGCTTCCAAAAACCGATGCGGAAGGAAATACCTATGATGAGTTTAATGATCCCGAAATGCGCTACCGACAGCGGTATGCAGATTTGGTGGTCAACCCGCATGTTAAAGACGTTTTTGTAAAGCGCACAAAATTATTTAATGCGATGCGTAGTTTCTTTAATGAATCTGGTTATTTTGAGGTAGAAACACCCATTTTACAACCGATCGCAGGGGGCGCTGCGGCACGTCCGTTTATGACACACCACAACAGTTTAGACATTCCATTGTACATGCGAATTGCCAATGAATTGTATTTAAAACGATTGATTGTTGGTGGATTTGATGGCGTCTATGAGTTTTCTAAAAACTTTAGAAATGAAGGCATGGACCGTACTCACAATCCAGAGTTTACAGCGATGGAAATTTATGTCGCTTACAAAGATTACAATTGGATGATGGAATTTTGTGAGCGTTTATTAGAGCACTGTGCACTGGCCGTAAACGGCACTACTAAAGCGACTTTTGGAGATCATGAAATTGATTTCAAAGCACCCTATGCTCGAATTACGATGGCCGATTCTATCAAACAATTCACAGGCTTTGATATTACAGGAAAAACGGAGGACGAGATTCGTGCAGGCGCCAAAGACCTGGGCGTTGAAGTCGATGACACCATGGGCAAAGGGAAACTGATTGATGAAATTTTTGGCGAAAAATGTGAAGGTAACTACATACAACCCACCTACATCACAGACTATCCTAAAGAGATGAGTCCGTTATGTAAAGAACACAGAGAAAACCCAGAACTTACCGAACGTTTTGAATTAATGGTTTGTGGGAAAGAAATTGCAAATGCTTACTCGGAATTAAATGACCCTATTGACCAACGTGAACGCTTTGAACACCAACTAAAATTGGCTAAAAAAGGAGATGATGAAGCAACAGAATTTATTGATGAAGATTTCCTGAGAGCCCTGGAATATGGTATGCCACCAACTTCTGGGATGGGCATCGGAATGGATCGTTTAATTATGTTTTTAACCAACAACGCATCCATTCAAGAAGTGTTGTTTTTTCCTCAAATGAAACCCGAAAAAAAGGCGGTTGTTTTAAGTGACAATGAAAAGGCTATTTTTGAGATTTTAAAATCAAACTCAGGCATTGAATTGTCGGAATTAAAAACACAATCCGGACTGAGTAATAAAGGTTGGGACAAAGGAATTAAGGGATTGACTTCAAAAGAACTTGCCAAAGTTCACAAAACTAATGACCTCTTAGTGGTGGATTTAACAGACTAATTATAGAATTAATTTTTTGATTTATTTAAAGGGGCTTCTCTCGAAGCCTCTTTTTTTGGCTCCAAACCTAAAAATTAAACCATCTCTTGTTTCAAAAGTCCTATTGATATAACACTAAATCTATTCACAATGAAACAGTTTTTTTTTATCAGCGCTATTATTATGAGCACTCTAAGCTTTGCTCAACCGCCACAAAGAGGTGATAGGACGCCTCAAAAAACGAATAAAACGGCTAATCTATCTGCCGAAAACAGAGCAACTCTAATGTCAAAAAAAATGACTTTGAAACTCGACCTATCTAAAGAACAACAAGCTAAAGTATACCAATTGTTTTTAGAAAAAACTCAAAAGAGAAAAGACTCTAAGCGCCACAAACAAGAGACAAAACTGACTAAAGAAATGCGTTTTAAAACACTAAACAATCGCTTGGATCAAAAAATTGCCTTTAAAACTGAAATGAAATCAATTTTAACAAAAGAACAATATACACGCTGGAGTAAAATGAGTTCGAAAAAAGGAAAACCTTACAAACGACATCAACAACGGATGTAGACTCAAAAGCTCAAACGGCCACGTTTGGGCTTTTTATTTAGACAGTGTGGATGTTTTTTTCAAATCGGTTGTGAATCCATAAAATAAGGAGACCAAAAGCAATTGAGCTAATGATGAGGCAATTATTCAATAAGCCATCTACGGAAAACGACAAGCGAATCAGAATTGTTGAGATGATAAACCCAGAGTTCCTTATGACTTTATGAAATTGATCGGTATAGAAAAATGAAAAGAGTAAAAGGAACACATCGACAATAATTAAAATTGCAAAAAACTCATCAAAGAAAATACTATTCACATCTTTTAAAGCAATGGATAAATTTTCGGGGGTATTTTGAAAAATCCAACCTCCAAAAGTGAGCAGCCCAATTCCCACAAAAATAGGAACCAAAATAGTGGCCATAAATTTTTTAATGGCTATAAATTGTTCGATTTGAGTAGCAGCGAGATTATTTGATTTATTTGAAGTATGAAGTTTTTGGCGTTCTAAAGAAAACAAATAGATCATAAAAAATAGCAAGAGTGCGGTAATAATATCGTAGGTGAAATTAAGATCGTTTTTGATATCAAACCAATCAGAATTGAGTTCTAAATTGGCTAAATCTTTAAAAATTCGACGGATGACGATCAACGTAATAATTTCATATTGTTTTCCAATATAAGTGGTAATGGATCGCGGTAAATAGAAAATCAATAGATACACCTCATAGATCAGAATAAATGAAAAGGGGGTGTAAATCGCTGCAATAGGAGAGTCAAAAAAATTGAGTCCTTCCGGGATCACAATGAGTTGGCTTTTGACTAGGTAGATGGTGATTAAGTGTGCTAAAAAACTAATAATAGCAACGATTAGAATAAACCGTTCTACCTTGTTTTTTACAGTTTCAGACAACACTAAACTATAAAAAAGCGCATTTAATTTTGTAATCATTACTGCTTGATTTAAAATTG
>CAJQLD010000081.1 GCA_905479095.1 uncultured Flavobacteriaceae bacterium
ATAATCTCCCAGTGTCACACCCCTACAAATACCAGCCAAGATACTTCATTTAATTCCCTTGACTTTTTTTATTGTTTGTGCTATTATTAATAGGTGACTCAAACTGAAAAGAAGAAAGTAATCGAAAAGTTAATAGAACAACCCAAGACTCAAAAGAGATTGTTTTGGGGAAGGGAAATAAAATCCCTAAACATATTGATTGAATCCTACCCTATTGATGGGTTCTGGAAAGGTTTATCGTTCCCAAAGAAGCTTGACAGCATAATTGTATTGCGCTCTGGTTACTACGCAGATCAACTCAAAAAGAAATACAATAGATACACATACAACATACCTCCTAATAAACAAATAGATATAAAAGAAAAAACAGGAGAAGATTACATAAAACAAAATAAACCAAAAAATATTAAAGAATTTCTATCATGAGTAAAAAAACAGAAACAGAAACAGGATCAATAGATTCACTCAAGAGCTTTTTAAAACAAAATGAAGAGCATCACTACAACTACGAAGAAGATATAGACTACAAGGTATCTTGCGGCAGCCTTAAAGTAGATTTTGAACTAGGCGGGGGGCTTGGGCCTGGGCTTCATAGGTTTGTTGGTATAAACGAGGGAGGCAAGACCTCTGAAGCTCTAGAGGTTGCGAAGAACTTCTTAAAAATGCCAAAAGCAAAGGCTGTATACATCAAAGCAGAGGGAAGATTATCTCCAGAGGTAAGAGAACGTTCTGGTATCAAGTTCGTATCTAAAGAAGATGAATGGGATCAAGGTAGTTGTTTTGTTTTTGAGAGTAATATATATGAGACTGTACTAGATTTAATGAGGGTCCTTATTGCGAGAACTCCTGAGGCCATAAAATATTGCTTCGTGCTAGACTCCCTGGATGGGTTAATAATGAAGGATGACCTCAAGAAAAACTTTGAAGACTCTCATAAGATTGCTGGTGGGGCGCTGCTGGGCGCAAAGTTTATGCAAAAGATGAGTATTGCTCTCGCCAAAAGAGGCCACATGGCTATATTTATATCTCAGGTTCGTGCAGATATCAAGCTTGACCCATATAGCAAGGCTCCTGTCCGCCAAACTACTGCCACAGGTGGCAATGCGCTTCTCCACTTCGCTAATTATATACTTGAATTCGAACCTAGGTTTAAAAAAGACCTAATACTAGAAAATCCTAGCGCGCCATTAGACCATGACAAGAATAAAATAATTGGTCATGTCGCAAAAATGACCGTAAAGAAATCTCCTAATGAGAAAACCAATTATGTCCTTGAGTATCCAATTAAATATGGGCGCAAGAATGGAACTTCTATATGGGTAGAGAAGGAGCTTATAGATATGCTATACCTATGGGGCTATATAAACAAGAAGGGCGCATGGATATCAGTAGAAGAAGATTTCGTGGAGCTGCTAAAAAAAGAAGGTCATGAATTCCCTGCTAAACTCCACGGCGAGCCAAAACTAAATGACTTACTCGAAGCTAATCCAGACTTAATACAGTTTTTGATTAAACATTTCTCAGAAATAATCTATCAGTCCTAGCAGAATGATTTTTAAAACATTAGTTGGTTCAACAAAAAGAGTCAAAAAGCCAAAAAATTATATGGTAAAATGGGAGAAGCCTAGCAGAAGCAAAATGCAATTTGGAGTAAAAGAGTTTGTGAAGAACTATTGGTTTAACGATGTGGTATTTGAAGAGTTCCCTATCGTTGGCACCCGAATGAGCCTAGACCTATACAACGCCAATAAAAACATCGCAATAGAAGTTCAAGGCGCTCAGCATTTAAAATACACACCATTTTTTCACGGCAAATCAAAAACAACTTTCCTTAGTCAGATAAGGAGAGACAATGATAAGCAAGAATTCTGCAAACTGAACAACATTAAACTAGTAGAGATTTACCCAGAAGATAAATTATCTGTAGATTTATTCAAAACCTTTGGAGTCATCCTTTAATAAGTGTATATTATATAAATGAGCAACAATATAGATCCAGAAAACATGCAAACTTTTTCAATGCCCGAAAACCTGCTTGAACAAATTTTCGAGTTCACAGGTGGAGCAGAACATAGCAAGGGTTTCATTATAGCTTATGCAGACCAGAATGGGAAACCCCTAGTTTATACTAGAGCTCAGAACCAAATCGTAGAGATGGGCCTTAGAAAGTCTTTGGAGAAATATTTATTAAATATTGAAGAAGCTGAGAGCATGTATAACATGGAAAACGAAGACCCAGATATTGGGCTCGAATAATTTTTCACAAAAAGCTTTACAAATTCATTCTTCTCTGCTAGTATAGCACTATGGTATATTCTTACGAATTAGAACAACAGTTTTTGGGCGGCCTACTAAATCATCCGGAGAAATACATGGAGATAGCTTCATTTATTACTTCCAAGGATTTTGTATCAGATGTAAACGGAGTTGTGTTTACATTTTTGAAGCTTGATTATGAAGAAGGGAACTATATAGATGAAGTTGTTCTTGCTGAAAAAATTAAACTCTCCGGAATATCTTTTGAAGACAATATTAATATATCCGAATACTCTCGAGCGCTTAAACTAAGAAAAGGCTCAGCAGAATCGATAATTGACTCAGCCAAAGAGCTCTCTAAGCTTACAGTAAGAAGGGGGATTGGTGAAACTGGGGCTAAATTAACCAGCTCAATGAAGAACCTAGATAGTTCTAAAAACTTTACTCAAATAATAGACTTAGCCGACTCTATATATAACGATCAAGTCAGCTCTTATGAGCTTGGCGACAATAAAGCTTCTAATATTTTTGAAGAAATGGAGCAATGCGTAGAAGACAAAGGAAACAACCCCCAGACTGAGTTTGGTCCCAAAGGTCCTCATGAAAGACTGCATGAACTCTACGGATCTCTTCTGCGTCCAGGAAACATAACTACATTAGTGGCTAGAACTGGTGTTGGTAAAACTCAGTTTGTTATGGATTTCTGCGTTAAGGTTTCCGCAAAAGAAAATATACCTGTCCTACATTTGGATAATGGGGAAATGAGCAAAGAAGAATTAATGATGAGACAGTGCGCATCTCTAGCTCAAGTCCCTATGAATCTGCTTGAGACTGGGCAATGGAGACAGGCTGGAGAAGATGTGGTAAATAGAGTTCGTTCTGTTTGGAAAAAGATAAAAGAATACAAGCTATACTACCAGAACGTAGGTGGCATGCCTGTAGACTCAATGATTCAAGCTGTAAAACATTTTTACTACGGCTCCGTTGGTAGGGGTAATCCTATGATTTTAAGTTTTGACTACATTAAAACTACATCTGAAAACTCTAAAAACAAATCAGAATGGCAAATAGTTGGAGAGATGGTTGATAAGTTTAAGAAATTGATCCAAAGAGATATTACCACAGATGGACTACCTTCTATCTCAATGATGACAAGTGTTCAAAGTAATAGGTCTGGCATAACAAACAATAGGAGCTCTGAGAACATCGTAGAAGATGAGAGCATAGTATCCCTGTCTGATAGAATTACTCAATTTAGCTCCCACTTGTTTGGTTTGCGACAAAAAACACTTGACGAGCTTGCCGCCGAGCCTGGTTTTGGCACTCATAAATTAACATGTTTTAAATTTAGGCACCTAGGGGAGAATATACATCGCGCAGTGCAACCAGTAAGAATGCCGACAGGAGATCTAAAGAAAAATTATATCAACTTAAACTTTGAAAACTTCAATATAACTGAAGTCGGAGACCTGCAAGACATGATTGAGTCTCAAGTTAACGTAAACTTAGAAGATGACAACGATATTTTTGGAGGAGGGATAGAGATTTGACATCAGAAAAGATAAAAGACGTCTTACAAAAGCTTGGGTATAAGTTAACAGACTTTGGCAACCACTGGAGAACCAATGCGCTATACAGAGGGGGCAAGAACTCTACCGCTTTGCAAATATATAAAAACTCTGGAGTTTGGGTTGACTACGTAAATAACAGCCAGCACCTCCCCCTAAAATCATTAGTCGAGGCCACCCTACAAACTAATGATTCGTCGGAGTTATCTAAATTCTTGGATGGATATGACTTTGATTCGCTACCTTCTGAGAGCATAACCCCCACATCCAAAGAAAGAATTGAAATGGAAAAAACTTACCCAGAATCGATACTAATGAAGCTGCTGCCTCATTATAAATTCTATAATGATCGCGGTGTTGGTGACGAAACACTCTCTTTTTTTAAGTGTGGTTTAGCTACAGAGGGGGCAATGTACCAACGGTTCGTTTTCCCCATATACAATTCAAATGGCGAAATACATGGCTTTAGTGGTAGAGACATGTCCAAACAGCCAAACGATAGGCCAAAATGGAAGCACATGGGGAAGAAATCAACTTGGGCGTATCCATTTTATTTAAAAAATAGCTCAGGAGACTTACCAATTAGAGATGAAATAAGCAGTCGCCAAGAAGTTATACTTGTTGAGAGCATAGGTGATCTATTGAGACTGCATCACAAGGGTTTCAGGAACGTTCTAGTTGTTTTTGGAACCTCAGTCTCTAACTCCTTGTGTTGCCATCTTGTTTCTCTAGGTTTAAAAAAAATTATCATATCACTAAACAATGATAGTGATAAAGAAAAGAACAGGGGAGAGATAGGGTCTCTTAAGAGTTACCTCAAGCTACTAAACTTCTTCGATAGGGATAAATTAATAATCCATCCACCAGCGGCCTCCGACTTCGGAGACATGAACGATGAAGACTTTTTATCATGGAACAAAAAACTAAACGAATTCGATATAGAAGAAGGGGTCAAGAACAATCACAAAAAAATCCTTGATCTTTTGAAAAGCAAAGACATATCTGCCTCATCATATAAAAACAAATACTTCTCATGAAAGAAATAACTCCACTATCAGCCAGTAGAATCAAAACTGCACAAAGTTGTTCATGGAAATATTGGGCAAACTATAAACTGAAAGTTCCTGACGCCGGAAACGATGGCTCGAGCAGGGGCTGGATTTGCCACTTAATATTCGAGCTTCTTGGCGAGCCCCGACATAAGCATATTTATGATGAAATTATATTAAAAGATTCAATATATTTATGCGAGCCAATAAGAAGGCTTGTAGCCTATCATGCTAAAAAGTTAAACGTAAATGATAAAGACAACCTTGAGTTGATAAACAACATGACTTTGGCTGGCCTGCATTTTGACTTCTTTGGTGGGGCTGGAATGGATAGTCCAGACGAGGGAATCTCAGAACAATCTTTCGATATAACGGTTGACGAAGGTGAGAAACTTTATAGAATGAGGGGTTTTATTGATAAGCTCTTTCTCTACGAAGAAGAAGGCACGGCAATCATTAGAGACTTCAAGAGTAGCAAACAAATTTTCAAAGGTAAAGAGTTAACGGACAATCTCCAAGATCTCATGTACACACTTGCGGTTAAAAAACTATTTCCTCACTTCAAGAAGAGGCAGGTCGAGTTCTTGTTTCTAAAATTTGATTTAAATTCAAATGGTCGAGTCAAAATGAAAGATATATCAGAAGAGGAGCTTGAAGGTCTCGAGTTTCACCTAACTGAGATACAGAAATTCATTGACAACTTTGACGAAGAGACTGCAGAATCTAATTTTGCAGGAGCTCAGGGTTATCCCTCTGACGGAACCTTTGGTGGTCCATTAATGTGCGGAAAGGATGGCTATAAAATATCCAAAGGTCAACCCGTGCTAGACAAATCCGGACAACCAATCGTTGCTTATATTTGTTCTCATAGAAAGCCGCTAGATTATTACGTTTTAAAAGATGAAAACGGCAAAATAATTAAATCAGCATTCAAAGAAAACAAAGACTCCCTCGAAGCCAAAGAGGGGCAAACCATAGAAATGATGGAGTATAAAGGCTGCCCTTATTGGAACAAACCAAAAGTCGATATAGACGATTTCTTTTGATTTTTTGTGTACTCTGTTATTGATGACAGATACAATAGAAAATATTTGCTACGAGTACTCAGAAGATGTTCTTTTTTCTCAGGAAAACTCTTTTGATGGAGCGCCGATCTTAATCATTTGCTATACTCAGGTAAAATACATACAGGAGCTATCCTCCTTCTTAAAAAATTATGGATACCAAATATCTTCTCGGAAGAATACTGGTAAACATTTTTCTTTAGTTAGATTTGAATTAATTAACTTAAGCCATTACGACGAGTTAAAAGAAAACAGAGACACAGATCAAGAAAATTAATATGTTTTTGGTTTTAATTATTTTTGCTTCTGCAATCTGCATTTCTCTTACTGCGGCTTATTTTAGTATAGTTGGTCTTGCTACTATGTTCCCTGGGTCAAGGGAAGCGATCATAATAATGGGTGCAGTTCTTGAGGTTGGAAAGCTTGTTGCGGCAGTGTGGCTGCACAAAGAATGGCACAGCGCATTTAAATTCATAAGAAATTATTTGCTTATTGCTGTTTTTGTGTTAAGTATCATAACAAGCATGGGTATTTTTGGATTTTTATCTCGTTCCCATGTTGAGCATTCTGCATCAATGGAAAAAGAGCAGGCTTTGGTTGCGCAAATAGAAGCAAAGATATCGCGCGAAAAAGATTTCATAATAAAGAAACAAGAAAGTATTAAAAAAATAGAATCTACTCAATCATATAGCGATACAAATAAACAAGAAACTATATTAAGATTACAGGATAGAATAAATTCAATTAAACAAGAACAAGAATTATCCATTAAGCAAGAACAAGATTTAATTAATAAATACGAGTTAAGACTAAAAGACTTAGATAAAGAATTAGAAGGAGCTAAAAGCACAGGGTTATTTAGTGATGATAAAAAATATAAAAGCACTTTATTAAAACAAGAACAAGAAAGACAATCAATAAGCGCCAACATATCTGAATCTGAAGCGCGATCTAATTTGGTTAGGTCTGAATCATTATCTTCCATAAATGAAACGCGCAAACAAATCGACTCAACTAATGCGCTTAAGATCGAAACAATCAAGGAAGACCCTAAGATAGAATTATATTCCTTGGAAATTGATAAGGCTTACGATAGAGTCGCTGAGCTTGAGAATCAATCATTTGAATATGGCCAAGGATTAAGGGCGCTTGAAACAGAGATGGGGCCGATAACCTATATCGTTGAAGCCTTGAACGACTGGACGGGCGTTGAGATTGACACTGGCAAGGGAATAAGGATTGTTATTATAACTTTGATATTTGTTTTTGATCCACTCGCTATTCTATTGCTTATTGCGGCGACAATGTCTTATGCTGAGCTTCAAAGAAAGCGAGCAGAGGGAGATATTCCGCCTGACGTGCGCGAGATAAGGAATAAATTACTAGAAGAAATCGAAGAGTATTTGCAAGAGGGTGGGATAGCCGAACATTTCATAGAGCGAGCAAAAAAATAGCTTGACTTGGAGGGTAATTTATGTTAAATTACTCTCATGACAATTCCCATATTCAAGAGCCACTACTCTATCGGTAAAAGCATCTTAACATTATCTCCGGCCTCAGACAAAGACCCAGAAGAAGACTCACAAGATGGCCCGATCAGCGTCTTCGATATAGTCAAAGAAAATAACTTAAAACAAGTAGTTATTGTAGAGGACAGCTTGACAGGCTTTCTCGAGGCCGACAAGGTTGCAAGGGAGCTTGGGGTTCAATTAATCTTTGGAGTAAGATTTGACGTATGTAACGACGCCTCAAACGAAGAGTCTATAAAAGAATCCAACTGCAGGCATAAAATAATCATATTCCCCAAGAACTCTGAAGGCTGTCGCTCTTTAAATAAAATTTATACTGAGTGCAAGACAAATCACAACAACTTCCTCGACATGAAATTACTCTCCGGCTTATGGGATGAAGATAATTTATCGATGTGCATACCATTCTATGATTCATTTATATTTAACAACCTAACTTCGTTTAATTCTTGTGTTGTTAATTTTAAATTCACAAAGCCAACGTTCTTCGTGGAAGATAATGGGTTACCTTTTGACTTCATTGTAAAAGAAAAAGTAATTCAATATTGCGATGTTAATAAATTTAAAACAGAAGACGCTCAATCCATCTACTATAAAAACAAAGACGACTTTTCCGCTTACTTGACTTATAAGTTGATATGTGGCAGAAATTCATTTGCCGGAAGGCAGCTCTCTCTAGAGAAGCCCAACTTCGATCATCTCGGAAGCGACCAGTTTTGCTGGGAAAGCTATATGGAAAAACAAGGAGAAGCATCATGAAAGAAAACCTACTTAGATTTAATAAAAAGCAAAAATACATGGTCTTCGACTTTGAAACTTGCAATCTTAACTTAGTGTCCAAAGACAACAAGCCTTGGCAGTTAGCCTTTATGATTTATGAAGGTGATAAATTAATAGAATCTAACGATTACTTCATACATTGGGATGATTTAAAAATGTCTGATGGAGCAAGAAAAGTTACTGGATTTAAAGATTCTGTTTACAAGAAGAAGGCTAAGCCTGCGGAAAAAATCCTGGATCATTTTGAAAAATATCTATACGATGATGACTACATCAAGTTAGGACACAACATCTTTGGTTTTGATATTTACATTCACAATATATATCGCAAATTACTCGGCAGAAAGACTGACTATTCTTACTTAAAAAAATGTATTGATACTCTCTCTATCGCAAAAGCCATTGCTAAAGACATAAAAATCAACGAAGATGACGATCTACTATCCTGGCAATTCAAATTAAACTCTATATACGAAAGAGGCCTAAGATTAAACCTAGGCGCTTGTTGTAAAAACTATGATGTCGAACTCGACACAACAAAATTACATGATGCACTTTATGATATCCAAAAAAATTACCAAGTATTCAGAAAAATGTTATGGAAAATAGAAATATAAAATCAATAGAAGTAGAAGAGTTGTTAAGTTTTTATCGATCTGAAATTTCAGAGCTTAAAACGAAAGCTAACTCAATAGCAAAATCCTTTATATCTCACCCAAAGGACTACTGGGACGAAAACTTAGTTGAATTTGCTGGGTTGATCGACGACCTGCTTGAAATAGAAAACACTACAAAATCTTTGGACGACTACAAAAACCAAGCAATACTATCCTTATCTTATGAGTAAATTTTTAAGTCAGTTCTCGAGCTACGAAGGGTCGGCGCCTCCAGGTGTGCGACTTCCAGAAATCAAAATCACGCAAAAGAATTATGATAGTTTGGGCCTAGACCCAAAGACTTCCAACTTTGACTTCCTGAGGGAGCTTTGCTTAAAAGGTGTCAAGAACAAAGGTATAGACAAACTGCCCAACAAAAAAGAATACTACAGTAGAGTAAAAGAAGAATTAAAAATCCTAAATGAATTAGGCTTTATTGATTATATATTATTAAATTGGGACATACTTGACTTTTGCCATAAGAGCAAAATACCCACAGGCCCAGGGCGTGGAAGTGCTGCTGGCTCGCTTATTCTTTTTCTTATAGATGTAACAAAGATAGATCCGATTAAGTATGGTTTATTCTTTGAGCGTTTTGTCAGCAAAAGCAGAGCGAAGAAGATTGAAAAAGAAGGTATTACATATCTTGATGGATCCTTGCTTGCTGATGTAGATAATGACATTGCATACGAACATAGAGATAAAGTTATCGAGTATATTGAAAACAAATACCCCGGAAGGACTGCTAAAATCTTAACGCTAAACACTCTTAGTAGTAAATTATGCATAAGGGAGTGTGGAAAAATTGTGGGTAATTATAGCGAGATGGATATAAACGTTATTACGGCTCAGATACCCAAGCATTTTGGTAAAGTTGCAAGTATAGAGTTTGCAATAGAAGACAATGAAAAGTTTTCTGAATGGGCATTAAAGAATCAAGAAGTAATAAAGATTGCTAAAAAAATCCAAGGATTAAATAAAAACTCAGGAGTTCATCCTTCTGGCATCGCTATATCTTACGATGAACTTATTGATTTCTGTCCAGTACAAAGGACTAATGACGGAGCTTTAGTTACCGGATATGATATGAATTGGGTTTCGGAATTAATGGTTAAGTTCGATATCCTTGGACTGAGGACTCTTAGTGTTATATATAATACATGTGAGAGTATTGATTTGAACCCAATAGACATACCCCTTGAGGCTGATGAAACCTACTACCCTCTAGGGGAACTCGATTGCCCCCATGGATTGTTCCAGATTGAGGCCAGTACAAATTTTAGCGTATGCAAAAAGATTAAGCCTAGAACCCTAGAGGAGCTTAGTGCCGTGATAGCTATCGCTAGACCTGGAGCTCTTGATTTTGTCGACGATTACTCCACATACGTAAGGACTGGTGAATTTCAAAGCGTTCATGAAGTTTTTGACGAAGAGCTTAGTTACACAGGAGGAATCCCATTGTACCAAGAGCAGTTAATGAAGATGGCCGTAAAGCTTGGCTTCACACTAGATGAAGCGGAGCAACTAAGAAGGATTGTCGGCAAAAAGAAAGTTGAAAAGATGCAAGAGTGGAAGCAAAAGATAGAAGCAAAGGTTATCGAAAACAGCTTACCAGTAGAAGCTGGAGACGTTCTTTGGAAGGTGGCGGAGGATAGTGCAAATTATTCGTTCAATAAAAGTCATTCGATAGCATACAGTACCCTTGCGGCGTGGACCATATACCTAAAGTTTAACCATCCTCAAGAGTTTTTTCTAGCGTTGCTAAAGATGACCAACTCTGAACCTACTCCTCAAGCAGAAGTTTCAAAGATTAGTCAAGAACTTCCTCAGTTTGACATCAAACTACTTCCTCCCAATTTAATTAAATCGAAAATGGACTTCTCAATCGAAGGCAAGAATATTAGATATGGATTAAGTAGTATCAAGGGTATTAGCGACAAATCACTAGACTCTTTGCGCAAATTCAGGAGCGAAGATAGCTCAACTAAGTTTGATTTATTCTTGGCTGCAAAACAAGCTGGATTAAATATAGGCGTATTGTCGGCACTGATTCAAGCGGGAGCATTGAGTGACGACCTAAGTGCTGACAGGTCCAAGTTGGTGCTGGAAGCTCAATTGTTCAACATTCTAACTGACAGGGAAAAGCGCAACTTTATTGCCTTCTCAGAAAAGGAGACGGTTGATTTGTTTGAAATCTTTAAGACGATCACAACTTCTGAATTCAAAGCTGTGGGTGACGACGGCAAGGCCTTAATGAAGGAGTCCAGATACGGAACTCTTAAGAAGAAATACGCCCCCTACAAGGATATATATTATAAAAACAGCAAAAGCCAAGACTTTGCTAATTGGTATTTTGAAAAAGCCTTACTTGGATTTAGTTATTCATCTCGCTTGAGTGAAGTTTTTAAGCACCAAACAAAGGCTCCACAAAACTCCCTACACTTCAAATCCCTAGAGCCAAGAGAGTCAGCAAAATACATATTCACAGTCGCCTTTTCAAAGAAGGAAAAATCCAAGAATGGCAATCTTTATATCAAGCTTGAGCTTGAAGATGAATTTGGTACAATCGACGCTATACTTTGCGACAATGCAAGAGAGAAAAAATGCACAAACTATTTGAAGGATAATGCCGTACCCAAAGAAGGAAATATTATCACCGTACACGGAGATAAAACTCCAGACGGAGACGCCATCTTTGTCAACCACATGAAGGTGGTAGATGAAATTATCTATATGAATTTGAAAGACTTAAAAGTATAAGTGTAACAATATGAGTATGGAAACATCACCAAACTTCACTCCTAAGTGTCAACGCATTATAGCGGATTCTAAAAATCTAGCAGAATCTCTTTTTCATGAAGAGGTTAACTGTGGCCACTTGCTGGTCTCAATCTTTTCTTCTGATTGCAGCTTCCTAAATGACTTGGTTAGAGGGTTCAACCTAAAGGTTAGTGATTTTATAGAATTCGTAGAAGGTTTTTATCTCTTTGAGGAGGCAGTCGTCGATGGCTCAGAAGCTTATTTTGGCGAAGACATTAAGGAGTTACTAACTAAATCCCATGAGTTTGCAAAAAAGATACAGAATAGCTATGTTGGCCCAGAGCACTTATTCTTTTCGTTTTTGAACGACTCAAACGGAGTTTGCTCTCACTTTTTTTACGCCCACAATGTTTCTCCCTCTAAGATGCTTGAAGCTTTTCTTGTTTTGTTTGACGAACAACAAGCTTTCTCCAATGAACCTACTAAAAGAAGTGATGAAGAGCAGCAGGTTCCCGCATCACAAAGAAAGCCTCAAGCTGACCCCAATAGCATGCTTGAATCTTTTTGCACGAACCTAAACGAGCTAAACCATAAAGGGTCTATTGGTAAAATTATAGGTAAAGATGCTGAGATGGACAGAGCTTGTGAAATACTTGGTAGAAAAATAAAGAACAATCCACTATTAATAGGTGAACCCGGCGTCGGTAAGACTGCAGTGGTCGAGGGCCTTGTCCAAAGAATAGGCAAAAACAAAGTTCCACCATTCTTGTTTGGAAAGAAAATATACTCGGTTGATCTAGCCTCAATGATAGCTGGAACAAAATATCGCGGGCAATTCGAAAAAAGACTTAAAGACTTAATACTTGAGTGCTCTCAAGACAAAAACATAGTATTGTTTATAGATGAAATTCATACTATCGTTGGGGCTGGTAGCGCAGAAGGAGCAATGGATGCCGCAAATATGCTAAAACCCTCGCTAGCTAGAGGCGACCTAACAGTTATAGGTGCAACCACTTTTTCTGAATACAAAAAAAATATCGAGAAAGACATTGCGCTTGTTCGACGATTTGAAAACGTAATGATAGAAGAACCTTCTGCTGATGAATGCTACCAGATACTAAAAGGAATCAAATCCTCTTACGAGCAATTTCATGGAGTAAAATATTCGCTATCAATATTAAAGAAGATAGTATCACTCTGCGAAGATTATCTTCCTGGTAAAAATTTTCCAGATAAAGCCATAGACGTGCTTGATGAGTGTGGTGCAAAATTAAAAATCAAAAACACCACTCCATCAAAAGAAATGATGAAGATCGAATCTCAGATTTATGACTTAAGCCCACAGGCTGCTAGTTCGTCAATCGAAGATGATTTAATCAATCAATACACAAAGCTAGGCGACGAATGGGAAAACAACTTCAGACAAAGTGTGACAGAAGACGACATATTAGAATGCCTTTCTTCTAAAACAAAGCTCCCAAAAGAAAACTTTGAAAACTCTAAGGACGAAAAGTTAGTTAGCTTAGGAAGAAAACTAAACAGGGACGTGGTTAATCAAAAAGACGCAGTATCAGATATACATAAATCAATACTAAGGTTTAAACTTGGGCTCAAAGACATGAACAAACCAATAGGTTCATTTCTCTGCCTGGGAGCTAGTGGAGTTGGAAAGACTTGGACTGCAAAAATGATAGCCAAGCATTACTTTGGATCAGAAAAGAATATTTTGCGCTTCGACATGTCCGAATACTCGGATAAGGTTTCATCCTCAAAGCTCACTGGTGCTTCCCCTGGGTACGTTGGCTACGAAGAAGGGGGTGTACTAATTGAGGCCATCAAGAAGAAGCCGCATTGCGTATTATTGTTCGATGAAGTTGAGAAGTCGCACCCAGAAGTCCAACAACTATTGTTGCAAATACTAGAAGAAGGTGAACTCGAAGATAATTCGGGCACAAAAGTTTACTTCAAAGATACTATTATTATACTTACTAGTAATATTGGTTCCGACCTAACAACAAAGAGCTCGCTTGGCTTTTCTCCTACCCCAGTGTCTAACGATACCAAGATACATGACCTAGCAAAAAAGATACTAAGCCCAGAATTAGTTAATAGATTAGACTCAGTAATAGTATTTAATCACTTAAAACAAGACCATCTATTAAAAATATTTAAATCAGAAATTAGAAAACTATCTTCTAAATTAAGATCTAAAAAAATAAAATTGATAATAAATAGTGAAGCGGCGGAATTCATATGCGAGCAAGCATCCAAAGAAAAGATGGGCGCAAGACCACTTAAAAGATTAATCAAATCAAATATAGAAGACAAAATAGTAGAACACTACTTTAATAATCAAGAAGAAAAAGAATTGAAATTTAACTTTTTACTACAAGAAGAACAAGTTATATACAATATAGATTAATTAAAAACAAATGTCTGGAATAAATATGTGTATATTATTTTACCATGCCAGACAAAAAGATTTCAGAATTTCAGACGTTCGCAGGAGCCACAGGCGAAGATGTCTTTTTCGTAGTCGCTAGCGGAGAAACCGAAAACTCTAGCGCTAAAAACTATAAGATACCATATGGTGACTTAAAATCTGATCTCGGACTGGACGCTGGAGGAGGCGGTTCAGTTATTGGAGGAGATCAAGACAACATTAACTTTGGCGGTACTCAACCCGGAGATGTTCGAAACATAAACTTCCAACAGGGCGGCGAGAATGTCATGGTTATCAATGAAGATGGCGATGTTAATATTCAGAACGATCTTACTGTTACTGG
>CAJQLD010000082.1 GCA_905479095.1 uncultured Flavobacteriaceae bacterium
ATATTAGAATTACAAAACTGAATTAAGTTTTTTAAAGCTGTCGGATTGCTGTACCAATCCCCGCCACCATCATATTTTAAAACCGCTAAATTTTGACTACCACAGAAGTGAAAGCCCAAAATCAAAAGTATAGAGATGAAGTGTTTATTCATTACAGAGTTGAATTGTATGACAGGCCACGATTCCAGCTGTTTCGGTGCGAAGTCTCGACGCCCCTAAAGATACAGGAATATAGTGGTGATTCAAAGCCGATTCTATTTCTTGAGGGCTAAAATCGCCTTCTGGACCAATGAGAATGGTGATGGAAGCGCCAGGTTTTAGTTGATCTTTAAAGTATAATTTTTCGCCATCTGCACAATGTGCAATGTAAGTAGATCCTTTTTGAGGAATTTTTATAAAGTCAGAAAAACGAATGGCGGGTTCTAGAATAGGCAAGTAAGAATGCAGCGATTGTTTCATTGCCGATTGTAAAATTTTCTCAAAGCGTTCTGTTTTGATAAACTTTCGCTCGCTATTTTGACAGATGATTGGTGTGATTTTAGTGACCCCAATTTCGGTTGCTTTTTCGATAAACCATTCGTATCGGTCGTTCATTTTTGTCGGCGCCACCACCAGATGAACAGTATAGTCCTTTGGGGGTTCGAATGTTGAATTTAGGATTGTAACCACACATTTATTATGGTTTGGAATTACGATCTCGGCCTCAAACATCCAGCCTTTACCATTGGTAATTTTCAGAAGATCTCCAGTCGCTTTACGCAATACTTTTACAATGTGACGACTTTCATCTTTAGAAAAGTTAAATGTTTCTGTAGACGTATTGAGTTCTGAATTATAAAATAATTGCATGGAATTTAAATTTTAAGTCGGGCCGTGGCCATAATCGATTGATCTGCAAAGTCGTTTTCTAGAAATTTCAAATAGCCTACTATTGCTATCATCGCAGCATTGTCTGTTGTGAATTCAAATGCAGGGACGTGTGTTTGCCATCCGTGACGACTTTCGGCTTGTTTCAACGCCGCTCTTATACCGGAATTCGCAGAAACTCCGCCACCAATTGCAATGCGATGAATCCCTGTGTCTTTAACGGCTAATTTTAGTTTATCCATCAAAATACCGACAATTGTATACTGAATCGATGCACAGATATCATTCAGGTTTTCTACAATAAATTGCGGATTTTCTTTGACTTGTTTTTGGATGAAATATAAGATGGCAGTTTTTAAACCCGAAAAACTAAAGTTGAGTCCAGCCACTTTTGGTCTGGTGAATTTAAACGCTTTTGGGTTTCCGAGATTTGCACGCGTATCAATTTCAGGGCCAGCAGGGTAGCCTAAACCAAGAATTTTTCCGCTTTTATCAAAGGCTTCTCCAACTGCATCATCAATCGTTTCGCCTATCACCGTCATTTTAAAATAACCATCCACACGCACAATTTGTGTGTGTCCCCCAGAAATAGTCATTGCTAAAAATGGAAATTCAGGTTTTTCATAGCCTTCCTTTTCAATAAAATGAGCTAAAATATGAGCTTGCATATGATTCACATCAATCAAAGGAATGTCGAGTCCGTAGGCCAAAGATTTTGCAAATGAAGTGCCAACTAATAAGGATCCCATTAAACCAGGGCCTTGCGTAAATGCAACAGCGTCAAGATCTGACGTAGAAATCCCCGCTTGTTTTATTGCTTGATCGACCACAGGAACAATATTTTGTTGATGTGCTCGCGATGCCAGTTCAGGGACCACACCACCATAGGTTTCATGAATTGCTTGATTAGCAACGACATTACTTAGTATTTTTCCATTATATAGGATCGATGCTGCTGTGTCATCACAAGACGATTCAATTCCTAAAATGTATATGTTTTGTGTGCTCATTAATACGATTTAGTGATAATATTCGTTTAATTTTTAATAAATTTATCGATAAATTAGACTGTTGCAAAGAAATAAAAAAAATAGCATTAAAATAAATGCTTTGGGGAGTTTAAATTTTAAGGGCAATAGTTACATTATAAATTAAATAACCGATTTAAAGTATCAATAAAAATCTCAAAATACTCATAAAAGGTGTCGCAACAATCTTGTTGTTTTTCATCTTGATTGTGATTGTGTTTACCATCCCAAGCGTGCAAACACGTCTTGGAAGTTATGCAACCAATAAAATCAATGAGGCTTATGGAACAGATATCAAAATCGAAAAATTAGGCCTTCAATTTAATGGTGATGTTGAACTCAAAAATATCCTCATCAAAGACCATCGTGATGCTGCGCTGATTTCTGTAGCGGAATTAAACACCTCTATTTTAAGTTTTACTGAAATGTCTGATAACAAACTTATTTTTGGTGCGATCGATTTATATGATCTTTCTTTTCATATTCATAAATATCTTGGAGAAAGCGACACCAATCTAGATTTATTTGTTGCTAAATTTGATAAACAAAATCCAGGCGTAAAAACAAATAAATTTCTTTTGTCATCGAGTGACGTTCATGTTTATAACAGTCGTTTTTTATATTCTGATGAAAACTTAAGCACCTCTACTGTTTTGAATTTTCAAGATCTTAATATGCATGCGACGGATTTTCTAATTTTAGGGGTAGATGTTAAGGTGTTTGTCAATAGTTTAGATTTTGAAGACTCAAGAGGGGTTAAGTTGCAAGACCTTCAAACAAATTTTTCTTATACGTTGTCCCAAATGAAGTTCGATCAATTGGAACTTAAAAGCGAGAAATCGTTTTTAACTGGTCAACTTCAGTTTGATTATAATCGTGTGGATTTTAAAGAATTTTCTGATAAGGTTAAAATATCGGGTCACTTCAATGATAGTACTATCGATTTAGAAGAGCTCAATCAACTATATGACGAGTTTGGAGTTAATCAAAAAGCAGTTTTAAGCACTATTTTTTCGGGAACTTTGAATGATTTAAAGTTAGATGACTTTGAATTGAAAACAAATAGGAATACAGTTATTAATGGGGAGGTAAAATTTAAAAACCTATTTAATTCGGTTTCTGACAACTTTGAAATGGATGGCGAGTTCCAACAAATTTCATCCACATATACTGATTTAAAAGCCCTGCTTCCAAGAGTATTAGGCGATCGAATTCCATCAAATTTTAAAACACTAGGACGTTTTGATATGAAAGGTACTACCACAGTCACGAACGAAGTTGTAGAAGCTAAAATGGATATTAATACTGATATTGGTACGCTTTCTTTAGATTTAAAATTAGATCATGTCGTAGATATTGACACTGCATCTTATAATGGTCACATCCAATTTTCAAACTTTGATTTAGGTCTCCTGCTTGAAGACCCTACGATTGGATTGGTCACTTCAGACCTAAGAGTTAGCGGGCGTGGATTTACCAAAGAAAATATTAATTCTAATATAAGTGGCACTTTTGATTCGTTTACGTTTCGAAATTATATGTATACTAATTTAGAGGTCTTGGGTGTCGTTAAAAATAAAGTTTTTAATGGTGAATTAACCGTTGTAGATCCTAATCTAGAATTTAGTTTTGAGGGCCTAGTAGATTTTTCTAAAGACGAAAATGTTTATGATTTTTCTGCGGCTATAAAGCATGCCAATTTGTATGCGATGAAATTCGTAAAGCGAGACACGCTTTCAGTTTTGAGAGGTCAAATGACCATGGATATGAAAGGGACAACAATTGACGATGTCTATGGTGCTATACGCTTTAAAAATGCGCTTTATCAAAATAAAAATGACCGTTATGATTTTAAAGATTTTGAAATCACATCCGAATTTGATGCAAGTAATGAACGAACAATTCAAGTCAATTCCCCTGAAATCGTACAAGGCTATTTAAAAGGAAAATTTGCGATTAATGAATTACCGAATTTAATTAAAAACGCACTTGGAGATATCTACACTAAATTTATTCCTTTTAAAGTGAAAGAGGGACAGTACATGAATTTTAATTTTAAAATTTTTAATAAAATAGTTGAAATTTTTTCGCCTCAACTAAAATTAGGATCGAACACATTTGCCAAAGGACGTGTGGAGAGTAATCCCAAAAATTTTAAACTAACATTTCGATCTCCTAATATAAAATTAGAAGAATTTTTCGCTAATAAAATTGAAGTTCAACTTATTAATGACAACCCCTTATTTAATTCTTACATTGAGATTGACAGTTTAGCGACCCCATATTACAAGGCTTCTAAATTTAGTTTGATAAATGTCACTTTAAATGATACACTATATGTGAAGTCAGAATTTAAAGGGGGTAAAAAATCAACAGATGAATTTGATTTAAATTTATACTATACAATAGATGAGAATAATAAATCCGTTGTTGGGTTCAAAAAATCAAATGCGACCTTTAAAAATACACCTTGGTTGATCAATGCCTCACAAAATATACAAAACAAAATTGTGTTTGACAGATCATTTGATGAAATCCTATTTGATCATTTAAAAATGTCATATGCAGATGAAGAGATTTTGTTAAATGCCGCAATTAAGGGGGCTCAAAATAAAACGATAAATCTAGATTTTAAAAATGTTGATTTAGCAAAAGTAACCCCCTCAATTGATAGTTTAAAGTTAGGCGGTAATATAAATGGGAAACTGTCAATTAGCCAACAAGAAAGCGTTTACCTTCCAAAATCCAACCTTACAATTGATAATTTTGAAGTAAATGACTTTAACTTAGGGTCATTTAACTCGAACATTGTTGGCGATGCGTCTTTGACTAATTATAACATTGAAATGTCTCTATTAGATGACGCCAATGAATCGTTGTCCGTTTACGGTATTTTAGATGTTTCTGGAGACGATCCAAAGTTAAATTTAGATATCAATTTTAAAGATTTTATTTTAGATCCAATAGCTCCTTTTGGGAAAGGAATTGTAACAAATATTCGAGGAGAAGTGTCGGGTTATGCTGTTGTGAGTGGTCGACTTCAAAAGCCGCAAATTAATGGTAGTTTAAAGCTCAATCAAGGCGGGTTATCGATTCCGTATTTAAATGTAGATTATGAATTTAAGGACAACACGACTATCAACCTGTTAGAACAAAGTTTTATATTTAATGCCTCCCAACTCATTGATTCAGAGTTCCGTTCAAAAGGTGTTTTAAATGGTAGACTCAGCCATGTTAATTTCTATAATTGGTCCCTTGACTTAAATATAGATTCAGAGCGTTTATTGGTTCTCAATACCGAAGAATCAGAAGAATCACTTTACTTTGGAACCGGATTTGTTGATGGTAATGTTCATATTTCAGGCCCTATGGATCAGATGTTTATAGAGGCAAATGTAACAACGTCCGAGGGAACCATTTTTAAAATCCCGATTAGTGATAATGAAGTTCTAAGCGAAACATCTTACATGCATTTTTTAAGCCCAGAAGAGAAATTAGAACAAGAAGTTGGAGCTGCTTTTGTGATTGATGATGTTAAAGGCGTCGAAATGGAATTTAATATGGATTTGAATGACAATGCAGAAATTGAAATCATTCTTGATAAACAAACGGGGAGCTCGATATTGGGGCGTGGAAACGGGAGTATGTTAGCACAAATAAATACCAATGGTAAATTTAAAATGTTTGGGGATTTTATCGTCCTTTCTGGAGATTATAACTTTACTTTTGGACGGTTCATTCAGAAAAAATTTAAACTTATTAAAGATGGGACACTAGCTTGGGATGGTGATCCCCTCAAAGCAGAAATTAACATTAAAGCGTTGTATGATGGAATAAGTGTAAATCCTTCTACGTTGTTAGATAATCCTATTAATCAGAGCATTCCAACAGAAGTTGAAATTCACTTAACAGGGGAATTAGAACAACCCAATTTAAATTTCGACATTCGGTTTCCGAGTATAAACTCAACTCTTAACAGCGAGTTGGCAGATCAATTAAGAGATAAAGATAAACGAGAATTTCAGGCCATGTCTTTGTTGGCTACTGGCGCTTTTAGAAGTGAATTAACACTCGATTCTCAAGATGCCTTTGGATTGGTTTCCGATGGTGTAACAAGTCTATTAAATGAGCTTTTTGCAGACGATGAAAATAAAGTAAAACTAGGAATTGATTTAGATTTAGGAGATAACACTCCAGAATATGAAACAGATAGCCGTGTTGGGTTGACTTTTGCAACCCAATTAAGCGATAATATCCTTGTCAATGGAAAGGTAGGGGTACCAGTTGGTGGCGTCAGCGAAACAACGGTCGCTGGAGATTTTGAAGTGGAGGTCTTACTAAACGAAGATCGTACGTTATCCCTAAAATTTTTCAATAGAGAAAATAGTATTCAAAATTTTGGAGAACAAATTGGGTATACACAGGGCCTAGGGCTGTCCTACAATATTGAATTTGATAATCTTCGAGAACTCTTTACAACACTTTTCAAGAAAAATGATGATCAAAATAGTACAAATAATAATCCTACAGTTGAAGAATCGACACTTCCAGACTATATAGATTTTAAATAAAATTTAGATAGATTATTTGCGAATAATTAGTTTTAACAATCCCTAGGTCAATTAGTTATTAACGAAAACGTTTGAGTTTAAGTGAATTTAAAAAAATCACAGAAACTTAGGTTTCTATAAGATAGAAGTTTAGTAGATTTACAAATTAAAGTAATATAACATATGGCAAATCAGATAACAAAAATTGGTGTATTAACATCCGGAGGCGATTCTCCAGGAATGAATGCGGCAATTCGATCTGTGGTACGAACATGTGCTTTTCATAAAATTGAATGTGTTGGTATCTATCGAGGATACGAGGGAATGATTGAAGGAGATTTTAAATTCTTAGACGCCCGAAGTGTTAATAATATCATTAATAAAGGAGGGACTATTTTAAAGTCTGCCAGATCGACTGAGTTTAGAACAAAGGAAGGCCGTAAAAAAGCTCATGATCAACTTCAAAAAGAAGGCATACAAGCACTTGTTTTAATCGGTGGTGATGGAACGTTTACTGGAGGAATGATTTTTAATGAAGAATATGATTTTCCAGTCATTGGAATTCCAGGCACAATAGATAACGACATTGTTGGAACTAATTTCACATTAGGATTTGATACTGCTCTAAACACGGCTGTTGATGCTATAGATAAAATTAGAGACACCGCTAGTTCACATAAACGATTGTTTTTTGTGGAAGTAATGGGTAGAGATGTTGGTCATATTGCACTCAATGCAGGGGTTGGATCTGGTGCCGAAGAAATTTTAGTACCCGAAGAAGATTTAGGTTTAGACCGTTTGTTAGAGTCTTTAGAAAAAAGCAGACATACCGGAAAATCTTCCAGTATTGTAGTGGTTGCCGAAGGCGATAAAACAGGGAAAAATGTATTTGAACTGAGAGACTATGTTGAAGACAATTTAGATGGATACGACGTCAGAGTTTCTGTTCTTGGTCATATGCAACGTGGTGGGGCACCATCGTGCTTTGATCGTGTTTTAGCGTCCCGAATGGGTGTTAAAGCCGTGGAGTCTCTATTAGAAGGTAAGAAAAATTACATGGTTGGAATTATAAACAATAAAATTGAATTATATCCTATTGATAAAGCGATCAAAGGAGATTCAACAATCGATGCAGAGCTTTTAAGAGTTTCTGATATCATGAGTACATAAATAACAATTAATTAAATTAAAACAAATGTCAAAAGTAAAAATTGGAATTAATGGTTTTGGTAGAATTGGTAGAATTGCCTTTCGTATTGCTGCAAACCGCCCAGATGTTCAAGTAGTAGGAATTAATGATTTATTAGATGTAGAGCATTTAGCTTACTTATTAAAGTATGATTCTGTTCATGGTCAGTTCGACGGAACCATCGATATCAAAAACGGGAATTTAGTAATCAATGGAAACGAAATTCGTGTTACTGCGGAACGTAATCCAGAAGATTTGAAATGGGATGCAGTTAATGCTGATGTCGTTTTAGATTGTACTGGGATTTTCACCAATTTAGAAGGTGCTCAGAAGCATATTACTGCAGGCGCTAAAAAAGTAGCTATTTCTGCACCATCTGCAGATGCTCCAATGTTTGTAATGGGTGTGAATCACAAAGAAATTACTGCAGACCATACAATCGTTTCTAACGCATCATGTACCACAAACTGTTTAGCACCAATTGCTAAAGTTCTTAATGATAGTTTTGGAATTGCAGAAGGCCTTATGACAACTGTGCACGCTGCAACAGCGACTCAGTTTACAGTCGATGGACCTTCAAGAAAAGATTACAGACTTGGACGTGCTTCTCTTAACAATATTGTACCAGCTTCTACAGGAGCTGCAAAAGCAGTTGGAAAAGTAATTCCTGAACTAAATGGAAAATTAACAGGTATGGCTTTTAGAGTCCCTACAGTTGATGTATCAGTGGTTGATTTAACATGTCGTTTAGAAAAAAGTGCTTCTTTTGACGAAGTAAAGGCAGCAATCAAGCATGCTTCAGAAAATGAATTAAAAGGAATTTTAGGCTACACTGAAGAAGGAGTTGTATCTCAGGATTTTGTGTCAGAAACAAAAACAAGTACGTTTGATGCCAACGCAAGTATGGCTTTAAATGACAACTTTGTGAAAATCATTTCTTGGTATGATAATGAATATGGTTACTCTTCTAAATTAGTAGATTTAGCACAGTATATTAGCGTACTATAATTCATACAATTTCTAAAAACATACAGTTACTTAGTAGCTGTATGTTTTTTTTTTAATACATTTAGAATATGATTTTTATAATTGACAGTGGTTCTACAAAATGTGATTGGATTGCAATTGACTCCAAAACTGGAGAGCAGTTGTTTGACAAACAACGAACTAAAGGTTTAAATCCAGCCATTATCTCGGAAACAGAAGCGTTTGAGATCATCAAAGACAATACTGTTATTTATGAAAATAAACAAAAAGTGTCTCATGTGTATTTTTATGGTGCTGGTTGTGGTACTAAAAAACCTGTAAAAATGCTAAAAGGCGTTCTTGAATCTATTTTTGTAAATGCAGAAATAGAGGTTAAAGAAGATACCTATGCCGCAATTTATGCGACGGTTGGAATTACGCACAGCCCTGCTGTGGTTTGTATTCTTGGCACCGGTTCAAATTGCTCTTATTATGATGGGGAAAAAGTGGAGCAGCGTGTGATTTCTTTAGGCTATTCTATTATGGATGATGCGTCTGGGAATTATTTTGGACGACAGCTTATCAGGGATTATTATTTTGATAAAATGCCCCATGATATGAAACTTGTATTTCAAACACGGTATGATGTCAGTGATGATGTTCTAAAAAACAACTTATACAAAAAACCAAACCCAAATGCTTATTTGGCCACCTTTGCAGAATTTATGATTTTGAATAAAGAGTCAGAATATGTACAAGGAATACTCAAAAAAGGATTCCGTGTATTTGTGGAAAATATGATTCTGCAATACAAAGAAGAACTAAAAACAGTTCCAGTTCATTTTGCCGGTTCTATTGCATTTTTTACTCAGGAAGAAATTAAAAAAGTAGCACAAGAATTTGGATTTACAGTCGGTAATTTCGAACGACGACCAATTGAAGGTCTCGTTAAATACCATGCTGAAATTGCCCGGAATTCCTAGGTAATTATTTTACAGCAATTACACTAATTTCAACATTCACAAATTTCGGTAAGTTAGCCACCTCTACGGTTTCTCTAGCCGGAGCAGTTGCTTCATTAAAATACTGCCCATAGATAGTATTTATTTTTGCAAAATTATTCATATCCGAAATAAAAATAGAACTTTTGATGACATTTTCAAAGTTCATGTCTGCGGCTTCGAGTACAGCTTCTAAGTTTTCCATGACTTGTGTTGTTTCCAATTCGATGGTGTCCAAAATGAGTGCTCCAGATTCTGGATTAATCGCTATCTGACCTGATGTGTACAACATATTTCCAACCAAAACGGCTTGGTTATAAGGACCTAAAGGGGCAGGAGCTTTGTCGGTAGTAATAATCGTTTTCATGTATTTTTGTATATTTTAATATGTTTTATAACTGTTTGTCGGGTTGTTTTCGTTTTTCATATTTAAGATCTTTTAAGATACTAGAACGAATTCCGATAAAGAAATTCCATGAACTTCGATTGCTAAATGGAATCCAAGAAAAATTCATTCGCCAACTTTCTAGGTCACGTTCAAAACGCAATTGCGTATACGTGAATCCATGGTTTTTAAAATCATATCCTGAGGAAGCACCAATACTCCATCGTGGTGATAGTTCGATGTCACCGGAAAACATTAATGAATGCGATGAAATTTCACTCTGACGCCTAGAATTACTATAGTTCACTGCATAAGCCAGACGTAAACTCCATGGAAGCACATAATTATACAATTCGGATGCCGTGGCGTCTTTATCTTTATCCTTTGAGTTGAGTCGTTGGTCCGAAAAGTCTTGCGATTTTCCAAATAAATCATCGTCACGTCCGCCACTACGAAGCGACTGTTCTCTTCCTGGGTCTTTGGTATCGTCTTTAGAATCAAGAGATTCACTAGACAAACTATAACTCATGGTTACATTGGCACTAGTCATACGAAACAAACTGCCGCCGTTATCGATATTAAACGTATTAATTCGAGTGTTGTTATTGTCCAAGGCATAAGGATCCAGCGTTGCTCCAAAATTCAAACTCATTTTATTATCTAATAATTGCGTTCCCCCAGAGAGTCGAACCGGACTCCAGTTTAAAGAATCTCCAGCCACATTATAATTGGTTGAAAAATTTAATGAATTCAATATAAAAACTTTCTTAGCTTCTGTAGCCGTACTGTCTTGATCTCTCACTTTGGCTTCAAGATTATTGCTTAGTGACAAGCCAACGCCACTAGAAAATACTTTTCCTGGGGACCCAAAAAGAGATTGCTCAAAGCGTGTATATTCAACGTCACTCGTTGTTTTTCCATCCGCACTAACCACCTCGTAGGAGTCATAATATTGGTCGAATCCAGGGTTGACACTATAACTAATTGAGGGGCGCATCACATGTCGGATCGCTTGAATTTTTTTATCATCACCAAATTCAAACATTCCATAGACCGTGGTCCCTAAACTGGTACTAAAGTTATACGTTCTAAACGAGTCAAACCCTCTGATGTCTTCTGTAATGAGCTCTTGAGATTCAGAGTCAAAGGACTTACTAATGGTTTTAAAAGTCCAGTTTTCCTTAAAATTAGTACTTGTACTCATGCTCAAATGTTTAAAAAGCTTAAAATTTGTACTTAAAGGAATCGTGTGTTGAAACCCCGCTTTTGCATCTCTAAACATCTGCGCTTTAAAAAATAGGCTATCGGTTGTTTGAATTCGATTTTCTCCTCGAACATTGTATTGTAAATTGATATTTTGTAAACCTCCTTTTTTACTGCCCGTTTTTGGCGCAAATGGAAAGATACGATCAATACTTCCCTGAAAAGTTGGCAGGGTCATGTTGATAGATTGTGTTTTTGTATTTTGTGAGTGAGTGGCGGTCAAACTTACATTTACCTGAGGTTCTGTTTGAAATGTTTTCGAATAAGACACAGAAGAAGATAGCGTATTGTTTAAAAAATTTGCGGTATTTAATTGATTCACAGATTCTTGGAAATAAGTACTACTTCCTAAATTTACGGATGCTGAGAACCGTGAGTTTGGGCTCGACTTAGAATCCTGGCTCTGATTCCAGCGGAGGTTATAAATCGTACTTTTTGAATAGTCAGGAAATCCACGCTCGCTATTAATTAGATTTTCATACCGAAAACTCAAACTACCTCTAAATTTATACCGAACGCCATAATTACTTTCGAGACGTAGTCCATAACTTCCATTGGTGTAATAATCACCGAGGGTGGCTAAATCAAAATAATCACTCAAAGCAAAGTAATAGCCTCCGTTTTGTAAAAAGTAACCACGATTGTTTTGTTCACCAAAGGTGGGCAGAATCACTCCAGAAGATCGCGTTTGTGATTGTGGAAAAAAGGCAAATGGCAACCCAATAGGAGTCGGGACATTTGCTATAAACATGTTAGTGAGGCCTGTCACAATTTTTTTACCTGGAACCACTTTGGCCTTTCGTAATAAAAAATAATACTCAGGATTTTCAATATTTTCAGAGGTTGTAAATTTAGCTCTCTTTACAAAATAGACCGAATCATTTTCTTTCTTTGTTAAATCTGAAATAATTCGCCCCCCTTGTTGTTCTGTTTTAGAATTCCAAATAAGGGCTTTTTTGGTTTTCATATTAAATACAATGGAATCCGGCTCTACCACTTCACTTCCTTGTTTAAAAACGGGGTATTGGGAATAGACACCAAGAGAATCTTTGAGTCGTCCTGCATAAACGATGTCATTGGCATAGTCAATCATGATGACTCCTGCTTTGATTTCCATCTCAGTGTAAAGGACTTCAGCTTCGTTGTATAAATATATTTGTTTCGTTTTTTGATTAATCGACGTATAGTCAGTCGCCTTGTACGTTATGGTACCATCTAATAGTCCTTTTGGTTTTTGAAGGCTGTCATTGGTAATAGAATCCGTTTCAATTTGTTTCAGTTCTTTATCTGGAATCGAGTCATTGGCAACCGACAGTAATTGTTCAATAGGAAACTCCTTTTTCGAGGGCTTCAAATTTGGAGTGTCCTGAGCCCAGCCTATAGTGTTAGTAAACACTGTAAAACTTAAAGTAAAAACTAGTTGAAATATTCTTGTTTTCAATGCTTTTAGGGGTATTTTTGTATTTATTGGCTCGATTTTTGAAAAATCAAAGTTACGGATATTTTTTTTTGATTTTTATATTTTAACCATTCGTTTCAAAGGCAAATTAATCAACATGCAAAAGCAAATAAAACTCATTTTAATCTTCAGTTTCCTTTTTGGAATTTTCACAGCCGATTCACAAAACAACACCAAACCTTTTGTTGTGGTTTTAGATGCAGGACATGGAGGTAAAGACCCAGGTAGACCCACCGATTTTGGTTATAAAGAAAAGGATATTGCTTTGAAAATGGTGTTAAAAATAGGTGAAAATTTAAAAAAATATAAAAATATTAAGGTTATCTACACAAGAAAAACAGATATTTTTTTAGAATTAAGACAACGGGCGGCAATTGCCAACAAAGCAGATGCGGATTTATTTGTCTCTATTCATTGTAATGCACACAGTTCTAATGCCTATGGTACTGAAACCTATGTATTGGGGCTACATCGAAACGAGTCTAACTTCAGAGTGGCTCAGCAAGAGAATGAAGTTATTTTTTTAGAAGAAGATTTTGAAACCAATTATGAAGGATTTGATCCAAATTCTCCTGAATCCATGATTGGATTGACACTGATGCAAGAAGACTATTTAGATCAAAGTATTCTGTTAGCACGCTATGTTCAGGACAATTTCACCTATAAGTTGAAACGAAAAAACAGAGGAGTTAAACAGGCTGGTTTTTGGGTACTTCACAACACCTACATGCCAAGTATTTTGATTGAAACCGGTTTTATAACAAATAGATCTGAAGGAGATTATCTTAATTCTACCGTGGGGAGAAATAATATTTCGAAAAGTATATCGGATGCAATATTAGATTATAAGTCCAAATTAAATACAGATGATATTGTGGAAGTGGCCACTACTAATGAAGAGTCAAAATCTTCAACCGAAACAGAGGACTCCGATGCTATTTCCAACACTTCAAAAAATGAAGCGAATGGAATTGTTTTTAAAGTTCAAATTGCGTCGGGTTCCAAAAAATTAGCAACAAAATCCTATAATTTTAATGGCTTGGATGGAATATCAAGAAAAAAATCAAACAAGAGATACCACTATTTTTATGGCAATACATCCAGTTTTGAAGCGATTACTGCTTTAAAACAAATTGCAATTGACAAAGGCTATAAATCGGCTTTTTTAGTTGCGTACAAAAATGGGCAAAAAATAGCAATTCAAACCGCTTTAAAATCTAAAGAACAATAGACCTAATTATTTCAATATTATTCTTAAATTTGTAAGAAGAAAAAACTATCAAATTGAATTTATCTAGAGAAATTAAAACCGCCATTCTTGTCATTTCAGGCATCTTACTCTTCATTTTTATTTTTTACTATTTAAAAGGAGAAAATATTCTTGATTCCTCAAAAAAAATTACTGCCGTGTATGAAAATGTCGAGGGACTAGCGCCTTCTGCTGCGGTCACGGTCAATGGTCATAAAATCGGGAAAGTTCAATCGATTGAATTTTCAGATGATCGCTCCGGTTCACTGACAGTGACCATGCTAATTGATAGTGATTTTGAATTTTCAATAAACAGTAAAGCACAATTATACGAAGCCGGACTTATTGGTGGGAAAGCCATTGCCATTTTACCTGCATTTGACGGCGCTGCAACAGTGGTGTCTGGTGATTCTTTAGCCTCTGATATTAAGCCGGGCCTTACAGATTTGGTGAATCAGCGTTTAACGCCTCTTCAAGAAAAAATGGAAACTATGATGGTAAGTGCGGATTCATTATTAATAAATCTTAATGAAGTTTTTGATACTAAAACCAAAACAAACATCAAGTTAAGTCTAGCACAACTTAGCACAACCATTGAGTCTTTTAAATCCACTTCAGAATCCTTAAACGGATTAGTTTCAGATAATACGTCTGCAATTGGAGAAACGATTACAAATTTTAATAAAATATCTGAAAATCTAACAACGCTCAGTAGTTCATTAGCTGCTTCGGATTTAGAGACCATTATGGCGAATTTAAAATCAACGCTCTCTAGTTTTGACACGTTATTAAGTAGTATAGAAAACGGAGAAGGTTCTGTTGGAAAACTCATGAAGGATGAAAGTGTATACAACAATCTTGAAGGAGCTACCAAACAATTAGAACAGCTTTTGGAGGATATGAAATTGAACCCAAAACGGTATGTGCACTTTTCTTTATTTGGAAAAAAAGCAAAACAGTATGACGCAGCGGGGAATGAAATAAAAAACAACAACGACTAACCAAATGGAATTTTTGCCAAATTTAATTTTCGCAATATTACTTTTTACAGGGATTGGTTTTTTTGCTCGAAACATAAGCAAACTTAAACGTAATATCGATCTTGGTAAAGATGTTGATACGAGTGATCAGACCAAAATTCGATGGAAAAACATGGCCCGTATTGCCTTAGGCCAAAGTAAAATGGTGCGCCGTCCAATTGCTGGAATTCTTCACATTGTGGTGTATGTCGGTTTTGTGGTCATCAATATTGAAGTTTTAGAAATCATCATTGATGGGTTGTTTGGAACCCACCGTATTTTTTCAGGAATTGGAAGTCTTTATGGCGTTTTGATTGGAACGTTTGAAATCCTCGCAGCACTTGTATTTGTCGCCGTCATTATCTTTTGGTTTCGTAGAAATGTCGTGAAGATTCAACGCTTTATGAAATCCGAAATGAAAGGATGGCCAAAATTAGATGGGAACCTAATTCTCTATTTCGAAATTGTTTTAATGGGGTTGTTTATCATAATGAATGCGACGGATGTGGAATTCCAATCCACGAATTCTGGGAACATAATCAGTCAGTTTTTTGCTCCAATGTTTGAAGGCTATAATGTACACCTAATTGAAAGAGTCGCCTGGTGGATGCACATCGTTGGGATTCTAGTATTCTTAAATTATTTATATTACTCGAAACATTTACACATTTTATTAGCTTTTCCAAACACCTATTACGGAAGCGTAAAACCAAAAGGATACTTTAATAATTTGGAAGCAGTCACCAACGAAGTGAAGCTTATGATGGATCCGAATATTGATCCTTTTGCCACTACTGAAGAGGATGCGTCAGTCCCTGATAAATTTGGAGCTAGTGATGTTCAAGACTTAAATTGGGTCCAACTTTTAAATGCCTACACCTGCACCGAATGTGGCCGCTGTACAAGCGAATGCCCAGCCAATCAAACAGGTAAAAAACTATCGCCACGTAAAATAATGATGGACACCCGGGATCGTTTGGTAGAAGTAGGAAATAATATAGATACCAATAAAGGCGTGTTTGTCCCCGACGGTAAGCAACTTTTAGGGGATTATATTACAAACGAAGAACTCTGGGCTTGCACTAGCTGTAACGCTTGTGTAGAAGCCTGTCCCATAAGTATCGATCCACTTTCAATTATTCTTGAAATGCGTCGCTACTTAGTGATGGAACAAAGTGCGGCTCCTATGGAACTCAACACGATGATGTCTAACATAGAAAACAATGGTGCCCCGTGGCCTTACAACCAAATGGACCGATTAAACTGGAAAAACGATTAAAATTATATCAATATAAATTCATTATGAAAAGAGAAGAAGCAGACAAATTATTACATGAAAAAGTAGAAGCAGGAGAACTTGTAAGTCCAGTACTTCCTGGTGGCGTTAAAAATTATTTAATAGATATTGATGGGACCATCACAGAAGATGTTCCTAACGAAGAACCAGAACGTATGGGTACCTGTTTACCTTTTGTAGACGCTTTAGAAACCTGTAACCGATGGTATGAAGAAGGACATATGATTTGTTTTTTTACATCCAGAACAGAATCACATAGAGAAGTCACACAAAACTGGTTAAAAAAACATGGGTTTAACTACCATAGCCTTTTAATGGGAAAACCTAGAGGGGGAAATTACCATTGGATTGACAACCACTTAGTAAAAGCAACGCGCTATAATGGTAAATTTACGGATTTAGTAGAAAAAGAAGTGACGATCGAAGTTTTTGACGATGGTCAACATGACTAATATTTAGATTATGAGTGACGTATTAAAAGTACCTACAATGGCCGAATTCATGGCGACAGGGAAACAACCCGAAGTATTATTTTGGGTGGGCTGTGCTGGAAGTTTTGATGACCGTGCCAGAAAAATCACCAAGGCTTTTGTAAGATTACTAAACAAAGCCAAGGTCGATTTTGCGGTCTTAGGAACCGAAGAAAGCTGTACAGGAGATCCAGCCAAACGATCCGGAAATGAATTTTTGTTTCAAATGCAAGCAGTGACCAATATTGAGGTCTTGAATGCCTATGAAGTTAAAAAAATTGTAACCGCCTGTCCACATTGTTTTAATACGCTCAAAAACGAATACCCATCCTTGGGTGGAGACTATGCAGTGATGCATCACACTCAATTCCTCAAAAGCTTACTAGAAGAAGGGCGCCTCAGCATTGAAGGTGGTAAATTTAAAGGCAAACGCATCACATTTCATGACCCTTGTTACTTAGGTAGGGCGAATGACGTGTATGAAGCGCCTCGCGATTTGATTCAAAAGTTAGATGCCGAACTGGTGGAAATGAAAAATTGTCGCAAAAAAGGCCTCTGTTGTGGGGCTGGTGGTGCACAAATG
This sequence comes from uncultured Flavobacteriaceae bacterium, assembly GCA_905479095.1. Classification (GTDB taxonomy): domain Bacteria; phylum Bacteroidota; class Bacteroidia; order Flavobacteriales; family Flavobacteriaceae; genus Hel1-33-131. Next base: position 17,327 of record CAJQLD010000082.1, read on the forward strand.
TTTAAAGATGCCGAAAAAGGCGACAAAGAAATCAATATTGAACGGACGGAACAAGCCATGGAAGTCACTCCAGAAATTATTGCCACGGGATGTCCGTTTTGTAATACCATGATGACGGACGGCGTTAAAAATAAAGCGGAAGGTAAAATTGAAGTCATGGATGTTGCCGAGCTCATTGCCAATGCAAATGATTTATAACACTTAACACCCTAAAATAAATGCTTGTTAATTTTGACACCCTTCCCGAAACTGCTCGAATTTGGATTTACCAATCCAATCGTTCATTTTCAGAAGTTGAATTAGAAGAAATAACTAAAAAAATAACTCTATTTTTAGAAGGGTGGACTGCGCATGGCGCGGATTTACAAGCAGGCTTCGAAATTAAATACAAACGGTTTATTGTGATTGCTTTGAACCAACAAATGAATGCTGCTACAGGCTGTTCTATCGATTCATCTGTGAAATTTATTCAGGATCTTGAGACCACTTATAAGGTCGACTTGATGGATAAAATGAACGTTTCCTACAAGCAAGGCGAATACGTTGCCTATAAAACGTTAATCGATTTTAAAAAGATGGCCAAAGACAAAGCGGTTTCTAAAAACACTATAGTCTTTAATAACTTGGTCAACTCGAAGGCTGAATACTTAGAATTTTGGGAAGTCCCGGCTTCTGAAAGCTGGCACAGTCGGTTTGTGTGATATTATGAGGTTTCAGATTCCCAAAACGGTAACTCACTAGGGTTGTGAGACTGTGTTAACTCGAGCTGTAATAATTTCTTTTTAGAAGACAGTCCTCCAGCATATCCTACTAATTTATTGGTGGAGCCTATGACTCGATGACAGGGGACGATCAAAGCAAGTGCATTGGCACCATTGGCGCTGGCCACCGCTCGGACGGCATTCTTATCTCCAATTTGATGCGCTAATTCCAAATACGAGATCGTTTTTCCATACGGGATTGTTTGTAAAGCGTTCCATACATTCAATTGAAATGGACTGCCAATCATTTTAATAGGCAACGAAAAGGACGTTTGTTTCCCATTTAAAAAAGCATCAATTTGGAGTCGGGCTGATTTTAAAAAGGGCGTGTCTTTTTCAACAAACACAGCGTTTAAACCCGACAGGATACGTTTGTCAACCGCAGATCGCATTTTTCGATAACGGAAATCTAACAAACACAATTCATCTTCATAACTCCCAAGGATCAAGTCTCCAATAGTGCTTTTGTAATATTGAAAAAAAATCGTGTTTGTGGATTCCATTAGATTAATCTATAGCAAAGCGTACTTTTACTTCACTTTCAATTTTAATGCCCGAAAATTCAATATCAATGGGTTCTTCCAAGTCATTACTAGGGGCATATTCTAAGCTCATCTTTGCATTTCGTTGCGAATAATTTCGATTTTGATAATACTTATCGGAGATATAAATCGCATTTCCGAGGGCTTGACCCAAAGGTTCCACAAGAGATATGGCTTGTGCTTTTGCTTTTAAAATGGCTTTGGATCGCAGGATTAGTTTCAAGGCTTCAGATTTTGAATAATCTGTTTTTGTTAATCGTACATTAGAAATACCTTTGTCCTCCAAATGAATCAGCACTTTACTAGCCGTGAGCCCATCATAAACGATTAATTCGTAGGCTTTGGATTTGAGAACACTTTTCTTTCTCAAAAAATATTTTTTATAGTTACTGGCTAAATCTTCAATTTTTAATTGTTTTTTTAAATTGATGCCTAAGCCTTCCAAAACACTTGCCATTTCGCGTTCTTGTTTTTCAACGGAGGTTTTATCGCGGTCTTCTTTTTCTTGAATTAGAATAGATAAATAAATGCGATCGGGTTTTACTAATGAATCCACTTTTGCGTTGGTTTCTAGATATGGTTGATCAATGAAATTTTTGGACTGTGCGTATCCGAAAAAGCAGG
>CAJQLD010000083.1 GCA_905479095.1 uncultured Flavobacteriaceae bacterium
CGTGGTTTTTAACGCTCAACCTGCGTACCGAGCCATAAATTTTATGATCAGTGTTCTTTAATAAATAGTCGACCATGTGACTTCCGTCTTGACCGGTGACTCCTGTTATAATTATTTTTTTCATTTATAAATTGTAAGATTTTTAGATTGGAATTCAATTTTTAATTGTTGTGTAGTATTTTTTTAAGATCATGGAAGTGGCTATCATGATCAATCGAGACGTGTATCTTTGGTGGGAATTCTATGCTTCTATAAAGGTAAACTATCTTGTCGTATGCCTGTTTGTATTTTTTGTAGCTACTTGTGTCTCCTCCTTTATATCTTTGTTGGTTAAATAAACCAAAACCCTTTAGGTCTAAGTTTTTTATACATTTAAACCAATAGAAAACCATCGGAAGAAGGAAATATGTTAATTTATCTATCTCTCCCCTGCCATTGGTAAACCTATAAAGGTTATCCTGGAAGCATATATTTTGCTTTATTGCTGATTTTTCATTATTTAAAATGAACGTAGGATTTTGAGCGAAGCAGTTTTTATAAGTTTCGATTATTGGGTTTGTTTTATACAAAGATAAATATGATTTGTTTTTTATAAAATCATTTATTCCAAATTTAGGATTTCCGTTTATTTTTTTATTAACATTTAATATTGATTCGTAATTAAACATTTCGTAGCCCAGGAAGTTTACATCAGCAAGAAAATCTGGATTGATCTCAGATAGTACATGACAATAAGATTGCGGGTCGATAAAAATGTGAAAGTCAGGGGATAGGGATATGTCTTTAAGGAAAAACATAGAAGATGAAGAAAAGGATATAATTACATATCCGTCTTGACGTTTTGATTCTATGTATTTTTTGGTTGTTTTTTTATCCAAAGCTGGCCCCAGTAATAAAACTTTACTTGAAGAAAATAAATCATTAATACTATCTGACTGGGAGCTTTTTGCTTTCACGAGATAAGTCTAAGCTTGTCGGCCTTTGTGTGACTTGTTTTTTGACTTTTGTTTTGAGAAATTACCATAAAGAACCTCGCCGACATCAAACTGCCATTGAAAGTCTATGTCAAAACACTCCAGTTCGTCTAAGCAGAAAAGTAGTGGTTTAGCTGGGCTTTTTGTGTCCATGAAGTATCCGTCTTCAATGATGTCAAGTCTGGTTGCGTAAAGACAATGGGCACCTTCGTACACGGGGTCAACAATTTTTGTATTCATGATGGGCAGATCCTTCCAGTCTGTAATACTGTTGTTGTCGGAATCCCAAAAGTAATTCCTTTTCTCGAACACCGAAAATGCACCCTCTTTTTCTGATTCTATAAATCTTGATACAAAATCATCTATGCTAGTTATACTTAAAAGGGGGTTGCATGCGCTAATTAAAATTGCATATTTATATTTTTTACTGAAATTTAAATTAATTTTGTTGTGCCATTCAAAGATTATTTTCATATCTTTTTCTTCGTTGGCGGAGGATTTAGATCTATTGTATATGTTTATGTTGTGTTTCTCGCCTATTTCTTTTATTTCCGTTTCATAGCATGAAAGATATATATTATCTTTTGGTATGATTGAAGAGTTCGAGAGTTTTGATAAGCAGATATCTAATAGCGTCGAACCAGCAAAAGGTCTTGTCATCTTTTTTGGAACACGCTCGGAGTTTAACCTAGCTTGCACAATGAAGCAGATATCGTTTATGCTTCTTGGTGGTTCGGCTGTAATTTTATTGGTCGCCATGTGTTTTGTTATTTGCTAATTTATCTAATAGCATGCTGATTTTTCCGTCACTCTTATTTATTTCCGCTAGTATTGGCCTTGCTTCTTCTGGAGCATGCTTGAAGGCAACCCTCAGGATATCCATCCAGTTCTTATTATTTTTACTCCTAACTTCTTCGACTGCATCTATTATTTCTAAATCTTTCATATTGTTTTTTCGTATAACTGTGGGGATTTGTACGTAAAGCCGTTTCGTTCCGCCATCTTTATGGAACTGATATTTTCTTTTTTAATTTCAGCAAGAAAATAACCTTTAGCGCTACCAAGAAATAAGGATAGCATTAAGCTGCCAAACCCCTTGCCTCTATGCTTCGCGTCTATACTCCACGAGAGAAATTTCTCGTTTTGATTATTTGTGTCACATCTTATCGTACCAATGGATTCGCTATTAGGATCTTCCATTATTAAAATATCCCTACTAGAATTGGATAAGCTGCGACTAAACCATTCCTTGTGTTGTTTTTCTGTAATAGCTGATTGGTCAAATGAATTTAATCTAGTCGTGGGATCGTTTCTACAGTTTAGTAAGAAACTCCAATCTTCAAAAACAGCAGGTCTTAAGTACATATAAAATCATCTTTATTGTAAAGTTTATCAGAAACCCTGCCAATTGTCAAGTCAAAATTTCTTGCAGGCACGTTTCCAGTCAGGAAGGGTCTTTTTGTTGTGATATTCTCAGTGGTGAATGCTTCGCCTTTTCTTATCTCCGTCTTTGCTACCACGGACCTCATTGCATTTTTGAATTTAATTTCCGAATTAGATAATTCGTTTGATTTCTTTAACTCTAATGATTTTTCTGAAAATTTTATATATTCAATCATTTGGTTTAATTCGCTTGGTTCTAGTGCGAACGAGTGGTCTGGTCCAGGCAAGTTCTTGCTTAATGTAAAATGTTTTTCTATAATTTTTGCGCCAGCAGCAACAGCTAGAGCTGGAGTAAGTGGACTCTCTGTATGGTCAGATAGCCCCCACTTGTGGCGACTGTCTTGAGATAAACGCCTTACGATGCCAATACCTGCGTCTTCTATTGGGGTTGGGTATGCGTTGTTACAGTGCATGAAGCTCAAGCAATTACCATATTTATTGGAAATGTCAAAAATTCTATCGATAAAACTCATTTCAAAACCTATACCTAAGGAAATAATAATTGGCAGTCCGGACGAGGCTACCATATCTATAAATCTAAAATCCGTGCATTCAAATCCTGATATTTTTAATCGACTTACGCCTAGATTAACCAACTCTTCTACAGCTTTTTCGTCAAAAGGAGTTGACATGAATTCAATTCCAATATCATCGCAATACTTTTTAAGTTCTTTTTGCCATTCACGCGGAAGCTCTACATCCCTGATGAGTTTATTTATGTCTTTATATCCTGCGAAGTCTGGAGTGTTTTTACTGTATAGAGTTTCCGAGGAGTATGTTTGGAATTTACAGGCAGAAGCGCCTGCCTTAAACGCGACATCGATCAGGGACTTAGCTTGATCAAAATTTCTATTGTGATTTGACCCAGCCTCAGCTATCACAAAAGTGTTCATTCTAATTGATCATTATGGAGTCCGCCCACATTTCGATAATGGGTGGTTCTTCGATTTTGTATAATGGAAGGTTTATTATATTTTTATGTATACTTTCTGAGTTTTTAAGTTTAGCCTTAGAGTTGAAGTATTTAGTTTTGTGGAGTAGTGGATAATGCGTTGACGTTGGGTACAGTTTTTTGATTTTATTTCTATTATTATCGTCAGCTATTATTGTAGAGAAGTAGTAAGAGCTATTTTCGTCGTGATCAATTAGTCTTGAGTTAAACAATATGTCGTCAAAAACCGCAGTCCTTGACTTGATTAAATTAAAATTATGTTTTCTTGTTTTTAATCTATCTGCGTGTGTCTTTAGACTTTCGATAGCTAGACAAGAGTTCAAATCGTTCATGTAAAATTTAAAGCCAGACTGAACTATGTCGTAAGAATTTTTAGTGTTTTTCCTTCCGAAGTTTCTGTAGCAATTAAAGAAGTCTCTAGCTTTTTTGCAGTCGGTACTAATCATACCACCGTCACTTGAGCAGATTGGCTTATACGGATGAAACGAAAAGAAAGTAAAGTCAGATTTTATTTTTGGAGTAACACAATGAGCGGAATCAACAACTAACGTTTCGTCACCTTTTAATTTTAGGTTAGGTATTTGGCTGACACCGCCATATAAAACTGGCATTACAACCGAATGATTCTGGCTATTGTTTGATCTTTTGTATAGATAATCATCAAAATCAAAAAGCAAATTATCATCAACATCCACGAATATTATATTGTGACCTAGGTGTTGGGCAGCCCAAGCTGGCGAGACGAAGCCGATAGATGGAGTATATACATCGCAGGGTCCGTGGATAGATTTTAGATATTCGAAAATCATAAATGCAGCGGAACTCGCAGAGCTTGTTGATACGTTATATTGTTTGCCAGATTTATTCTTGAAGAGTTTCTCTAGTTTAGACGATAGCGGACCAAAACCTATGTCCCCACTCTCTATTAACTTAGAGGCTAGCATGGTTTCTTTAGCGGAGAAGTTGCTGTTGAATAGTTTCATGAGATTCCCGATTTTATTAAGGATATTAATGTTTCGGTGTTGCTTTCGACCCACAGTTTTGAGTTAAAGTGAGGGCCGGTGTATTTCTCGAAATCTTGGTGTTTTTTGTTTGTGTACTGTGGTCGTATTTGTAGTAAATTTATGTTTGGAACCCTGTAGGTAAAGGGGATCTCCGTGATTGAAAGCATATCTTCATGCAATTTCTCTCCAGGCCTTAAGCCTGATATTTTTGTAATAGACTTCTTTTGTAGTATTTCTTCTAGGGCAGAAATGCAGAGAGGCAGTGTGTAAGAGTTTATTTCTGGTACAAAAACTTCACCACCAAAAGAGTTAACCAACGCATCAATGACTGTATTTACGGCATCATTAAGTGTGAACAGAAATCTAGTCATATCGTTCGAGGTGACGTTAATTGGTTTGTTGTTTTTTATTTTATCAATAAACAAAGGTATGAATGAACCTCGTGAGGCAATTACGTTACCGTATCTAACTGAGGAAAAAATAGTCTTAGAGCCTTGGTTGTGAAAGTCAAAGTTAGTGAAGATTCTCTCTGCTATGAATTTACTACAACCATAGACGTTTACTGGTTCACAGGCCTTATCTGTAGAAATTAAGATGCACTTGCTGACGTTATTAAGTAGTGCCGCTTTCGCCACATTTCTTGAGCCTTCTATGTTTGTTTTTACGCATTCATCTGGAAATATTTCCATGTCATCAATGCGCTTTAAAGCGGCAGCGTGAATTACGTAATCTGGCTTATGGGAAAAGAAAGTTTGGTTGACTTTCTCGAAGTCTCTTATGTCACCAATAACGGTTTCCACCTCTGGGAGTGAGTCTTTGATTGCGGCATGCTTCCCTTCGTCTCTACTGAACACTATTACTCTACAGTTTAATGATTTGAGTTTTTCGCATAAAGCCGACCCCAGAGATCCTGCGCCGCCTGTTATCAGTATAGTTTTATTTTTAAGCGATGTCATTTATTTTTATTTTTTTTATTGATTCTGGGTAGTTGTTGAATTTAGAAACCAATTCTAGTGATACGCCCTTGTTTGAAAACCATTCATTCCATGAGTTCATTAATCTTAAGTGCATATTTTTCTCTTCGTTGAAGTTGATCCATGGGGCGCTAGAATGCGGGTCGTTTGATATTTTATTGCATTTATTGTTTTCATCCCTGTAGAAATGAGTCTTATTCCCGGATGATTCATTATCGCAACCTATTAGTATGATTCTGGAGAAACCTAAATGCTCACACATATAAAATATTAACTCAGACATGATTCCCGGACCGTATGGTCTTAGATGGATATCACAACCGTTCCAAGCAGACTTTATAAAATTTCCCTCTGATAATACCCATTTGTCTAACTCCCTGTGAGTGCCTTCGTTGGCGCATAATGCTGATAAGCTTCTACCCTTATCCCTCTCCTTGATGTGAAAATATAAATCAAATGGATTAGTGGATGGCGCCAAACTTGAAGCTTCAACTATCATTGGTTTTTTTTCTCCATAAGCATAACTTTCCATATTACAACAGTTATATGCGTGAATGTCAACAAAATTCTTAAACAAATTATAAGACTGCTTGATTGCTATAACCCTGTGGGCGCTCAATAACTCCATCATCAAGCCATCGTCATAATCACTAAGGAATGGCGAGCACCCAAGCACGATAGCAGTCTCGCCCTTAAACTTATTACATACGGATTCAATTAGGGTCGATTGATTTTTTAAAACTTTTTCACTTGACATTTTCTTAATTTATGTTATAATGCTTCAAAAGCTTTAGCTATTGAAGCTATTCTCATGTTAATCTTATTTGTCTAACGTTAGTCTAATCAATCAGTAATCTTACGGAGACCTCATATCTTACGAAGACCAAGCGCGCGAGATTTTCTTCTTTCTTTTTGCTTGACATTACTATGATTATATGTTAGTCTCTTATTTATTCTAAATAAAAAATGGAAATAAACTCCTTATCCGATAATGAGCTAGTCTGCAATTTGCAGGTTGGCGTAGAACCCGAGCAAAGCTTGGGCGAATTGGTTCAACGTCATAGTGGTATATTCATAACGATGGTGAATAATTACTCTCCTACTAGCACGTCCGGGATAGTCTCAGACAGGGTAGATCTACTGAAGGATAGAAATTACTATATTTATAAAGCGGCGCTAAAATACGATGACTCTAGAAATACTAAATTCTCAACCCATCTTGGTAACGAGACTAGATGGTTGTGCTTGAACTTATATAATAAAAATAAGAACTCAAAAGAAGTTCACATGGATTATGCTGATATCGGAAAGAGATCAGAGAATCAACCTGAAGATAAAAAAGTAGACCTAGAAGTTTTAAGCAAGATAATGAACCTAATAAATAAAGATCCTGACACCAGGGTTTCAAAGATATTCAAAATGAGATACATAGAAGGGCAGAGAAACAACGTAATGCCATGGAATAAAATATGCAAGCCACTAAAGCTTAGCATACAGGGGTGCATAAACATCCACGACAAAGCAATCACTAAAATAAAAAGAGAACTAAAAAACGAATTATGATAAATAAATTTATAGGAATAGGTCACCTAACAAAAGACCCAGAAACTAAATCATTTGAAAGCAGCAACACTAAGTGTTCATTCTCACTAGCCATTAACAATTCTAAAGATGAAGTCCTTTTCTTAGACACAGAATGCTGGAACAAAACGGCAGACAACTGTAAGAAGTTCCTATCTAAAGGTTCTTGCGTTTACGTTGAGGGTAAAATAAAAGTCAGCAAATGGGAAGACAAGAATGGAAACTCAAGGCAAAAGTTCTACCTTGGCGCTGACCTAGTTAGATTTCTGCCAAGCGGAAAGAAAGAACCAACTAATGTTGCTATTGAAAATCCACAACCTAGTCCTACTATACAATCAATAGTAGAAGAAGAAGAAATGCCATTCTAAGACATGAAGAAAATAAATTTCAGTGGACCAATAAATTCATTAAGTTTCGGTAACGTCACTTACAACATGCTAAAGTCTCTACATGGAAAAGGTGTAGACATATCCTTCTTCCCAATGGGGAGTTCTTTGGATTTTAGCGCTTACGATAAAGTTAATGCAGACTTCAAATCCTGGATAGATAGTTCCTATAATAATAGATTCTCCAACTTATCAAAAGAATCCGTGTCTCTAAAGATGTGGCACATAAATGGCGCAGAGTCAAGAGTTGGGGCAACTCAATATTTATATACTTTTTATGAGACTGACGAGCCAACAGATACCGAAACAAACATCTGCAAAATACAAGATAAATGTATATTCAGTAGTTCTCACGCTAGAGATTGCTTCGAGAAATCTGGAGTAGATGATCCCGAATATATACCAATTGGGTTTGATACCGATTTCTTTGAAACAAATAAAACATACCTTGAGGGAAGAATTAATTTCGGAATTGTTGGCAAGTTCGAAAAAAGAAAACACACCGAAAGAATAATTAAACTCTGGGCAGAAAGGTACGGCAATAATAATGATTATCAGCTAACATGCTGTATCAATAACCCATTCTTCAAGCCTGAACAGATGGGTCAAGTTTTAACAAAAGCCACTAATGGTAAAAGGTTCCGCAACATAAACTTCCTGCCCCACCTGAAGACTAACTCTGAAATGAATGAGCTTTATAACTCTATTGACATTAATCTAAGCGGCCTAAGCGGGGCAGAAGGTTGGAATTTACCCGCATTCAATTCTACTTGTCTAGGTAAATGGAGTGTCGTATTGAACGCCACCTCGCATAAAGATTGGGCCACCAAAGATAACTCGATATTGGTCGAGCCAGAAGGCCAGGAAGAAATTTATGACGGAGCATTCTTTCAAAAAGGTCAACCATTTAATCAAGGCAACTTAAATACATTCTCCGATCAATCATTTTATAAGGCGCTAGACAAAGCTATAGATAAATACGACAAAAGAAACGAAAAAGGTGTTGAAATAAAAGAAGTATTTACTTACGATAATACAGTTGAAAAAATCTTAAACCTAATAAACAAATGAACATTAAGAAACAAGGCGAAGGTGTTCTCCTCTGCTGTGGCAAAGGAAGATGTCCGGTATTAAAAAAATCTAAAGAAAAAACAGACCATTACACGCTCACTGATGATTTTGGTGGGGAAGTATCTTTGACTCAAGAGCAGCTTCTAGTTATCAAGGAAGCGCTAGAGTCTCTCAATGGTAATTGAATTGATCTCCTGTGTCGGCTTAATGTGGATCCTTAGGTATGGGTCCATATTAGGCCGTCTGAGGAATTTTATTTTTAAACATTCTAATTTATTAAAAGAATTATTTAATTGTAGTTTATGTTTAGGCTTTTGGTGTGGTTTCTTTATTGGTTTATTAATGTATAATTTTAAAGAAAGTAATATTTTATATTTGTTATTTCCTTTATGCTCTAGTGCTTGTTGTTGGTTATTTGATTCTCTATTGGATTTAATACAATTAAGCTGTAATAAATTAGATAAAAAATAGTTGACAATGTAATAAATATTTGGTATAATCTAACACTATGCCAATGTATATCTTTCAAAACCCTGAGACCCAAGAGGAAACAGAGGTGTTCTTCCACATGAATGATGAGAAGAAATATGTAGACGAAAAAGGATTAGAGTGGAGGAGAATCTTCACGTCTTCCCAATTGAATACAGAGGGGTCGATTGACCCATGGGACAATGCAAGTTTTGTAAACTCTACTGCAAACATGAAGGGTAGTGTTGGTGATATGTTAGATAAGAGCGCCGAACTTTCATCTATGCGCGCCGAAAAGAATGACGGCGTAGACCCACTAAAGAAAAAATACTTTGAAAATTACTCTAAAGAGAGAAATGGAACAAAACATCATATGGACAAAGGTAACACATATGAAAGTAAAAACGTTAAAATAGACTTCGATTAATTATGAGCTTACAATTATACAAACCAAATAAATACAACTCTGGATTCGGTTTCAGTTTTTCAATGGGTCACGACAAGAACAGCGGCGAACCCATCTTGTTCGTGTCGGCCATAATGCAACACAGCTGGGATGAGAAAGCTAGGAGAGGAACCTTCATCAAGAACAAAGAAGACCCAGAGAAAAACATTACCCTGAAATTCAATGAGTTTGAGTGCGGCTCAATAATCAACGCAGTAAAGAATAGATTTGCATACGATACCTTCCATCAATTCGAAGGCAAAAAAACTACTATAAAATTTACTCCATGGGATAAAGAATCTAAAGTTTCTAAGTTTGACGCAAAAACAAAAAGCTACAAAGAAGAAATTCAAATATTACCAAACTTCGGATTAACAATTATAAAAAACGGAAGCAATACATTTAAATGCTCACTAGAAGCTGGGGAGGCAGAATGTTTATCTAGATTCCTAGAAACTATCCTGACCAGAATATACAATTTTCGTATAGAGAAAAACATTGAATCGTTTTCTAAATCTAAATATTCCAACACTGAAGAAGATTGCCCGATTTAATGAAGAAGATCTTATTTCATAGCAATCACAGTAAAGCATTTACTGGCTTCGGTAAGAATTGCAAGAACGTATTATCCTACCTTTATTCTACTGGAAAATATGAAATCATAGAGGCTTGCAATGGGATGCCAAAGTCTCACCCAGCTTTATCTAAGATGCCATGGAAATGTGTTGGCACTCTGCCAGACGACCAAAGAAAGCTGCAACAATTACAGAAAGATCCGAATACCGCAAGAACTGCTAGTTATGGCGGCGAAACAATAGACGACTTAATTAAAGAATTCAAGCCTGATATATATATAGGCGCCGAAGACATCTGGGGATTTAATGGGTACTGGAAGAGGAAATGGTGGGACAAGATAAATTCTATAATATGGACCACCTTAGACTCTGAACCTATATTGCCCTTAGCCCTGGAGGCGGCTCCATTTGTTAAAAACTTCTACGTCTGGGCGAGCTTTGCTGAGAGAGAGTTAAATAAATTGGGGCATGAACATGTTAAAACCCTGAGAGGAGTAGTTAAGACGGAAAGCTTTTTTAAGATCGCCGACGAGCACAAAGTAAATTTAAGGAAGAAATTCCTAATAGACTCGAATTGTTTTGTGATTGGTTTTGTATTCAGGAACCAACTGAGAAAGAGCGTCCCAAACTTAATGGACGGCTTCTCATTATTTCTCAAGGATAATCCTGACTCAAACGCCAAACTATTGCTGCACACACACTGGGGAGAGGGTTGGGATATCGTCAGATTGATAAAAGAAAAGGGTATAGAAAATTCAAGAATACTAACAACTTATTACTGTAAAAAATGCAAGCAGTACGAGGTTAAACCATTTTCAGGCCAAGAACTTGATTGTAAATATTGTGGATCCAAGAAAAGCCAAAACACCACAAACGTACAAGCTGGGGTTTCTGAAAATCAGCTAAATGAAATATACAATCTAATGGATGTATACTGTCACCCATTCACTTCTGGCGGCCAAGAAATACCAATCCAAGAAGCTAAGCTCACCGAGCTTGTAACGCTCGTCACAAACTATAGCTGCGGCGAAGACACTTCAACCTTAGAGAGTGGATCCTTCCCACTTGACTGGGCCGAATACAGGGAGCCTGGAACTCAATTCATAAAGGCCAGCACTTATCCTTCTAGCATCGCCAAGCAACTAACAAAAGTTTTCAAAATGAAAGCCAACAAGAGGGCCAAGATGGGCAAAACTGGAAGAAAGTTCGTTATAGATAATTTTTCCCCAGAAGTAATCGGTGCCCAATTAGAAGAGATCTTTGATTCAATGCCTGATCATGATTTTGATTTTGACTTCAAAGATAAACCAAGGAACCCTAATTACATCCCAAGAAATATAACTTGTGACTCAGAGTGGTTAGTTGATATTTATAAAAATATACTGATCATGGACGTCAATGCAAAGACTGACGAAGGCCACAAGTATTGGATGAGTGAAATTTCAAAAGGAAAAACAAGAGGTGAAGTGCTTCAATTCTTCAAAGATGTTGCCAATAAAGAAAATTCCTCAATTCCATCTTCTTTTGATTTTGAGCAATTACTTGATGACGAAGGCGCAGAGAATAGGATTGCTGTAGTTATGCCTGGAAGCGCCGGTGATGTATTGTGGGTTAACTCTCTGATGTCTAATCTGAAGTCGCTCTATCCATCTCATAATATATATTTCATAACAGACCCAAAGTTTTATCCTTTTATTGAGGACAATCCTTCTGTGCATAAATTAATACCATACAGCAATCAGATCGATTCCTTGACTTTTCTAGAGGGCATGGGTGAACACAAAGGATACTTTGACGTGGCATACCTTCCCCATATCGGAACTCAAAAAATATTAAACTATACGCACAACGGTAGAGACAAAAGTCAACTAGATTTATTGCCATGATCTCAAAGGATGAAAGTATCTTATCGGTACCCATATCAGTAGGAGAACTGTTTGATAGAATTTCCGTACTAGAAGTTAAGAGGAGAAAGATTAACGATCCAGAAAAGCTTTCTCATGTGAATAATGAGTACGAGTTGCTGCTTCCCTTGTGCGAGGAACGCATATCAATAAAACCAGAACTAAAGTCATTACTCTCAGATATAACAGACGTCAACGAAAACCTCTGGGACATACTAGAACACCAAAGAAATAAAGAAAAGAATAAAGAATTAGATCAAGAGTTTATAAACATATCTATATCAGTATACAGAGAGAATGATAAAAGATTCAATATTAAAAATGAAATTAATAATTTAACTAATTCAAAAATTAAAGAACAAAAATATTATACCGCAGAAAAATGAGTCATATCGCTGAAGAATACGCAAAATCACTTGGTGTCAAAATAGGTCAACCCGAAATCATTGGCCACTTCTACCCAATACCTTCTGAGAAATTTATAACATTCCACACCAACAACACTAAATCTCCAGCAAGACATTATGATTATTGGGCTGTAACTATACAAATGATTAAACCCTTCTTAAAAAAAGAAGGAATAGATATAATACAAATAGGCGGAAAAGATGATGTCGTACTAAATGATTGTGATTTTAATTTACTAAATTGTTCGTTCAAACAAATGACCTACGTATCCAGTAAGTCGTTACTGCATTTTGGTATAGATAGTCTTCCCGTCCATATAGCGAGCTGCTTTGATAAAAAAATAGTATGCCTCTACTCGAACCTTTTCCCAGAATGCTCTGGTCCAATATGGAATAATAAATCACAAGTAAAATTAATTTCTCCTGATTTTTCCGAGATAAAACCATCTCTCTCAAACCATGAATCTATAAAAAGAGTAAACGAAGTTAAGCCTGAAGAAATAGGTTGCGCAGTTTTAGATTTATTAAACATCAAGCATGACCTAAACAACCTATATACATTAAATATAGGCAGGCATTTCCATAGTCGTGTAGTCGAGGCGGTACCAAATACTCCTGCGCCAGAAGCATTCAAGCAGTCCTCCTTGATTAATTTAAGGTGTGACTATGGGGCGAATAACGAAGGACTTTCTTCTTGGCTGAACTACAGGTCTAATTTGATGACCTCAACAAAGATTACATTAGATCATATCAACAAATCGAATATCGTTGCGATGACTTTGTTCCTGGAGGATGGAAACTTCGACAAAGAGTATCTAAATTATTTAAACTCTCTAGGTGTCAAATACTCCTTAATATGCAGGGATTCATCCAAATTATCAGAACTTAGATTCAAGTTCTTTGATTGGACTGTTGAGGAATACAAAGTGACCCTAAAAAAAGATCTTGACTTCTGTGAAGAAATATGTGATAATACGTTCTATGAAAGCAATAAAGTACTTATATGCGATAGTAAAGAATACGCAAGTAAAGCGCACTGGAAAGCTGGAATTACAAACAATAAAGAAAAATCAAAAATCATCGACACTGATGACTTTTGGGAAGAAGTAGAACATTTTAACATATACAATCATGGTAAAGGCAAAAAAAATTGAAACAGATTCTAAGATAGACAACTCCACAGGTCCTTCGTTATTCAACAGGGACGAAAACGGCTTACTAAAAAACATACAATACGTCTTCAATGAAGATGGCTCGGTCAACTGGAGAGCAATGATAAAGGAAGAGCACTTATTTCCCAACAAACTTTGGTTTCAAGCTAGAAATAAAGACATGCCAAGATCAATCGAAGGGCTGAAGGACAACCAGCTGTTAATCAAACTTAGCGGAATCAAAGAGCTTGCCAGGCTTAGAGGGTTTTCAAGCATATCCTACTCTATGGATAAGTGTGAAGATGATCATGTTGCGGTTACTTGCAACACTGTTTTTATTCCAAACTATGAAACGGGAGGCGAAGCTGTTTCTTTTGAAGACATGGCTAACGCAAGCACAAAAAACACAAGTAGTTTTGCTACCAAATTTCTAGAGACTATAGCCTGCAATAGGTCTTTTGTTAGATGCGTCAGAAACTTCCTCAATGTGCATATCGTTGGAGACGACGAAATTGATAAATCAAATCCAAACTCTCCTGCGCATCAAGATTCTTCTAAAAAAAGTGATCCATTTAGCCCTATAACTACTCTAAAAAATAGAGCAAAAAGTATTCTCTCTACTGAATCGTTTGAAGAATTCAAGCCTTTTATTAAAAAATGCTGGCAAGATAAAAAAGAAGGAATCTACCAAAACAAAAATATAGAATCCTGGAAAGACTGGGATGACATTTCGGTCAAAGACGCCAAGATACTTATAAGCTTAATATCTTAAGCTTGTGGTGTCACAAATTTATATGGATGAGATGAGGGTAATTTATCTGTCGTTCCCCATTTGTGGGCTAAATACCCTTCCATCTTTTGCCTAGTTGCTTCATCTGTATTCTCCGCAAAAACGACTTCCGAAATAAACCCTGAGGGCTTTTCAGCGTTCGCCCTGTTAGCAAACACTCTAAAAGTTTTTGGACTGCCAAGTTTTGTGGTGTAAGCTATAGGCGTATTAGTAATATCTGCTCCGTCGGCATATATTAGACATTGCTGGGAAGAGGTAAAATCCATAGTCAACGCAAATATACGGTAAACTCCGCCAAGATTTCCGTGCGTTGAGACCCCTGTGTTCGAGCCCCCTATTCCGTTGGCTGCTAGTTGACCTCTAAATTCTGAGATGTTTCCGGCTGCAAACTGAAAACTGGTTGGCCCGACGGCAGATAATATTGAATCAAGCGGTGAGTCTATGGCGTCTATTTTACAAACCATAAAACAAGATAGGTTGCCGCTACTTGGTAGGTTCATATTTTGAGTGACATAATGGTCGTCTCCATCCATGGATACAACGTCTAATGAATTTTGCCCTCCAGGTATTAGTGTCTGATTCTTCACAGAAGATGAGCCTGCTAATAGGCTGTTATTATTCAGGCTTTTGTCAGCTATAGCTTCCACTATACCAGAATTTATTGTTAGCGTCGAATTATCGCTTGCGTCATACCAGGCAAACAAAGAAGCCATGGTGGGGCTCCATGGTTTAAATATAAACTCTCTTGTCTTAGTGTTTCCGCTAGCAGATCTAACATAAAGAGAGTATCCATCGCTTGGAGGTATTTCTGTAAATAAAAACGACACATCCTTGGTGCTCGCTTTCCCAACTACCATTGCTCCTAAATAAGACATCGTTTCGTCTCCACCATCATACTCAATACCAAAAGTAACTATCGGCGCATATTCATGCTCGAATGGAAATTTAACTTTTATGTAATTCTGATTAGCGGCCCGCATTCCATCAAGATTCACAATGGTAATCTGATCATTCTGTATTAATTTTATGGGGTCTTCAGGGTTTCCGCCTTCAGCTTCAGCTATGATTTTATTAGCGTCCGCTAAAACTCCAGTTCCAATTGTATCAAATGGCAATATCTTAAAAAATCCAGGAGGATTATCTCCGTCCTCATTGTATGAGAAATTTACCCCAGATTGCAACACCTCTATAGTTCCATCTCCTGGCTGATCTTCTTTAAAGGATTTGTATAAATTATCATCGGAAATAGAAAATCCATAAGAGTCTCCTGTATAGAGGTTTGCTTGGATTAAATTATAATTTGTTTGGTCCCCCTGCTGCAGCCCAGACTCATAATAATGATCTTCAAAGTTGTATTGAAAATTTATATCTAAACTCCCTGATAATCCAGTTAATTGATTTATTTCTACCGGTCTAGATTCAGCCTTAAATCCTGTGGTATATATTAGATGATTATCACTATTTCTCTTTATGTCTAATTTTAAATGAGCCTCTCTTGTTTTTTCGTATCCACTTCCTGCATATTTATATATGTGAGTCCCACTTGAGTTCGTCCAACACCAATATTCGCCTACGTCATTTATCTCTAATCTTGAATTTTCTATCCCTCCAGTTAAGTTTGTTATCTGTATATCTCTACTCTGCTCTTGGTCTATGTTTATACTGTCAAGAAATGATTGATTGCTAAAATCTTCAGAGAATAAACTAGTCATAACCCCAACCTTGTTCCGCCTTAATCCTATCCATCCAACTCCTCCGCTGATTTCAGAAATCTTAATTAACTGAGATTTGTTCATTATTACCGCAGGCATACGCCCTATAGAATTAAGATAAGACGCCCCCTGCTCGTAACTCTTTTTAAAATTAACCCCATCATGATATTGTATGTCATAACTATTTGGGTTGTTTGCAGGGATAGAATATATTCCCCTAGTCTCCAGTATTCCAGATTTTATTTCTTCGCTACTAGCGCATTTAAATTTATTTTCATAAGGGTCGTAGTATCCATAGTTATAAATTCCTCCTGATATTACATCACCTCCATTATCCTTTGAAACGTATCCGGTATATTTAGGAAAAGATTCAGCCCAATATTCTCCCGCTCCACTTCCATATGTTCCAGATCCAGTAAATCCTACTCCAGTTATAGTTGCTACATCTTTTAATTCTCCAGTATTAAAACCCTCCTGGATTGGTAGTGAATTATCGTATGTATATTCAATCCCAGTATTATTATAATTATAAGTCGCATCAAAGGCAACCCCACTATCATAAAATATTTCACCATCATAACCAAGTACTGAACCTGTTGTCTGACCTGTTCCTGTCACACCGTAGCAAGTTGTCATTAAATTACTGCCAGTGTTGTAATTCAAGTCAAATGTATAGCGATATGCATCGCCACCAGATATCCTGTAGCCATTAATGTTTCTTATTGCTGGGTTATAATCTATCAGTAATGGCTGCTCAGGGTTCCCTATGAACCCGCTAAATCCAACCCCAGTTACATACTCCTGAGGTTTAAAAAATCCAGATATATCTCCATAAGAATATAAATCCTTAGGAACTGACATTACATAATTATTGGCGCCAGGCGTCAACTCCACAGACACAAAACCATTATCGCCAGTTTGTGATCTTATAGCTTTGCTCTTGTCAGGGAAAGTGCCGCCTTCAAATCCAGTAAAATTATAAAGTTCTAGATATCTAAGACCGTTTGCTATGCTTGATCCATTTCCTCCAGTTAGCCCGCTATAACTACAATTAAAAACTCCCATATCAACTCCGGTTGATAAAATAGAATAATTAGGCATCGGGTTCTGGGTAGTCAATATTGCCCTATTCTTGTTACCAGTAAAGTCTGTTAATGTTATCTCTACAGAATAATTTCTACTATAGTTGTCCCCTGTGATTTCATAGTTTAAAGTATTACCTAATAGACCTGACTGAGAAAATACCTTGGTTCCATTATCTATAGCATTTTGTCCTGTTAAATTTCCGTAGTTTTCATATATGTTTACATCGAAACCACTTATGTATACATTCTTCTCTATGTCTGATGGGTTTTTATATATGTAGTCGTTTCTTGGATCGATTACCTCCCATTCTAAATTCAGGTTTGAGGTCTGAAAGTTCTGCTTATAATAAGACGTTGAGTCAGAAGACGGCTGCAAGTCTTTTACATCCTGAATCTCACTAGATGAATTTAAATATATATTCGAAATCCTAAAAGTTTTTCCGTATTTTAACCTGGGATCAGATAAAGGTATTTGAACTTGACTGGAATTATTAAATGACATTATGTTGTTACTGAATAAACTCTTGCGTAATAAGTACCATTCTCGACTACTCTTTCGCTCCTAAATTCGTGCGATATAATTTCAGCAGTCTTATCGTTAGGCACTTCGAATGTTGCCAGCAGAATGTTTTCGTTAAAGAACTGTACCCTGTAACTTGCCGCAGCAATAACCATTGACCAAGTAGCCTTTACTCCGTATGGTATATTGTTTTTGATATCTTCGCTCAATATTTCCACTGTTATTTCGGAGGGTGGGTCAATGCTATTTTCTGTAAATATCACCGGTGACTTTGGTTGCGTTAGGGATAAATCTCTTTCTATATTATCAAACTTGTCTTCGTTGTATTCTAATCCTTGAATATTGTATACGCCATTAGAAGATTCCGCTATGTTTAGTATTTTATATTTCTTGGGCTCTGCAAGGTTGACAGAATCCTCCATCATAAAAGTAGTACCCTTAGTGTCTTTTAAATTAAAAAACGACTCATCAGCTTGTTTTTCCAAAATGTATCCAAGTTTCGTATCCCCACTCAATGTAACCCAATCTCCATGTATTGAATTATTCTCAGAACCACTAACTGCTATAAAATTTTCTCCAGGGAACTCATTATCTGCCGCTATGTCTAGTGTGCCTAGAGGGCATATGTGATCAGTTTCTAAGTTTCCTTCTGACGCCAGATCTGACTCTATTTCTTTTGCCACCCTAGGGTATCCATCAAGCCAGCTAAAAAATGTTATTTCGTTACTGTCGCATTCTTGCGGTTGATGCCATATAAATTTTTCAGGTATCGGAAGTTCTAAGTAATATCCACCTATCCATGCCATCTCATCTTCTGGCAACATGGCCTGAACCATTACTTGATCCATTTCGTTGTTTATGGTCGCAAGTATCCCTCCGCGCTCTTCTGCATCCTTTAGGGCTTCAACCCAAGTGTACTCACCAGTTACATGACTATATGGGTTATTAACCAACCTTAGTTTAGTGTCGTTCTCATAAATCTTATTGACCGTGAACTGTTTTATTTGCTCGGCCCTCATGTCTTCTATTTGCTGGTCCGTTACTTCCCCTAAATCATCCAATGATTCAATTGTTTGATTTCCTGAGGTATTATAAATTGTTATTTGCTTCCATGTGTCCTTATCATCTTCTTCTATTATTGTTCTTATTGGGTAATCGACCATTAGTTCCGCAGTTTTTCCGTCTCCGCTTATTTCAACATCAACTATTTTACCAGCAAACCTACCTATAGTTCTTTTGTTATCTAAAACATCTATGACATCTCCTGGCTTGAGATAAGATCCAAGCGAACTGGTAACAAAAGACAATAGTTCTGTTTCCATGTTTGCGCCTTTGACTAAAAAGTCAGCAGCCCTTTTTGCTTGAGCTTGAGAAGTTATTCCAAACCCATCTATGGTTTGCTCTATGATATTATTCTCTTGTATGGATTTTCTATCTTCAGAATGTTCCATTTTTGCTCTGAACATATTGTACTTGTCCACGTATTTTATCTTACACGAATTAGTCCTGCTTGTTTTCGGCGTACTAGAATAAGAGAATCCTTCTTTGGATATATTATTGTTAGCAAACAGCATTACTGAATCTTTTTTCTGATCCTGAAAGAAGTTAATTGCGCCCCCTGACCAATAAGCAAAAGCTCTAAATATCGCAGCAAATTCATTTATTAACTTAAAGGCATTTTGGGAGTTCATTAAAAATGCATTCAATGTGTACCTTGGCTCAACCAATGGATAGTCTATTTCTACAGCGCACTCCCCTGACTCCTGAGCTGGGTTTCTCTCTAGTATTATTTTCTTGCCAGATAATGTTGTTCCAATTATTTTAATAGATTCGCATATTCCGTGATTATAATAAATTGCTAGTTTTTTATTCGTGTGATTATATTCGCCCTGAAAATCCGCATCATCATAAGGGCCCTCTGCGGTTATTGATATGGTGTTTTCTCCGGACAAAGAGAATTTTCTTTTAGGAGTTTTCGAGCTGTAACCAGTCGGAATAAACTCATCGCAATATTTCGCTATCCTGTAAAGAGTCCATCTATCTATATTTTCGGGCTTTATTCCAAATTTTCCTACTCCATATCTTTTGCTTGATATTAAATCATACAAACACCATGCCGGATTATCGGTCCAAAGTTTTGCTTCTTCAGGAACCGGATCATCTTTAGATGCTTGGCCCTCGAATCTTCCATCCCAGTTTCCATTATACCGCCTTGTTTCCGGGCTGTAATTACTTGGAACTGCTACTTTCTTTAGCTTTAGGTGGTAATTTCTGGTGGGGATAGAGGATACGTCTTTAGCGTTAACTCTTGTTCCTATAACAACTGAGTTAGGATAACTCAACTGAACCGGTGTTATTTCAGTTACCCCAGACAACAAAAAAGTCTCCTTGTATCTAGCGGCCTGCTCTCCCTCTTTTACTGGATTTCTTTCTCTGTTTAATTTGTAAACCTTTACTATCCTATCCTTTCTAGATGGATTCTTTGGTAAATAAATTTTAACATCTTTTCTGTATGAACTTGTGGCCACGCCATAAATGTAAATATCGGTAGAGAAAGGAGTTTCTCCTTCATTTCCGTATTTTATTCTAAACTTAGCTTTGTTTGGCCAAATCTCTCCTGCGTTTTCTATTTTTGTTCCAATATTCCATCCATCATCAGGGTTTATAAAACCTTTTATAACTGTCCAAGCTGCTAGCATTGCAACCTCATATCCTGCCGCTAACAAATCCCCCGATCCAAGCTCTGCTGCGGCAGGCACTAGGTCAAGTAGCATGGGATCTTTAGCGGCTGCAATTGAAACGCGCGCTTGTAACGTTGCGTCATATAAATACTTTCCCAGCATTGCTCCGTGATAGACCTGGTAAGCACTCATTATCCAATTCCAAAGTTTTCCTATTTTGTATGTTACCTCTACTGTGTCCCCCTCGTATATGTATGATAATTGGTCGAGCTGAATTGTGACGTAGAGCTCTTCGACTAATGGGTTGATAACCGTGTGACTCACATAGTATTCTTCCTCTGAAGACCTAATTGCTACCTGATCTGCGGTTCCAGCTAATAAAAATATTTTAGTACGTAAATCGTCCCTATCTTCTCCTTCTTCTCCTGGACCTCCTGGCCCATTTTTTACATCTTTAACTCCATTTATTTTGATGGATTGCCATAGTTCTGGTATTTGCCCTGGAGTCAATTGAGCCTCAGAAGCCCATTCTCTAGCGCTTACCTCTACGTCCTCTGTATTTTGCAATATATAAATAGGGTCTGTAGTAGTTACTTTTTTATCATTGCCCCTATCTTTAGCTGAAAGTTGTTTTGTGAAATCTTGAAAACCAAAAGGTCTAGTTATCTCAGGTGTTACCTGTATAGTCTTCCCCGGAGAATAATCCCCTGTTATTTTGTATATTGGTGATGTTGTATTTTTTTCTTCTGACAATTTCTGCATCAAGACTTTACCCTCTTGTCCTTCGTAAGTTGCTTCTTCATCAAAAGTACCCAAAAAATCTCTTGCGTCAGCACCCATTTGGTAATACTCAACCCCTCCATCATGCCTGGCAGACCTTACTAGGTCTCCATCTTCATAAAATTTATCTTCGTCTATGTTTACGTACTCTCCATAGAAAGTCTGGTATCCATTAATTAGCGGGGTTGTTGTATAAAACTCAGCAGCATCACCCGCTCCTACATAAACTATTTCAGTTTCACTTTCGCTATAATTATGGCTTGCATGCCTACTGAAAGGATTAGCTAAGCTGGTATTTATTTTATATGTATATTTTTCTCCAGCACCCTCTTGATATGAAATATAATCTCCTTGCTTGTATGTTTTGTTTTTTTCGAAAGGTTGAAGGTTATTTGCGTTTCCTATTATATTATTAGGGTTTATTTCTCTTGGCCCGTAAAGTGGCGCGTTAATATCTTTGGTATTTGCTGAGAATAAATATTGAGGGTCAAGGAGTGATTGATCATTTGTACCAATAACGCCGCCTCTGCTTTGTCCTATGTCTATGTCAAACTCATTTATATTATATGCATCCTTAGGTGGAACTGTTCCTAGGTTTACTTCTTTTACTTGTGCGTCATCTAATATAACTCCCTGAAGATAATCGTCATCAGGATTTCTTAAAAACCTAGGGTCACTAGGATCTGTTATTTTTTTTGATTCTTTATTGAATACCAAAGTTTCTCCATTTTTATCACAAAGCCCATCAATTGGACCCTCGCAGGCTAAGTCTACAGCTTTATATATAGATGTTGATTCTAATTTAAACCATCCAACTCCATCATTTTTGTTCCCATTTCTCCACCTCTGTCCAACCGGTATAGGAAAAAACCCTTCCCCTTCAAATGATTTATCTTTTCCGGCTATATATTCTATCTCTCCGTCTTCCGCAAAAGATATTGGATAAAATTCTTTTTCTTTAACCTCGTCATCAGGCAGTGGTACGCTTTGAAGACAAACATAAGAACTTGTAGACGCGTCCGATTCTTTTACCTTATAGGTGTTGTCTGCCTTTGATACAGTGGTCCAGTTTCCATCGACTCCTTTTACCCCCATTCTATCTATATTGACACCCTTTAACCAGTTATAGTTGTAATAAAAATAACCCGCAACTGCATTGCCGGTTTTTTCCTGCTTCACTGTCGTTACTGATTTCGCATAAGTATCAGCATCCGTATATTGACCATAAATTCCATCGTTTGCTCCGAAATAAGTTGTTGGTAAGTTATTTTTTAAAAATTGATAAGCTGGATCAGAAGCTTTAAAGTCGCTACTTCCATCAAATAAATTCAACGCGAATGCAGAAAACAGACAGCCTTGAGGCAAGTAGTATTTACTATAACTAGGAACGAGGCTGTATAATCCTTTTTTGAAATTAAAAATCTGCCCTTTTTCCGAATCGTAATCATAATTAACAATGCATGAAGATATAACATTGCTTCCAATTTTCATTCTGCCATAACCAAGAGGCACAGTTGCCCCCTGCTGGTATCTATTATCGGACCCATTAAATAAAAACGATTGAGTTTGCGCAACTAGAGTGCTGTCGTCTCTTTCCATTGCTTCCGATATTTTTTTTGAAATATACATGCTTGCGGCGGTCTGAATTGCCATCATGAATAAGCTGCCAACGAATCCTGATCCTTGCGGCATAGGAAATATATGTATATCTTCTTTTGTTGGCAATACGTAGTCAACTTGATCTATAAAGTTGTCGCTTTTCTCTTTTTTTATACCATAATGTATTCCTGCTTTTTCTTTCTTGTTAAGGTATGATTCTATTTCTCTATCGTTAGCGAACAGTGCAGACACAGCTTCAGACGGAGAGCTAACGTCTAGCTTCCATTCCTTACCGAACTTTTTCCCGAGTTCTCCGTGTAAAAATACCCTTTTCATCCTTTTTCCTTATGTATATTTACACTAACGATGGATGTCTGTACACTTCTTTTATTTTTGCTTGCCAGCGTTCGTCCAATAACTCTCTCCTGGATAAAATACCAGTGGCCTGATGCAAGAAGTAATCATCTCCACAATATATACCAACATGATATCTAAAATTTTTCTTTACTTGAAATAATATTACATCATGTTTTTGTAATTTTTTATCTTCTATTTTTTTTAAATTATTATTTAATATATTTATTAATAGTTTATTTGCGTCTTTATCTTCTTGTGGAAGCCAATAGTTTTCGTTCCATTTAGATATGTTTATGTTTAGTTCTTTTTTGAAATAGTCTTTGAACATACAGGTGCATTCAAAGAAGCCCTTGATGTAAGGTTTTCCAGTAAGCTTTTCTGGCTCATAGCTTTCGGGGTAATAAAGAAAAAACTTCTTGGTTATTACGCTGTAGATTAAATAAGGAATACCCATTTCCTCAGACATAGCTATATCTGGCGGAGAAG